>JBBPZJ010000281.1:0-9900 GCA_038199395.1 Chitinophagales bacterium
ATAATGTTATGACTGTCATGTGCAACTGACGATGCAATCGCTCCTTCTTTTAAACCAAAATTTTTTATCCAGGCCTTTGCAAGGGGGGCGGCATTGTATCGATTTACTACCGCTATTTTCAAAATGTCCTCACCTGTGTTACTAACCAGCTTGCCCCCATCTTTTAGTAGCAAGGCCGATACCTTAAGATTGTTAGTAATGAGTTGACCGTCTAATGCTTCTATAACTGCTATTTCTTGTTCCTGATTAGCCGGTACTTCGAAATCTGCCGGAGAAGTCAACTGACATTGAAAATGATTAATGGAATCAGAAGCTACGGAGCTTATTTTTGAAACTCCGTTTTCAGCTACAAGTATTCCATTTGTGTAAGTTGCAATAATATCGAAACTGGTAAGGTCTTTTGAAATTATAAAATCTGCGGGATCACCTTCCTGAAGTGTTCCTACTTCAAGATTATAATGTTTTACAGGATTGATACAAGCTGCCTGCAGCACTTTAAACACATCAATTCCCTTTGCCACAGCCCTTGCACAAAGTTTGTTTATGTGGCCATCTACTAAACTGTCAGGATGTTTGTCATCACTACAAAACATCATGCTTGCCCAATGCTCATTTAAAAGATCAGCAAGGGCTTCGAAGTTTTTTGCAGCACTGCCTTCCCGTATCAGAATTTTCATACCAAGTTGCAGCTTTTCAAGTGCTTCCGGGGCTGTAAAGCATTCGTGATCTGTACTTATTCCTGCATTTATATATTGCCTGGCCCGTTCTCCCGTTAGTCCCGGCGCATGTCCATCAACAGGTTTATTTAGCGCAAGCGATGATGCAATTTTTTTCATTACTTCATCATCCTTCAATAAAACTCCCGGAAAATTCATCATTTCACTTAAATATTTTATTTCTCCTCGTTGCAGTAATTTCTCTACAGCAGCGGCGTCTAACGTTGCACCTGATGTTTCGAAAACGGTTGCCGGTACACAACTCGGCGCTCCGAAATAAAATTTGAATGGAACCTGCTTTCCGTTATCTATCATATACTCAACACCAGCCATGCCACACACATTGGCTATTTCATGTGGATCGCTTACTGTGGCAACTGTGCCATGCACTACTGCCAGTTTTGCAAATTCAGAAGGAATGAGCATACTACTTTCAATATGCACATGGCTATCTATAAAACCGGGAAGAATAAATCCTTGGAACGTTTCATCATTGCCAATCTCTTCAATCCGTCCGATAAGCCCATTTTCAATTTCAACCTTAGCAGCAAAAATTCTTTTGTTTAATATGTCGACTACATTTCCGTTTATAAAAAATCGGTCTTTACTTTTCATAATCTAAAGTTGATTTAAAATCTCTTCGAGCGAGTGCTTGTTGTCTACTTTCCTATTGTAAACTAAAATTACCGCAACAATTAAAAGCATTAAAAAATGTTTATTCTATTGATGCACTTTTTTTCAACTACTATCTGTGCATGACGAGGTGAAGGTAGCAATCTGAAGAGGGCAGTATATAAAAAAAGAAAAGCTTCCTAAAAAGGAGGCTTTTTCATTAGAACATGAAATAACTTGTGGAGCTTTTAATAAATATTGGAGTTTTTCAGGTTAGAAACGGCCACTTGTATTTCAATACAAATATCTACCTGTCGTTGCTCATGTACTGCTCTTATAGGTTTTACTACTACCCTAAAAAGACGTGATTAGAAAGTTTGTCTTAACTATTGAAAGTCACATATATCACAGTAGACATTTTTTAATTTTTCTTTTGCAAAAGTTGGATTAAAGTAAGTTCTACACGAAGAATTAGTAACTCTTCTTTATCGTGATTATAATTAATCTTCTAATAAGTCAGGCCGCCGTTCTTTTGTTCTTTCATAAGATTGATTGGTTCTCCATTCATCTACTTTTTTCGGGTCGCCTGTTAGTAATACTTCCGGCACTTTCCAACCATTAAAATCAGCGGGTCGTGTATAGACGGGAGGAGCGAGTAAGTTATCCTGGAAGGAATCAAAGAGCGCTGATGTCTCATCGCTTAATACTCCGGGTATCAATCTGCCTATTGCATCGACTACCACTGCAGCCGCTAGTTCACCTCCACTTAAAACATAGTCGCCTATCGATATTTCCATAGTTACATAATGTTGCCTTATTCGGTCATCAATTCCCTTGTAATGCCCACAAATAATAAGAAGGTTTTCTTTTAATGATAAATGATTGGCAGTTTTCTGATTGAAACGGTTACCATCCGGGGTCATATAGATAATCTCATCATATTTCTGTTTCTCCTGTAGCTGAATGATCGCATTTACTAACGGCTGACACATCATAACCATACCGGCTCCACCTCCAAATTGATAGTCATCCACCTGCTTTTGTTTGCCTGTACTATAATCCCGAAGATTAATCACATTCACTTCAAACAAACCTTTTTCTTTTGCCCTTTTCAAAATAGAATGTGAGAAAGGGCTTTCTAATAATGCAGGGACAACACTTAAAATATCGATCTTCATTTTGCAAAACTACGCCAATATCAAAGTTGATATTTCAAAAGAGATTGCAATGCCTGGTTAAGATATATAGTTGTTGATAAAATTGAAATTGTATAAAAAAAGGTGTTTAGAGGAGGTGTAATAGAGAGAGGCTTGTTTGCATTTCGACCATTTCGGTGGTCACTTTTTGAGAATTTGAGGTGGCAGCTCCAAAAAGGTTTATCATGGCAGAAAGCGTGTAAGGGTAGTTGGCTCATAAAATGAAGCGTGTGATACTAAATTTTTAAGCGTTCCACATTTGGGTTTCTTCGTGCGTTATATAAAACTTTTGCTTATTTTGCCTGATACTAATTAAAAAATCACTCTATATATGATCAAGTTACAGGTTATTGGAAATCTTGGAAAAGATGGTGTTGTAAACAATGTGAACGGTAAAAATGTAATTAATTTTAGTGTAGCACATACCGAGAAGTTTAAGGATGCGCAAGGCGTACAAAAAGATAAAACGATCTGGGTTGAATGTGCATATTGGACAGACCGTACTGGTATTGCGCCTTACCTAAAAAAAGGAACCCAGGTATACGCAGAAGGGCAGCCTGATATAAGAAATTACACAGCCAAAGATGGTACACAGGGTACATCTTTGAGTCTACGGGTCATCTCGGTTCAGTTATTAGGAGGCCGGAATGATAACCAGGGCTCGGACACATCTGGCGGAAGTAATTATCAAAATCAACAGCCGTCATATAATCAATCTTCAAACAGTCAGCCATCATCCCAATCTGGAGTATCGGCAAGTGAGATTACTGAACCAATGGATGATCTTCCATTTTAGGAAGTAATAAATTTATTTTTTATTTAAAAGAGGATGACCAACATCGGTCATCCTCTTTTATGATTTGCACCCCCGGATCAGTGTTATTTAGAATAAGTTCTCCGCAGGGATTGGCGCGGCAATATCAGCGTTCGTCTTTAAAAACAGCAATTTTTGCTTACCAGAAAACGGCAACTGGCATCTGCTCCTATCTTCGCCGCAGTAAAAAAGCGCCTGACTGTCAAGCCAGCGGAATTTAAAATAAAAAAGTATGGGTAAAAATATACTTCTTAAATTAAGAAGCATAGACTAATCCCTAAATGGCTTTTTATCCCCATAGCTTCTCAAGAAAGAAATCAGCCTCAACAATATTTTCTACTCAATAGAACATCTTTAGATATTATTTTAATCCACTTTAATTCTAAACATCTGGTTAACTGAAGTTAGCTTATTATAATCTGGCGGAAATAAGAAATCGCAATTTCCGGTCTTCAGCAGATGAGTTTTACTGTCTAGCCCTCCGCCCACTGCCTGTTGCTCTTATCACTCACTGCCTCGATTAAATGCCGCTGAAGACTTGAAGATATATGATGAGTTGATTTTCCTATCTTCCTGTTTAAATTGATAAGTTGTATTATTTTATAAAAAGTTGGGTAAGGTTAGGGCTGTTATTTTTTTGTCGCAAAGTTGTTATGAGTAACAGGAACATACTTAATGAAAGAGGCCCTTTACTATTAGCCTGCAATCATCCCAATTCTTTTTTTGACGCAGTATTATTGGGCGCTTTGTTTAAAAATCCGGTACACTTTTTAGCACGGGGAGATGCCTTTAAAAATCCTATAGCAAAAAAAATTCTTACAAGTCTAAAGGCCATCCCCATTTACCGCTTAAGCGAAGGAAAAGAATATTTGGCATTAAATGATACAGCATTTGAACAGTGCAATCAGATATTGCGAGATGGAGGAATAGTGCTCATATTTTCAGAAGGACTTTGTCTTAACCAATGGCAGCTACGTCCATTAAAAAAAGGTTCTGCAAGAATAGCAATGAATGCGTGGAAGCAGGAGGCTACATTAAAAACTTTCAGGGTTCTGCCTGTTAGCCTTAATTATAACTCGTTTACCATCTTTTGGAAAAAGATAATTATCGAATTTGGAGAACCTATTGCTAGTAGTGACGCATGCATTGCAGCTAATGAAGCAGAGCAAATAAGGCATTTCAACAAGCTGCTTTACTCACGCCTTAAAAAAGGAATACTTATGGATGATAACACATCTGTTGTTCAGTTTTTATTGAGTAATACTGCTCTGGTAAAAGATTCATCAAAACCGGTATCTTATTTAGAAACCTTAAAAGCGAAGCTAACTTCTGATACCTTAAAAAAAGAGCTTTATAATTTATCCGATACAAAAAGGCTCGCCTTAAATACAACCTCTTCTGTCAATAATTTTTTGCTGTCTGTACTATTATTTATTCCTGCATTAACAGGTGTACTTATTCACTTGCCTGTTTATCTGCCCTTAAAAAATTTCATCAAAAACAAAACGAAGGGAACGGTGTTTTATGACTCCACTTTGTTTGCAGCTTTATTAATTGTATATCCTCTATATGTTTTGTTGCTTGCTGTATTGTGTAGCATTCTTAAAAGCCCTGTTTGTCTCTTACTGGTTATTGCGGTTCCCTTTTTTGCATTGATATATCTGTATTGGAAAGATTGCTTTGTCAGCACCATTAATTATTTCAAAATGCAAAAGAAGGAACGGAAAGCACTTCAGGCGTTGTTTCAATAATTATTTCACTTTATTAAACCCAAGCATTCCAATCATCCAGCCGGGAAGAGGCCCTTCGTTTTTACGTGTCTTCAGGTTCAAATGCCAGTTAAGCTTTTTTAATATTGGAATCTTATGAGTCTCAACCAGCTCTATCAAAGTACCATCAGGGTCTTCTACATAACAAAATCTTCCGGCAGATGAACCCATTGAAAATGAATTAGCGCTATCTACCGTAAAATTATATCCCGCTTGTTCCGATTTGTTTTTCAATACATCCATATTCAAAACATCAAAACATAAATGAATAAAACCACAGTCACCCCAGAAACGATCCTTATAAATTTTTACGGGTTGAAAGTCTAATGCTTCCACCAATTCAATTTGTACTGACCCTAACAACTTACTGAAAGCCCCTTTGTTAGCTACCTGCTTTTTCAACAATACTCTTCTAAACTGTTGCCCTTCCTGCTCTTTTAAAGGAAGATCGACTGCAGGAGCGGTACCACTGTATATTACTTCATCGATGCCTAAAACATTCTGGTAAAATTCAAGTGCCTTATCAAGATCAGATACACCTATTACAGCCCCAACTACGCCGCCGCATATACCCTGGCTTGTTTTAAACCACTCATCTCCTTCTACAATATTAAAATGATTGCCGTACGGATCAGTAAGCCAGAAATGATTTCTGTCATCTGGTGAATCCATTAATGCAGATACATTTATTGAAGGCATTTTGCTGAAATGCTCGTGAGCAGCCTCTACATTCTTTGATTTAATTTTTATAGCAAAAATTCCTAAATCGCCAAACCTGTTAGATGTACTTTTTAAAGGAACCCTTGAAGTAAATTGCCAGATTTCCAAACCTCCACCGCCGGAAAGATTCATAGATAAAATAGCATGACGGTTATGCACCTGGTGGCCTGTATAACGTGTCATTAAAGAAGCTTCAGCCTTGTCTTCAAAGATCAAAACGTTCATACCAAAAAGATCTTTGTAAAGATGCTTGGCTTCGTTTGCATTTGTTACACCTATACCCACCTGTTGTATACCTGTAATTAAATCTTTCATAACGCTAAACAGTTTTATCTTTTATCTGTATACCAGCATTTCCTGATATTTTTCCACCATTTCCACTTGTGAGGCTCCGTTGTTGTACATTTCTACGATAGTCCGGTTTGCCAGTTGTACAGTTAGCCAGCTATTTGTATCGTATTTCCTTGCTGAAACCAATGCTGCCTTTGAGAATATTTTATACTTCCTCTTTTTTCGTGCCCTTTCTGCAATCTCGTAATCTTCCATTATGAGCATATCTTCTTTAAAACCTCCAATCTCTTTAAACAGTTTATCGGTAATATATAAAGTTTGATCGCCGCCATAACAGATGAACCAATCAAAGCGGGTAAAAAAGGCATTAATACGTAAAATAGTTTTATTGCTATTGAATCTTGTACGATACCTGCCCAATTCATAACCATCTGCAAGAGCTTGTTCAATATCCTGAACAAATGTTGGAGGAGGGAAAGTGTCAGCATGAACAAAAAATAATACTCCACCGCTTGTTATTGATGCTGCATAATTCATTTGATAGGCTCTTCCTTTTTTGGGAGATAATACAGCTTTGGCTCCTGCCTGTTTCGCAACCTCAAACGTTTTATCTGTGCTGCCACCATCCGATACAATTATTTCTTTGACTTTGTTGTTAGAATTATTTTTTAAATAATTAATGAGGCAGGCAATGCTTTCCGCTTCATTATAAGTTGGAATGATGATGGTTATCAATTATAGAGGTTTTGTTGTTTGCCTGGGCAATTGTATTTCATGTTTTAATAAAAAAATTTGTGCTGTAATGAGCATGTCGTTGTGCCCTTCGTTCAATAAGAAACGCTTTTCATAAAAAACTTCTTCTATTAAAGCTCAAAAAAACTTATCGAGCCTCCCCCAGTAGCAGCTAAGAATCATAGAGGCTTATTATCGCCCTACATACCTCTTGCAATAATGGATTGTGTGATTTTACTTTTCATAACAAATAGTTCTGGCTACTTAGTCTCCACAATCATCAATACCTGACAATCCTTCTTAAATATTATTTTAACCGCTTTAGGCTCTAAAGAGTTCATAGGTTAAAAATCTTAGCCAGGCTCAGTTGCGGAAAATTTTAGGCATTAATTTCAAGCTGTGAATAAATTGTTGCTGACTTGATTTTTCTCTCGCTCATGAGCTAAACATCATTTGAATCTAATAACATCTAATTACACTTCAGAAGCAGAATATCAAGTTTCTAAGATTGCTTCGAAATACAATCGATGGTTGCGACCTACCCGTACCAACCAAATACCTTTTCATCTTGCCTTAGTTGAGAAGGTCATAGCTAGGGCAATTAAAATTTTATCGAAGAAATGTTTAAACTAATTGACGAATACCTGCATGAAACACCGTGTAACTATTGGTAAACAAATTAGGGCGTGTCGTGAAAAGAAAGGGTACAGTCAGGAAGATTTAGCGTAAATAATGGAAATTAATCATTCTACTAATTTTAAAGTGGAAACGGGCAATTTGCATCTAAGTTCTCTTTTTTGCTTCTCGATTTAAAATTTAACTGTTAACGTAACCGCTTTTCTGCTTAATTTCTTTTTTAATTACTATACCTGCAGAATGAAAAAGCGCATTTTATTATCGGGGCTATTGTTAGTTTTAGTTGGTTTGTTTTCTGTAAACGCTCAGGCTGTTGGGGGAGACAAACGTTCGGAGAAAGAGGTAAAGAAATGGTTTAAGAAAAAGGAATGGCTAAACGGTTTGCAACTGAAACCTCATAAGACTATAAATGAACAAGAATTTGCACGGCAGTATAAAATCAATAAAGCCTATTGGGACGATGCTTTTGCTTTCCTGAAAAATCATGATTTGAAAACGATTGCTAAGGGAAGATATCCGATTGATGGCGAGAATGTATATGCATCAGTAACAATGGATTCAACTAAAGACTTTAATAAAACAAACTGGGAGTCTCACAGAAGGTATATCGATCTTCAGTATGTAATTGATGGCGAAGAAAAGATTGGCGTATCGCCTGTAAATGAAGCAAAAGTTACAAACGAATACAACGAAAAAAAAGAGGTAGCAAATTATACAGCGGAAGGTAAATTCTACCCGGCAACTCCGGGAATTTTTTTTATTTTCTTTCCTTCAGATGTTCATCGTCCCAGTATATCGCCGGGAGGAAATAAGCCGGTGAAGAAAATTGTGATTAAAGTGAAGGCTGCTTAATAACATGCGGAAGTTACCGCTTCGTTTTTTTTTGATTTTGTTCCTAACAACGGTTGGTAATTGCTGAAATGCAGGATGGCTGGTGTACAGGAAAAAGATATTTACCAAAAACAGCAAATCAGCTACTAAAACATCTAAAACAAAAGCTTGAGTTTAGCCGAAATTCTATTACCGTCTTAAACTAGAATTTCGAACAATCAATTCTGTTTCCAAAACTTTGCGGGTAAATTCCTTTACTGGTCGTTTACTTTCAATTACCTGTAACAAAAGTTCTGTTGCTGTTTGGCCCATTTCGAATGCAGGTTGTTTAATAATGCTTAATGAAGGGTTTAAAAATTCCGTAAATTCTCCGTTTGAAAACCCGATTAGTCCCACCTCTTTCGGAATTTCGACTCCCTCTTTTTGCAGAAACCTTAAAGCTCCGGTTGTAAGCCTGTCGCTTAGTCCTATTATCGCATCCGGTCTTTTCTCTGTGCTAAAAAGCTCTTGCATCGCTGTTTATAGTAAAAGTTTACCTATAGTTTTGGTTATACTTATAACGACGATAAGGCTATTGTTTTAAATTCAAACTTTAAAAGACACCTGCTAAATTTTAAGGGTGATTATAAAATCACACAAAACTTAAGGGCTGGTATCAGTACCAGGTATACGTTACAGAATGTATATGGTGCCGGTGTTTCCTCAGAGTCTGGCTCTGCCTACAACCGCTTGCGCAATGCGGTAAGATACAGGCCGTTCCTATCAGCCAACCAGGATCTTGACGATGCCGATCCTCTTGCTGATCCCAACGTAGGTAATAACCTTGTTTTAATAAATCCAATTCTGCTGGCAAATTCAGAGTACAGAAAAAGGACAACTGATGCTTATAACGTAACCTTAAATGCAAGCTATAACATTGCGAAAAATCTAACTTTTAGATCAACCTTTGGCTATGATAGAAATAAGGTAATGGACCGGCAATTTTTCGATACTGTAAGTTCTTTCTCAACTATACAGGGTGGAAAGATGCCAATAGCAGGTTTGGATACGACTGAAAGAAAGATCTACACTAATTCTAATGTATTGACGTATTCAATTAAGGGACTTAAAGATCGTCATAGTTTTGATTTTCTTATTGGTGAAGAAACGTATGATTTAAGAACGACTGCTCAATCCAGCCTGTTTAGAAATTTTCCTTTATTTACTGGTTACGATGTAGCTTTCAAACAAACAAGCCTTGGCGTTCCCTTTGCCGGCTACCCACAGATTGGCCAGACGAGGTACACAAGTTTATCTTTTTTTGGGAGAGTGAGTTATTCTTATAAAGACAAATATTTGCTATCCGGAAACCTGCGTCGTGACGGTGCTTCAAAATTTGCTCCTGATCAAAGATGGGGTTCATTTCCGTCAGGATCGATAGCATGGCGGGTAAAGAAAGAGAAGTTTCTGGAGAATGTTGATTTTATTAATGATATGAAATTGAGGTTTGGTTTCGGAAGAATTGGCAATAATCGCATCCAGGATTATTTATACCTGACTACTTTTTCTAATAACGGGAGTAGATTTTATGGTATCAACAACCA
>JBBPZJ010000282.1:0-5070 GCA_038199395.1 Chitinophagales bacterium
AATGCACTGACTTCGTTTATAAATCGCAGTATCGAATTGATGGAGGGAGAGAAAAAATCAAGTTTGATTGTAGAAGCTTAATTTTTTATACTTTCTAGGGAAGCCGTCTCAGGTAACTGAGACGGCTTCTGTTTTGTATTAATCTTTGTAAATACAATATAAAAACAACGCTAATTTCACATCTTATATAAGTCACTTTCAACAACCTTAAAGTCAATAACTTTTAGTTGCAAAGATTTCTGTCCGTTCCAGTCATTTTCTTCCACGGTAAAAACAACGTCTAAAGGCTTTCTACTTTCAATAAGAGAAAACTTTTCTGCCATATTAAAGCCAATTCCCTTAAAGCTGCAATTATTTTGTTTCAGGCAAAACCTGATATGCTGTTCTTTCACAACTTGTGAAGTACCTGAATCTACCACATTTCTTACCACGAAAACCGGTCTCAAATTTTCAGGACCATAAGGCTCCATTTGGTGAATTATATTATAGAAGGAAAGGGTGAGTTCATTAAAGGTTACTTCTGCATCAATAACAATTTCGGGTATAAGAGAATCTGGTTGAATTGTTTCACTTACCACCTGCTCAAATTTATTTGTAAAGGCTTTGATATTTTCAGGTAATAGTGTCATTCCTGCTGCTGCAAAATGCCCTCCGTAACCCAGCAGATGTTCCTTACATGCATGAATAGCCTCATATAGATTGAAACCAGGAACGCTTCTGGCACTTCCCGACGCAACTTCGCCGCTTCTTGTTAATACGATAGTTGGCCGGTAATATGTTTCTATCAACCTTGAAGCTACTATACCCACCACTCCTTTATGCCAATGTTCCTGGTAAACTACGGTAGACTTTCGGTTGACCATTTCCACATCCTCTCCGATCAAAGCAAGCGCTTCCTCAGTTATTGTTGTATCTGCAGTACGTCTTTCTGTATTATCAATATGAAGCATTTCTGCAAATTCCAATGCTTTATCACAATCTTTTTCTATGAAAAGCTGCACAGCTTTTCTTGCGTCGTCCATTCTTCCAGCAGCATTTACCCGTGGGGCGATAATAAAAACAAGATTAGTGATGAACATTTCCTTTTGTACCCCGGCCAATTGCATGAGCGCTTTTATACCATTACACGGGTTTTTGTTTACACGTTGTAATCCAAAATAAGCCATTACCCTATTTTCTCCCGTCATCGGTACTATGTCTGCCGCGATTGCTGTAGCTAAAAGATCTAAATAACACAGGTAACTCTCATCTGGTAAGCCCAGCGTTTCAGCTACAGCAGTCATCAGTTTAAAACCCACTCCACAACCACACAATTCTTTATAAGGATAGTCGCAGTCTTTTTGTTTGGGATTAAGAATAGCTATAGCCGGCGGCAATTCGTTATCAGGAAGATGGTGGTCGCAAACAATGAAATCGATTCCGATAGATTGAGCGTAAGAAATCAGGGTAGCCGATTTTATGCCACAATCGAGAGATATAATTAAGGTAAAGCCTTTTTCTTTAGCATAATCAATGCCTATTTTAGAAACGCCATAACCTTCGCGGTAGCGATGAGGAATATAGAATTCAACATTCTTATAAATACGATTTAAAAATTGATACATACTCGCTACCGAGGTCGTGCCATCAACATCATAGTCACCATATACAAGAATTTTTTCTCTCTTACTTTTTGCAGATAATATTCTGTTGACAGCTTTATCCATGTCCTTCATCAACCATGGGTCAAGAAGTTGAGTTAGTTGAGGTCTGAAAAAATTTTTTGCTTTTTCAAATGAATCAAAACCTCTTTGCACGAGTATTTTACATATTACTTTGTTTATTTTCAACGCTTCCTGCAACGCGCCTACTTTATCGTCTTCTGCCTTTAATATTCTCCAACGTTTCTCCATGGCTTAATAGTTCCTGTCAGTAGTATATCTTACCAATTCTTCTAAACCTTTTCTCACTTCACTTTCGGGAAAGCTATACAATATAGCTAATGCGTCGTCTCTGTAGCTAAGCATCTTTTCTGTAGCGTATCTAATCCCTCCGGCTTTTTGTACTTCTTCAATCACTTGCCTGACTTTATCTTTATTGGTGTTTTCATTTTTTATTGTGTAGATTAATTTTCTTCTCATACTGGGATCTACTTTATTCAAAGTATAAATGAGGGGCAGAGTTAGTTTTTTTTCTTTTATGTCGTTGCCTGTAGGCTTCCCAATGTCGGTATTGCCATAATCGAAAAGGTCATCTTTAATTTGAAATGCAATGCCCACTTTCTCTCCAAATGTTCTCATTTTTTCAATGGCCTCCTCGCTTTCAAAAGTTGTGGATGCTCCCGCAGCACACGAGGATGCAAGTAAAGATGCTGTCTTGTTTTTTATAATTTCGAAGTAGATATCTTCTTTAAGATTTAAAGTTCTCGATTTTTCTAATTGTAGAAGTTCCCCCTCACTCATTGATTTAATGGCGTTAGAAAGAATTTGAAGCATTCTATGATCGTTATTGTCAAGGGAGAGCAACAGCCCCTTTGACAGCAGATAATCTCCTACAATTACCGCAATCTTATTTTTCCACAAAGCATTGATAGAAAAAAATCCCCGTCTTTCTAATGACTCATCTACAACGTCATCATGAACCAGGGTTGCAGTATGCAGCAATTCTACCAGCGAGGCCGCTCTGTAAGACTTCTCATTAATACTGCCTCCTAATTTTGCGCTTAATAAAACAAACATCGGCCTGAGTTGCTTTCCTTTTCTTTTTACAATAAACTGCATTATTTTATCAAGTAATGGAACATTACTTTTTACAGCCTTCTTAAAATGAATTTCAAACTCTTTTAATTCTGCCGATATTATTTTTGCTGCTAGTTCCATTCTGTTAGTTGTCCGCAAGTTAATTGTATTCCTATTAACAGTACATTTCAAAGTAATGGTTTAATCATTGGGAAAAAACTTCTACAGGAGAAGGACATTATTGTTATATAAATGTTTTCTAATTAATTCATTTTAAGACTGGTATAGTTTTTTTATAAATTAAAAAGAAATTGTAATTATTTGTTTATTAATTCTCAAAGCATATTTTTGCATCGGGAATCTTAACAAGATATTCTATTACAAAAAACATAAAACACTTCTATGGCAACTAACAAGTACATTCTAATGCTAGGCTTAATCAGCCTCTTCTCCTCTGCCGCTTTTGCTCAGCAGAGTGATGCAGGGTATGATTGGAGAGACTCCTCCAAAATTTCTACCCGAAATCTCCCTCAACAGAGTGAGTTCATGAACAATCAATATCCTTACCCTGCAAAGCCGCGTAGTATGTGGGAGCTGGGTTTTGCCGGAGGTAACAACATGGTAATTGGCGACATTAAACCTAAGGCAGATGTGGGGGGAGCAATCACTTTAAGAAAAGCAATTTCTCATACATTTTCACTAAGAGGTGGATGGTTTGGAGGTTATTCACAGGGTTATCCTAACAAGCCCGCTTACCAGGTTGGAGTTAGATCATTTCAAAACTGGAAACACTCAATTGCTTTGGAGTTAATTACATCATTAAATCCTAACAGCCATTACCGCGGCAATCCTAAGACCAATGTTTACTTATTAGCTGGCCTTGATCTTATAGCTACGAAAGTATTTATTCAGCAGGCAGGGGGAGCGCAAATCGATAAAAACTATTCTAACTTTTATGGAGTTGGGTTTTCGAGCAACAAGACCGGGACATTTGGAACATTTGGTGGAAAGGAAGTTTTTGGTAGGAAGGGCTGGACCTTGTTACCTGGAGGAAGTCTAGGTGGCGGTATAGCATTTAAGCTTAGTCCTAAAGTAAATATAGGGTTTGAGCAACGATTTACCTTTGTGAATTACGATTTCTTAGATGGCTATAGACCCACGGCTGCAAACTTAAGGCTTAACGGAGGTGCAAGAAACTTCGATATGTTTAGTTTCACAAGTGCAAGATTAAATTTGAACTTAGGAAACACTTCAAAAAGAGTACAGCCTTTGTGGTGGACGAATGCTAACAACTTCATGTACAACGAGATCAATCGTCCTCAACACATGAAGCTGCCAACGCCGGTTCTACCTGATGCAGATGGTGATGGTATAACTGATCAATTTGATATGGAGCCTAACACGCCAGCAGGTGCGCCTGTTGATGCCCGTGGAGTTTCTAAAGACACTGACGGTGATGGTGTTCCTGATTATAAAGACAAAGAGCTTCTTACTCCTCAAAAATGTTTCCCTGTTGACGCTGATGGTGTAGGAAATTGCCCAGAACCAGCTTGTTGCACAGAATTGAGAGCAAGAATTGATAGTGGACTAGTAGGAGCTGCTTGTAATATTGGTAATCTTCCTAGTATTCAGTTCAGGCCAGGAAGAGCTACTCTAAGCAGTGATGCAATGACAATGATAGCAAGTGCTTCTGCCCAAATTAAAGCTTCACCAGATTGTAGAGTTCGTGTTGTAGGACATGGTGCAAGTGATAAGCGTGCGCAGCAGTTAAGTTGGGATAGAGTTAATGCAGTTATAAGATACTTGGTTGAGAAACAAGGTATCAGCGAAGACAGATTTATCTTCTCGTATGGTGAAGAAGGTGATGTTAACACTGTAGACTTAACAGGTACTAAAGAAACAGGACCAAATTCAGTTCCTGCTCCTCATCCTAACCTGAAAGGAAGGAGATAATTAATAAGAAATAAGTAACAAAAAACCCTTCTCAAATGAAGGGTTTTTTGTTTTACAACGATTAGGTGTTTTTATCAGACAATACTGCCTTGTATACTACGTACCCTTTTTTGTGAAAATGGAAGCCAAATAAGAATACAATTTTGAATTGCTTTTATTATGTAATTATTAACTAAACAAATTGTTGCATTAAGTCTTGGCATCTTAATTTGCCGGTTTTGACTAATTGTACACTATTATGGTGAAATTTTTTTATGTATTTGTTTTAGTGGTTATTTTTACTTCATGCGCTAATAAACTAACTAGAACATTGAAGAGCACGGACAATGATTACAAACTGAAGATGGCTGAAAATTATTATGCACAGAAAAAGTACAATAATGCCCAGGTTTTATTTGAG
>JBBPZJ010000283.1:0-8125 GCA_038199395.1 Chitinophagales bacterium
TAAACACCGTTCACGTTTCCATCAACAAAAAAATAATGATAAGCTGTCTCAAGTGAAAGGACTGCAGAAGCAAGTAATGCTATTGTGCCAATGATGCCTGCAGAAGTTGTAAAGTATTTTCTGCCAAACAAGCCTAATAGCACAAAGGTGGCTAAGGGTATCACCGGCACCAGGAAAACATATTGATGATAACTCATTACTAATAATTCCTTGTTTAAAAGCGTTTGTTTAAAATCCTTCACTTAAACCCTTTATTCTTTGCTTACTATGCGCATTACCATTTTAATTCCGCTGCATCTTCGACGTCAATAGATTGATGACTTCTGTACAGGTTAATGATAATAGCTATGGCAACAGCAGCTTCGGCAGCGGCAATCGTAATAACGAAAACACTAAAGAATAAACCTGCCAGTTGGTTTGGATACAAGTATTTGTTGAAAGCAACGAAATTGATGTTGACGCTATTTAATAATAGTTCAATTGACATTAGCATGGTTATCATGTTTCTTCGTGTAAACAAGCCGTACATGCCAATGAAGAACAAAGCCGTACTTACAATCAGAATATGTGTTAATGGCACTTCATTCATGTTAAGCCTCCTCTATAATTAATGGTTCGGAAATATGTGGTATAACAACTACGGCCGGCGCCTGCGGATCTTCTGTATCTTCTACCATAGCCAGCTTTGGTTGCGATGGTTTCTCTTCAGGTGTTTTCATTGCTATCACTATGCAACCAATCATTGCAGCTAACAACAATAAGCTCACCACTTCAAATGGAAGAATATATCCGTAGTCAGAAGTACTCAGCATTTGAGTTCCTATATCACTGACAGGAACATTAAAGGGCTTTGTACTGTTTGCAGTGAAATTGTATTTTTCAATCAGGTTAAAAGTAAAGCCAAAACCGAAAAGGGCAGCAAGTATAGAAAAAGCGATGCGCTTCATCGTCGGTTTTGGCAGTTCTTTCCCCGACTCCTGCGTAAGAAAAATGGAGAAAATAATAAGAATAACAATGCCTCCTACATACACAATTATTTGCACGGCTGCAATAAATTCAACCCCCATCCAAAAATATAAACCTGCAATGCCAACCAAAGAAAAAAGCAACCAGACAGCAGACCGAAAAATTTTTTGTGATGTTACCGCCAGCAATCCTGCTCCTAAAATAAAAGCAGAAATGGCGTAAAATATAATTTGCGAAGCACTCATGTATCTTGTTTTATGTTCTTTATTATTTTAGTGGTGGATGATGGATGGTCAGTCAGTGAACCAACCTTTAAACTCAAAACTTTAAACTTCCCTATTCAACTCCTTCCCTGATTTTAGAACCCGGCTTATTTAATTTTTTTATCAACTTGCTTCTGTCATACACGCTATGCTCAAAGTTCTGACCCATTTTAATTGCATCGGTGGGACAAGCTTCAACACATAGATTGCACATCGTACATAATTCGAGGTGATAAACAAAAGTGTCAAGCGCCTTTTTCTTCTTGCCTTCGGGCGTTACATCAAATTTTGTAATAATTTTTATTGTCGCATTAGGACAAGCCAATTCGCAAGCCGTACAACCAGTACAGGCATGTTCATTATTCTCATCGTGCGGCATAATTACTTCGCCCTTAAAGCGGTCAGCCATTTTTAAGGTGTCCCTGTTATCAGGATATTGCTCCGTTATGATCTCTTTTGGATGAACAAAATAATGACCAGTTCGCCTCATACCAGTAAGCAATGACTTTGTTGCGTTATAGATATCCGATATATAGTCCTTTAAAAACATTTGAGAGTTTAGAGTTTAGAGTTTAGAGTTTAGAGTTTAGAGTTTAGAGTTTAGAGTTTGGAGTTTGGAGTTTGGAGTTTGGAGTTTAAAGTTTTCCGTGTACTCGATTTTTGAATTTTGTTTCTTTGTGTTCAGATTGATTTAAATATTTTATCCAACTTCCTAACATGTTGCCTATGTCTTCAGCTATTTTCAAAAGCTCATTAAATTTTTCTTCGACTATATACTTCCTATTCAATACTCTATACAACTGAGATCCAACTTCTGCACAAGAGCCCTTCGCTATTGTCAACAAATTAATAAATTCTAATCTTCCGCCTCTTTCAAATCCTTCAGCAATATTGTCCATTGCTGAACCCGCTGCAGCATTTATTTGATTGCGAAACCGAAAGTCTTTGTTTAATGCTGTTTCATTGCAAAGTTTAAATATTTCATCTGCAAGTACCCTCGCTTTTTGCCATGCCTCTATATCTTCAAACTTCATTATAGTAGCCATAAATCACACTTTAACTCATTTTAACTCAAAACGCAAAACTTTAAAACCCTAAACCTAAAAATGCCATTCAAAAATCGCAACTACTGTCATAAGCAACAAGTTGAAAAGACTTAAAGGCAATAAATATTTCCATTCTAAATTTAGCAATTGATCAACTCTTAATCTTGGGAATGTCCACCTAAACCACATGATGAGGAAAATCAAGGCAAATGTTTTTGCAAAGAACCAAATGGAGGAAGGAATATAATCCATGATATGATTAAAGCCTTGCCAGTTTCCAATATGCAACGGCATCCATCCGCCAAGAAAAAGAGTAACGCCAATAGCGCACACAATAAATACGCTGATGTACTCCGCCAGGAAGAACAAAGCGAACTTCATTCCCGAGTACTCCGTATGAAAACCGGCAGTGAGCTCCGACTCTGCTTCAGCCAGATCGAAAGGAGCACGGTTTGTTTCCGCAGTTGCAGCAATAATGAAAATAACGAAAGCAATAATCGCCGGAATATGTCCCTTAAATATCCACCAGCCATCTTGCTGACTAGCTATTATATCGCCTATTTGCAAGCTGCCAGTTAATACAACAATGGTTATGATAGAAAGCCCCGCAGACAACTCGTAGCTTACTATTTGTGCACCGCTTCGCATGGCACCTAGCAAAGAATATTTATTGTTACTGGCCCACCCCGCCATTAAAATGCCGATGACTGACAACGATGAGACAGCAGAAACATACAAAACACCAATATTGATATCCCACAGTTGGAAGCCTTTTGCAAAAGCAATAGGAGCCAGCAACAGCATCGCTACGATTATTACTACAAATGGCGCAAGATTAAACAGCAACTTGTCTGCCCCATCCGGTGTTAATCCTTCCTTTAAAATTAGTTTCAATGTATCTGCAGAAGTTTGAAAGATCCCCATCGGTCCTACCCTGTTTGGGCCAAGGCGAATTTGCATCTGCGCTGCCACTTTTCTTTCCATCCACACCAATACCAATCCTAACACAGCAAACAAAGTAATGGCTGATAAAATAACGAGCAAGCTTTCTAAAATCAGTACCGACGTACTGCTGAAGTTCGCATTTAGAAAACGCTGTATTCCCTCTGTTATTCCATGTAGACTAAACATAGCGCCTTTTACCTTTTTTAGATTTTTGTGTTGTAAATGTTGAGTTAAGACTTTAGGTATTTTGTTTTCAACTGTAAACAAAAAACTTCGAACTCTTGATTTACCTGTCAATATCGGGTATCACTAAATCCAGTGTTCCCATAGTGGCCATTAAATCGCCCAGCTTACTGCCTCGTACCATGTGGTCTAATGCTGATAAGTTTGAAAATCCCGGCGACCTGAATTTTATCCTGTAGGGAGTTGTTCCACCTTCGCTTACTATGTACACGCCAAATTCACCACGGGCTGTTTCAACTCTTGTATAAAATTCTCCTTTCGGTAATTTTAGTACTGCTTTTGTTTTTGCCTGGTAATCACCTTCCGGAATATTATCAATCAACTGCTCAATAATCTTAATCGATTCCTTCATCTCTTTGATTCGAACCAAATACCTTGAAAAGGAATCACCTGCAGTCTCCAATATTTCATCAAAATCAATCTTGTTATAAATTTCGTATGGATAGATTTTTCTGATGTCACAACTTACGCCGCTACCTCTTCCCGTAGGGCCGGTGCAGCCGTAAGAAATAGCGTCTTCTTTAGATAAAATACCCACCCCTTTCATTCGGTTTTGAAAGATGATGTTTCCGGTTACCAGTTCATCATATTCATCAATATTTTTTTTAAAAAGCAGTATGAACTCTTTTACTTTCTGTTGAAAGGAGTGATGAATATCAGCCATTACTCCTCCTGGCACTATGTAGTTCATAGTAAGTCGTGCGCCGCAGGTCTGCTCCATGATATCATTGATGGTTTCCCTCTCACGAAAGGCATAAAAGAACGGGGTGAAAGCACCAAGGTCCATAGCCATAGCGCCCCACCACAGCTCATGAGATGCGATGCGGGTAAGCTCATCCATAATAACACGTATATATTGTGCTCTTGATGGAACTTCTATCTGCATCGCTTTCTCTACCGTCATTGCACACGCATGATTGTTGATGTGTGAGGAGAGATAATCCATTCTGCTGGTTACATAGATGAATTGGCGATAGCTGAGGCTTTCACACATTTTCTCTATAGAGCGATGAATATAACCCAGATGCGGCTCCACCTTCCTGATCGTTTCGCCGTTTAAAGTAATTACCAAATGAAGTACGCCATGCGTAGCGGGGTGCTGAGGACCGACATTGATGACCATCTCGCCATCAGAACCGTTTGAAGCAATTGCAGTGGTGTCTTTTACTATTTCGGTTTGGGTGTACATAAGTGTTTTTTCATTCCCCGCAGGAAAAGTTGAAATAGGTTTACAACTTTATCATGTTTACAGGGTCATCAAAATCTTTTCGCAATGGATATCCTTCAAAATCGTCTGTCAAAATCAACCGTCTTAAATCAGGATGATTTATAAACCGAACGCCAAACAAATCATACACTTCCCTTTCATGAAACTCGGCGGTCCTCCATATGTCGCTTACCGTTTCTATTCGTGCATCATCTCTGTCGAGTTTCACTTTTACAACAAGCGTTTGCCTATGCTTTGTTGACGACAAGTGATACACCATGGTGAGGTGTGTTTTCCAATCGATACAGGTAAGGCAAAAAAGATAATCGAGATGTAAGGCGCCGTTTCTTAGCATTTGAGCAAAGCTTTTCCATTCTGCCACATCTATTTGCACATTCAACCATTCACCTGTTTCATCAAAAACTGCAGAAGGGTTTGAGCCAGATATAACGTCCTTCATTTCTTCGTTTAACATTTTCGCTGAAACTCATTTTGATCTGTCAAAAAAGTCGGTTGTAACGACCAGCTTCACTGTCCACTCTATAATTTTTACGCATCTTTCCATTGTTCCCGTGTCAATCCACTTTTTATTTTTTCCTGTAGTGAAATGAGGGCATGCAGCAACGCTTCCGGTCTAGGAGGGCAACCGGGTATATAAACATCTACGGGAATAATGTGATCAGCACCTTTTACCACAGAATAAGTATTGTAGAAAAACGGACCGCCACTAATGGCGCATGCGCCCATCGCTATTACGTACTTTGGGTCAGCCATCTGGTCGTATAATCTTTTTAATATGGGGGCCATTTTATTTACAATAGTGCCTGCAATAATGATTACGTCGGCCTGCCGTGGTGTGGCCCTGGCTACCTCAAATCCAAATCTTGAAAAGTCGTATTTCGCAGATGCAACGCTCATCATTTCGATACCGCAACAACTTGTAGCAAACGTAAGGGGCCAGAGCGAATTAGAGCGGGCCCAGTTCATAATATCCTGCAATGTTGAAGCTACAATTCCGCCTCCGGGTGTGGGTATCACCTGCCCCGGAAAATCTTTATTTGCCTCACGTATTTGTTCTCTTACATCCATTTTAAAGCTCCTTTCTTATGGGCATACAAAAAGCCTGTGAATAATATGAAAATGAAAATGAGGATTTCGAACAGGGCCGTTATACCTACCTTTTTAACGACAACTGCCCATGGATACATAAAGATTAATTCAACGTCAAAAATGAGGAACAACAAAGCGAATAAGTAATAACCCACATTGAACTGATGCCAGGGCGAAGTATTGGTGGGTATGCCGCATTCGTATGCCTGCCCTTTCTGACTATTGTAACTTCCTTTGTTGAACAACCTGCCAACCAAAATACCGCCGGCAGAAAATACTATAGCAGCAATGGTTAAAACTATCAGCGACATGGATCCCATAATCGACCGTTTATGTTTTTATGTAATAATCTTTGTGAAATTTACAACTTAATCTTATTTATTGCAGTAATACTATAAAAAAAATCGGTAAGAAAACATTATCAATGTCTGCTTTATACAATCAATTCATAAAATTATTACCTTAAATGTTAACTTACACAAACCTCTCATTTACAGTTAAAACACTTTTATGCAAATATCTTTTCATGGAGCTGCCCGTACGGTAACCGGATCCAAGCATTTATTAACGCTGTCAAACGGCATAAAGATTTTACTCGATTGCGGCATGTTTCAGGGAATGGGACAGCAGACCGATGAACTAAACAGGCACTTCGGGTTTAATCCTGCTGAAGTAAATTATCTTCTGTTATCGCACGCACATATTGACCACTCAGGACTAATACCGAAACTGGTAAAGGAGGGATTTAAAGGACAAATCATATGCACGTCTGCTACGAAAGATCTGGCTGACATTTTACTTGAAGACAGCGCAGTCATACAGAGAGAAGACACAAAATTCATTAACAAAAAAAGGGTAAAAAAAGGATTGCCGTTGTTTGAGCCGATGTATAGTATAGCAGATGCAAAGGCAGCAATGGAGTTATTTAATGTAGTCGATTACGACAAATGGTTTGCACTGACTAAAGATGTAGACATTTTATTTACAGATGCTGGTCACATTATCGGAAGTGCTGTTATTACATTAAAAATCAGGGAGAATGAAAAAACAACGGTCCTCGCTTTTTCGGGTGATGTGGGCCGGTATGGCGACGTTATTCTTCGCTCACCCGAAGAGTTTCCCAGGGCCGATTACATAATTTGCGAGAGCACCTATGGAAACAAGTTGCATGAAGAAGTTTCTAACTCGCCTGAAGAATTTTTTTATTGGATAAACAGAACCTGTGTCGAAAAGAAAGGAAATCTTATCATACCAGCATTTAGTGTAGGTCGTACCCAGGAAATTTTATACTGGCTTAATCAATTAGACCTCGAAGGCAGATTACCTAAAGTGAGGTACTTCGTTGATAGTCCACTCAGTATTGAAGCCACGCAGGTAGTAAAAAATAACATGGGTAATTTCAATAAAACTGTCAAACAGCTATTATTAAAAGATGAAGATCCGTTTGATTTTGATGGCTTAAAGTATGTAGAGAGCGTTGACGAAAGTAAACAGATGAAAGAATATCCAAATCCGTGCGTCATTATCTCTGCCAGCGGCATGGCAGAAGCGGGCCGGGTTAAGCATCACATCAAAAATAACATTTCAGAAGATCGAAACACCATTCTGATGGTCGGTTATTGTTCGCCCACGTCACTTGGCGGCAAGCTTGTAAATGGAGTAAAAAGAGTAAATATATATGGAGATGAACTAATGGTGATGGCAGAAATAGCACAAATGAAAAGCATGAGTGCACATGGAGACTATAAAGACCTTTGCCAGTTCCTCGCAGGCCAGGACCCAAAGCAAATAAAAAAATTATTCATCGTACATGGCGAATATGCTGTGCAGGTTGAATTTGCCGGCCGTCTTGCTAAAAAGGGTTTTGAGGTCGAAATACCAGACATGCATTCGCAATTTAATCTTGCATAACTGTACTTTTTAAGGGACAAACAAAGTTAAATGTTGACCTTCGAGATAAAGCAAGACGTTTTAATTGCAGTCATTTTTCTCTTTTAGTATTGAAGCAAATAAAACAACAAAGAAAATGCAAGCAGGGAAATAATAACAGCTCATTCCCTGCATTTTCATTTGAGGTAGCTTTTGTACTACTGTCGCTTCAACAGTAGTTTTTCATGCTTATAGATGTTTCAGGTTCTTCTTGTTGGAATGGAAGGAAATAGTATTACGAGTAGCTCCGACAATCTTCGCTAACCTCCACCAGTTATTGCACAAGGGACATCAGTCGGTTGGGTGCCAAGCGAAGGCGAAGACATTCAGAAAACATGCGTAGCAGTTTCTGAAATAAGCGGGTGGAGTCCCGTTGCAATAACGAAGCCCAGCGGCTTGAGGTATTGACTGAGTAA
>JBBPZJ010000284.1:0-8262 GCA_038199395.1 Chitinophagales bacterium
AAGACTCAGACCTTGACGGTTTATAAGTAGAAAATTCGTTTTGATTGATATCCTGTATTCGGTTTTCTACATCGGTCACCTTATAGCCGGTGATGCTTGCCGTATATGCGCTATCAGAAAAACCGCCCGCAAAGTCTAGCAGCGTTTGAAGCGACTCATTTAACTTCATTTCAAACAGTCCGGTCCTTTTTACCTCGCCTTCCAGAGAAACCCGTACCTTATAAGCCGGTATTCTTATCACATCCTGGTCATGAAGGCTAATATTGCCGCTTTGGTTTCCTCTGACCAGAAAATCGTAAATATCTAAAACATCGATCGTTTTTCCGTTACGGATAATTTCAATGTTACGCATACTTCCTACATCCGTAGGTCCGCCTGACAGATATAAGGCGTTAAACGCAGTAGATAAAGATGGGAGCGTGTAACTACCAGGTTTTACAACTTCACCTAAAATCGTTACTTTAATACTCCTGATCCTCCCTATTGTTACGCCTACTTTGGTAAGCCCTGTCTTTATGTTAGAGTAACCATTAGCGCTAAGCTTATTTTTTATTTTTGCTGTTGCTTGCTCAATCGTTAATCCTGCAACATACATTACGCCAACATAAGGTACAGTAATGTCTCCTTCGGAGCCCACTTTCAAATTATACTTCGCTTCCTGATAACCGTAGATGTTAATAGTGATTTCATCATTTGGTCCAATTACATAACCTATTGGGGTTGCGATACTAATATTAGGCTCAAAAGAAAGTACTCCATTATTAAATATTTCTAAACCAAAGATCTTTTTAGGATTGACTGGTCGTATTGTCTTATTGGCGGTGTCTAAAAGGCTTTTATTATCGCTTTTTCCTTCCGTGTATTCAGATGTGTTGCCAGTGCCGCTGTTTTTATTATTTGCCCCTGCAGAAACCGGGTTATCCAATCTTCTTTTTACACTTGTTGCTTCTGTCTCGCTCATGCCACGGGCAAGCAAAAGATTATATGCTTGTTGAACAGATAGATTGTTTTTTTCTAAATGCGTTTTTATTTGAGTTATTTGTTCCTCAGAAATATCTGAAGATCTGATATTTGACAAGTTAGCAGGCAGAGAGGGAAATTGGGCAAATAGTAAAGGAGATAGAAAAATAAATATTACCACAAGTACAGTCTTCATACTACACATACTGCTATTGGATAGGGAAATTTTCTTGCAATATAGACTGTTTTTAAGAATAACCTACTATAAGGTTGGGTAGCAGACGTGTTACTTCCGCTAGAAATTGATCGGGTAGAAGTGGTATCCGGGCTGGCAATTATAAAGTTTCTGAATGAGAATTTAAAGATGTGAGGTCGTGCCGTACTATTTTTTCAACCTTGTACGGCTGTCTTAAACGGTTGTTGGTAGAGATAACGAAATTTCTTATTTTATCAATGAATACCGTTTCGTCAAATTTTTCAGCATGTCTTCTTATAAACTGGGAATCAAAAATGAGTGTCTCAAATTTAGCAATTGCATTTTTTAAAGACTCAACAGTTTGTTCTGCGAAAAAAAATGCAGTGGCTTTTTTGGCAGAACTGCCTGTAACGGGGATCATTGTGTCTAAAACACCGCCTCTTCCGTATGCTATTACCGGGCGACCTGAAGCATTGGCTTCAAGGGGAGTTATTCCATAATCCTCGTGCTGAGGGAAAATAAATCCTCTGCAATTTGCATATACCGATGCTAACTCTTCTGTCTCTAACCCGCTTAAAAATTTAATGTTACTGCCTGCCTTTCGTTTTAATTCCTCCTCCATTGATCCTGTTCCTACAATAATTAATTTTTTATGAGTTAGTTCGTTAAAAACATCGATCACTAAGTCAACTTTTTTGTATGGTTCAAATCTTGATACAACGAGGTAGTAATCTTGTGTAAAGTCAGACAAGTAAAAGTTTTTACACTTAACAGGAGGATTAATTACGGTAACATGGTGTTTTGGTCGGTAAGCAGCAAGTATTCTTGGGACTACTTCCCTTGCATTTGTTACAAACCAATCCACTTTTTTGGCATTTTTTCTATCAATGTATTTTAAAACGGAAATAATATTATTATAAAAGAACTTTTTTATCCATCCTGCATTTGAAATGCCCTTGTAGGTATCAGGTCTCCATACCAGCCTAAAAGGAGTGTGGCAATAAGCAATTACCAAAGTACCAGCATCGACTTCGACGTACTTGGCGCAATGCGTCGTCGACATTAAAACTACATCGTAACCCGTGACATCCAACTGGTGCATGGCCAGAATGCCAAAAGGGAAAAAAAATCGTTTTAAATTGACCGGATCTTTAAAGAATTTTCCAAACCAACTTGTTCTGATAGTGCATTCTTTAAGTTCCTGGTAAGTCGTTTTCGGGTTGTAACTGATAGTATAAATGGGTGCCTCGGGGAAAGCTTTATGCAAGCTCAATAGCACCTGTTCTGCTCCACCATGTCTTACCAACTCATCATGTACTATTGCTATTTTCATTTATTTTCTTTCATAAATCCTAAACCATCTTTTTACTTTTGGTTTATTCATATTTATAAAACATTCAAACTACCTTTTTTTTTATCATCTTTTGTAAAACTAGTTTCTACTAAGATAAATTTCCATCAGTACTAATTTTTTACGGACGGCTTCCTCCCACGTGTACTCTTCCGCTTTTTTTAATCCTTTTCTTACAAGATCATCTCTTATTTGGTCACTATGTAAAACATCGTGTATTCTTTCCCCAATTTCCTTTTTATATAAAGGATAAAAATATAATGCCGCATCACCATATATCTCAGGCATGCAGGCAGAATTGGAAGAAATTACCGGGCAACCAGCTGCCATCGCTTCCAGTGGGGGGAAACCAAATCCTTCGTATATGGATGGAAAAATAAATAAAGATGCTTTTTGATAGATCAAAGGCAGGTCTTCGTCGGCAATCCATCCTGTAAAATTGACTTTTTCTTTAAAAAAAGGCTGTTCTATCATTTTTTTCACCTCAGAATCGCCTGTAATGAACCCATCTCTTTTACCTGCGATCACAAACTTCAAATCTGTTGAAGATGTTGACTGGCAATAATATTTAAAGCCTAGTAAAGCCGTTTTTAAATTTTTGTGCGGCTTTACATTCCCAACAAACAAAATGAAAAGTTGGGGTAAGCTGTACTTATTAACTATTCTCTTTTCCTCTTCTTTTGAAAAAACTCTTTCGAACCTTCTAGAATCTATTCCATTATGCACGACATTTATTTTATCAGGATCACACTTTACCTTTTTAATTATCTCTGATTTAGAAAAATCAGATACAGTATAAACAACATCAGAATAATGAACTGCTCTGGTAATCATCATTTCTGCATATAATTTTTGTTTAGCATTAAGTGTATCCGAATAGGCTAAATGATAAACATCATGAATAGTTGCTATTTTTAAATCTGACGCAAAATTAAGTATAGGAACGTTGTAATGAGGACTCCAAAAAATATTAGTATTCACAGTTTTGAAAGGGCTTACGATCAATTCTTTTATTGAATAAATATTTGAATTGTATTCTTTAACTTTTCCATGGGGACAAATATTTTTAGCAAAAGCAGTATCTCTGTTTAAAACAAGTAGCTCAAGTTCAAAACGAGAGAGTTGTGGGCTCTTAACGATGTTTTGAATATATACTCCTATACCAGAACCACGAATAAGCCGGGCGTCAATTGTTAGTTTCATTATTGCTTTTGTATCACAATGTAACAATACCCTAAAGCTTCTTATTGTTAATAAAAACCTCAGATCTTTTTGTATTATCAATTATTTCAAATTCTTTTTCAGATATAACATCGGTTGTATTAATGTATGTTTTAGATGTAACGCCGGGATTAGCTCCATTCCATTCAATTGTAAACTTCTTGCTTACACCGGTAATAATGTTACCGTATATCCTCGTCACAGGCGACGAGTTATAATCCGCCTGATACGTATATATAGCAGAAACAGAAGGCGGTTGTTTTACTTTGCTGATTATTGAATTATTTTCAATAACAACTTGTCCATTATTGTTTGTTTCGCCAGCTTTTATAATGTAGTTGTAATTATTTATGGGCATCGAAAATGTGAGTTCATTATTTCTAATAGTAACTATCTTATTATTATTAAACTGCAGGTTGAGAACAACGTTCATCAACTTATTCTTTTCAAAAACGATGTTGTTACTAGGGCCTTGCTGATAAATAAACCCAACTGCATTCGCGGAAGAAAAAACATTGTTGACATAGCGAATCGTTGCATTATGCTGCGTTTGTGAAGAATTATATATACAACTTAACGGCCTTGAAGAAGTTGTCTGGTCCATAACATTAGAATCAAAAAGAATGTTTTTATTAAAGTGAAATGTTGCAATACAGCCGTTGTTGCAATCTTTTACAGAGTTATTTATTGCGGTGCAATTAAAACATCCCTCGAAATCAATTCCGACGTCTCCACAATTTGAAACTTTACATCCTGAAACAGCTATATTTTCTCCCATACTACCCCAGATTCCTCCTGCTGCTACATTATTTACCGTTACGTTTTCAATCACTCCATTTCTTGCTTTCCTTATGTTGCTGGTATCTCCGTTTCGTTCAGGATTACTATCGCCTCCCCACCATTGAATTCCATGTTGGTAATTACTAAAAGATGAGTTAGTAACTCTCCAGTTATCTGCAAAATAAAATATAACACCCGATGTATTTGTTCTTGCGGAAGTTGAGCCTGTGCATCTGCATGCATCAATATACACATTTGTACTTGCGGCGCTTATATCTGCAGGTTTATAACTTGTAGCTTTTACATAGCCACCCGCAGGTTCATTAATTAATAATAATCCTGCATTTTCGGTTCTAACATTTCTTATAGTCAAACCTCTGATGTTTGCCGCGTGAATACCATAAACAATATTCTTATTACCGGCTTTAGCTATAAAATTGATTTTAGAGATACTTATATTTTCTTTTGAAGTAATACTAAAAAAGCTGAAAGGAATAGCATTTGACTTATTTACCAGGTTAGCCAGCCCATCTCCCATAATTACTTGTCCGGTTTTTAGATCAAGACTAGTGTTGACCGAATAGCTGCCTTTCGGAAAAAAAACAGTGTCGTATTTATTCAAAACTTGTTGTAAACGTAGTGTTACATCAGTAACTCCATCACCGTTAATGCCGGCATTTTTTAATGAAATATAGCTTTTTTCCTTAAAAAGCTTTTCTTCTAAAACACTTGTTCCTTTTTCCTCCTCAATTGTGTTGTTGCAATTGCACCTGTCATAAATCTTATTTTCGTTATAGCAAAAGCAAAAAGTAAAAGCCACTGCGTAGTAAAGAAATTGATTGATGTTCATCAGGTTTATTTCTATTGCCTTTTTATATTTTTCAGCAAATTGTATTTGAAATATTAAGCTGAATCGGGTTGATATTCTTTCTGTTCAAGACTAAAAATATAAGCTGCGAGAAACCAGTAAAAAGCCATTACGGGAATGAGCAACATTGCTCCGTCAGATAAACACAGAAACCAGTATATAGCCAAGCCCCAAAAAGCTGTAGATTTATTAACAGGATTTATTTGTTTTACCTTGAAGTAATATATTACCACGGGGGAAAAAAGATAAAGCATAAATAAAATAAAGCCAAAAATACCAAATGTACCGAGTATAGAAGTATAAACTATCTCACTAATACCACTATAAACCAGACTTCCAAATAAAGTAAGATTATTGAAAACATCAAAAGAACTTAGGCGACCTCCCAGTTTTTTATCAAACACAAAGTCAATGTCGACGTGCATAAAATTTAGTAATAGGGGCCCTGCAATAGCTATAAATAGTAATGATGAGATAATGATAATCCACCCTTTCAGATTATTTATTTTCGTGAAAAAGTAGATAAGCAGGTAAAGTACGAGCCCCGCCCAAACAGTTCTGGATAACGTAAGAATAAGGGATAAAATAAGGACTGATTTAAAAAGAAAGTACTTTTCACGCTCGAAATAAAGCGGGAGCAGTATCAATAAAGAAATTCCATAAATATTTCCATTGTTATATGTCGAAACTAACTTACTGATTGATCCACGCATGTTATATTTAGTTCCGATAGTACCAACATCATCACTGTTAACTGTAAGAAAAGGTATTTCAAAATCCTTTCCTGTTACAATCTTATAAAAGAAAAGTATGACGCCAAAAATTGAAACAAATCTTATACAATTTTTAAAAACGGGAATAAAAACTTCTTGAAAGCGATCACCATCTAAAAAGCGGTTAAAAATAAATAAGAAAATAAAAGGTATTATTATTAAGCTCAAAATGAAAGACAAGGTATAGCCGAAGCTAACTGTATTTACACTCAGCAGTAAAATGAATATGCTATACAGTTGAAATGGGAGACAGCATAGTAAAACATATTGCCTCCCTTCTTTTAAATAAAATTTGCCGCCTCCTTCTGCTAATGAATAAAAAAATGAAAACAAAGCGTATACCAGGAGAAGCACATAGCCGAAGGTTATAGGTGTTTCACCCATTTTAATTCCTCCCTTTGGGAAAGCAACAAGAAAAATGCTGACCAGTAAGACTAAAAATTTATACATCAAGCGGAAGCTTCTATAAAATTAATTAGTGAACAAGTTGATGAATTAGAGAAATAAGTTTGTATTTCTGGTCTTGGGAATATGAAAAGTCTAATTCTTCCCTTGAGTAAACATGTCCGCCATTAAGTGAGTGAATAATAGCATTACCAAAACTTCCCTCCTCCAGGTTATTCACATAATTCCCCTTTTCGTATGTTGCTTCTTTTAATTCGGGTATATCCGTGACTAAAACTTTTGACCCACACAACATTGCTTCCCGAGGAGGCATTCCGAAACCTTCATATTTTGAAGGGAAAACAAATAATGTTGCACCATTGTATAAATAGGGGAGAAGAGAGTCTTCGACATAGCCAAGGCTTATAATGTCATTGCTGTAAGCAGAAACTAATTTCCTTATTTTTTTGCTTTTCCAGCCACTGCCACCGATAAGAAGAAGTTTGTAATTATGTAATTCACCTTTTCTTTTCAGGTAAAGAAAAGCCTTAATCGTTTTATCCAAATTTTTTCTTGGTTCCTGCGTGCCTACCGATAAAATATAAGGATAATTAATATTATGCTTTGCTAACTCTGCTCTAACAACTTCTTCATCAAGCTTTAAAAACGTATTATCAATAATTGGATAAACAATGACGTCCGTTTCGCTCTTAAAATACTTTTCAATCTTATCTGCAGTTCCTTTCGAATTTGCGATTAACGCATTTGCCTTCAACAAATCACTTTTAAAGAAAACCTTAGAAATCAAAAGATGAAGGGTACTCATTGTTTCAGGAGTAACGATATACGCTACATCATGAACAACTGATAATATTTTTTTTACCCTTAGAAAAAGGGGTATAAAAGTATCTCCCGACAAATAAATATCAGGGTTATCTAAATTGGTAATTCGATGGGAGAAAAATTTTGACCAAATCATAGACTTGAGCATAGAAAATCTTTTTCTGTCCCTTATTAAAGCAATTTTAGAAGAGTTAAAAGCACATCCAATTTCTCTATTTGTATAAATCCTTATTTCACAGTCATTAATGTTGCCTGCTATAAATTCAATAAGACCTAAAATATATTTCCCAACACCTGTTAACTTACCCTGCAATAGCCTGCCATCTACTCCTATCCTGATCATTGTGCTAAATTATTTTAACAACTATATTAATTCTTGTTCAATTGCATTAAGAGCAGTAGTAAAAAAATTACCTCTTATTACATCTTTTCTTATTTCTAAACAATTTTTCTTCATTAAATTATATTCGTCTGTCATAATGCTGAGATCATTAAGCTCTGTTAAACTGCTAATTAAAATACCAATGTTAAACTGAGTAATTAGTTGTCCTATAGCCGATTCTTTCGGGGCAATAACCGGCAATCCAGCTGCTATGTAAAGGGAAAATTTATGGGGATTATTATATTTTAGGTAATTGCCTAAAACCTCATCACATTTATCGTTCCTGTTTCCGTCCCAAATAAGACCAAACTGGCCTTCTAATTCATGTACAATTTGACTGGGCGAAAATTGTCCTGCGTAAGTTACATTAAGTGGTCTTTCAGAATTATGATTATAATTAGGACCGTATAAGTTGAACCTCCAATCAATTTCACCAAGTAAGTAAATAAAATTGCTTTTACTAAGATTGCCAGCGAAAACAATTGTTTTATTAAAATTTGAACT
>JBBPZJ010000285.1:0-10657 GCA_038199395.1 Chitinophagales bacterium
ATTAGCTGCGTACCCACAAGAGAGACACAATTGCTTAAATACAGTACTTACTTAAGCCACTCTACGTCTCTTAAAAACATTAAAACTTACTCTAAAAAACTTTGTTTATGAAGAATTTCCATTGCTTGCAGGTGGTTGCAATGACTGCTATTTGTTTGCTATTTTCCCCCTCCTGCATCCGGGAAAAGGAAACTCCTGTTTTTGCTACCATTCAACTAAAAACCAGCCTTACATTGGGTAATTATTTAACGACACCGTAAATAATACCTTGTATTATTTTTCAAATGATTTTGATGGCAAAAGTAATTGTACCGGAGGATGTCTTAATGTCTGGCCAGTGTATGATGCCGGCGATAACTTAACACAAGCCAAACTTGTATCCGGGCTTGATCTATCTGATTTCGGCACCATCACTACCAGTACAGGAGCAAAGCAAACCACTTATAAATCCTGGCCATTATATTATTACGCTCCTTTGGTAAATGGTACCAATGTTCGTGAAAATGCGGGTGAAACAAAAGGAGAACGAGTTGGCAACATTTGGTTTGTAGCGAAGCCGGATTACTCTATAATGAATGTTGGTAAATGCACAACTTGTAGGCAATAATGGTAAAAGCTATAAAAGCGACTATACAGAGGGAACAGGCAAAACGCTCTATTTCTCGGATATGAAGGGTGTAACGCTATATGCTTTTAGCCCCGATAGCTTAATATTAATAAATGCACAAAAGCCGACTTTTCCAACAATCCTACATGGCCTATTTATGAAACAGACAAAACTGTAGCTCCTCGATTATAGACAAAATAATGTTTGGCTTTATAAATGTTTTTGGCAGGAAGCAGTTGACCTACAAAGGTTGGCCCATGTACTACTTTGGAGCTGATAGCATGAAACGGGGTTTGAATAAAGGCGTAAGCGTACCTGCGCCGGGAGTATGGCCCGCTATTATGAAAGACGTAGCTCCGGCCAAAAAATAAATTTTTTTAAAACAAATAGCCTTAGAAATACAACTTTGTTTTTTTAAGGCTATTTTATCTTCTGCAACCAAAGCCTGCAATTTGCAGACAGGCTGGTATTTCTCTTCTTTTTACTATCCATGTTTATTTTCTTATTCTTCTAACATTGCATGGATAGCTAAATCGTCTTGTTCTTCTTCAGAGAATTTTACATCCTCACTTTCAGGAATTACTTTTATTTTACTCGTTTCATCGTAAGAAGAAGAAAGGTGATTGCAATATACAATGCAGACAATTGAAGAAATAATCATTATCACAACTATTATAGCAAGCATCACATGATAAATTTTCGTGATGCTCAGACTTCAATTAGGGTGCCTCAATCTGTTTTAACAGGCTTCAAAACTTAAAAAGAAATTAAAAAAAGATTAAACAGGTGTTTTAACTCTAAGTGACCAAGCTACATATCGGCAACTTTTCTTGCATGCGCCTGTGATTTTCTATAAGCAAAAGGGCTGGTCAACATACCGTACATTTCTACTAACGTAAGGTTTTTTGGAAGATGCGACTTTACCATGTTTTTAAGATTCCATCTATAAAACCACGTAAATATTAAAAATTTTAGTAGCGACTTTTTTCTAACAGTACTTTTATTGTAACAAGTAATTAAATAACATCCAAAACTGCGTCCATTATTTAAAATCTGTTTTCTTAAGGCAGCAATACTTTCTCTATGCGAGTGCCATACCAGTATAGAAGGTTCGTAAACAAGCATTAGCCCATTTATTACAATTCGATGAAATATTTCGATATCTCCGGCACCCGAACTTGGAGTACCTACATCTAACGCAACATCAAATTTTCCGACTTTGTCAAATACCTGCTTGCGGAAGGCCATATTAGCACCAATTCCAAAATTACTTGCTCTTATCAGGTCGTGCTCAGAGATATGATCGTTTTTTATAACACGTCTATAAAATCCGTGTCCCATTCCACCGTAACTCAACTCAAACAAAGTCTGTGCGGGAGTTTCCAGGTATGCAGGTGCTACATAACCTGTAACAGCCATTACCCTGGGATTCATAAATTCTTTCACAATGGACGCAAGCCAATAAGCGTCGACAGAAACATCATCGTCTGTAAAAGCGATGAGATCATATTTTGCCTCTTCAATACCTCTATTTCTGGCCCAGTCAAGGCCAGGACGGTCTTCCCGAATGTATCGAACGTCAAAAGTGCGGACAAGCTGATACGTCTCAACATTACTTGGTGCATTGTCTACAACTATAATTTCAAAATTGTTGTAATGTAAGTTGAGTAATGAGTTGAGACACCTGGCTAGCAACGTCGTACGGTTGCGGGTACAAACAATCACGCTGATAAATTCTGCAGGAACCGGAAAATTATTATCATTAATACGAAAAAGATTGGCAAAAACTTCAGAAACAACGTGCCAACTTACTTGTTTTTGTATTTCGTAATGGAGTTGAGCAACAGTTATGAATGGTTCTCCTGGAGAAGGTATTGAAAGCCATCCAACCGGCTGCCTCTTAACTCTAATAAGAATACGAAAAGAATCATAAGCATCAGAAACCGGAATTGGATCAAGTTCCTCTGATAATTCCACCTCAAGTACTTTAACCGCCATCGTTATTATTAGTGTTTCCTGGTGAACTCGCAGCTAATTTGTTCTCGTCATTAACAGCAGGTTTTTTAATAATCTCTTCTACCATTAATGCATGTGTTAAGGTATGAGGAAAGTACGTTACCAGTATCGGCTTAAGATGCTTGCCCCGGAGTCTCTCGACCCCGAGCTCGTGCTTAACTTCTCCTATAAAATGATCTCTAAAACGAATCTGAATTTCATCGGGCCTGAACAGGTCAATTTGCTTTTCTGCTTCTGGTATACCTGCCTTTAAGTCTATGTTTAAATCTATAGATTTTCTTAAAGGTTTAGATTTTATCTCCTCTATAAACGAAGAAAATGCTTTCCTGGTTTTTAATTCGTCGGCAAGTCCTCTTATGTACCAGTAATCATTGAGCCGCCTGTTAAGCTTATCCCATGATTGTCGCTTTTTCAATTTTTCGTACGCATCCAAGATGCGGAGCAGAAATTTAGAAAAATAATCCCCGACGGATGTTATATCAAAAGCAGAATAAAGGAGAACTTTTCTATGAAGTGAAAGGTTGCCTTGATACTGATTAAGACGGAGTTTTGTAAGTAAGTCAGGATGTTTTCTTGCGAATAGAACGTCAGATCTTCCTTCGTCTCTTCGTCTTCGCAATAACCTCGGGAAATCAGTGCTTTCATCCCGGTGATAACCCCACGCCTGTGTCGAAAAAACAAAGTCTGCACCTGATTGAATAAGGCGTGCTCCCAATTCATAATCTTCCCGGCACTTAAAAGAAGAGTCAAACATTCTTACATCTTTGAAGAATTTGGCATTGATTGAGAAGTTCCCGCTTAATAGATCTTCATAATTATAGCGGTAATACTTATTCTTCATCTCAAAATATTTCTGCTCCCACCAGGAGGTGAGATTTATTTGATGAAAACTTGCTTTTTTTGGTAAAGTGAGGGGCAAATATCCGATAGCGACAATTTTTTCACTTTGATGCTCTGCTACATGCGCCTCCACTAAACCTAAAGATGGTTCGATATCGTCGTCGAGAAATATAAAAATTTCCCCCGTCGCTGTTTCCGCTCCACTGTTACGCGCCGCAGCTGCACCTAGCCCTGGCAGTTCTATCCATCTAAGTTTGAAGGACGCCCGGTATTGCTGTAAGACCTTCATCGTTTCGTCGATGCATCCATCAGCCACTATTATTGCTTCAGTTAAAGCCAATGGATAAGTTTGATGACTTAGACAGTCTAACAATCTTTTAAGTGAGTAGCTACGATTATGAGTAGGAACAATTATACTAACAGACTTATTCATGAATTCGTATTCTTGCTTTTCGATATCTTTCGAGCCTTTAAATAAGAAGATGGGCCAATGATGCAACCTTTAAGTTCGGCAAGAACTAAATTTAAAGGTTGACTCCCGGGTCGCCGGGTTATTGATTTAATTAAGTTAGGAAACTGAGTGTATCGAAACCAATTCCAGGGAAACTTCAGAATATTTAATTCCCGCTCAACGACCAGAAGACGGGTCCAAAAGGCATACACTCCAACTCCGTAACCATAAATTGCCTTGCGAGTCTCTTCTAGTGTTCTGCGATGACGGTGCCAGCTTAAAGCTTCCGGCTCATATACGATATGGTAACCCGCAATAAGAACTCTGGCAAAATACTCATGATCACCGCCCGAGTGAGTAATTGTTCCTGCATCTAATGCTTCGTCAAAATATCCTATATCATGCAGAAGAGATCTATGCAAAGCCATATTCGCTCCTGCACCCACTTCACCCGTTGATAGAGGATTTCGAGATTGACCACTATGAACTATTCTTCTAAAACCTTTTCCAAAAGGGCTATATTTTTCAAAAGCTTCCTGCCCGTCAGTTTCTAATTCGAGTGGCAATGTTAATCCTGTAACACATTTTACTAATGAATTATTGAAATTTCGAACCATGCTCCTCAACCAATTTATATCGGGTGTAGCATCATCATCAGTAAAGGCCACTACCTCGTTTTTAGCTTCGGTTAATGCTCTGTTCCGGGCAATATTAAGACCGGGGCGGCTCTCCAAAACATACCTCACACGATTATATAGCTTAACTAAATTGCGGGTATCATCACTAGAAGGACAGTTATCAATTACCAGAAACTCCTGGCCGTCATCCGGCATTTGCATTAAAGCATCAAGGCAGCGATTCAAATCTTCAGTTCTATTACGTGTACAAACGGCTACAGTTGCCTTGGGAGGAACAAAATCCCTAATTAAATCAGCTTCATTCCAATCTAAATATTCGAACAGCCACTGGTTCCATAAGTTACCACCCGCAGCATTTAAAAGGTGATTGTAATGATCTTTTACTACTATACATCCTTCTGAAACAGGTATAACTGTTTTACCTAGTGGCTTACCCTTATACCTTAATAGTATAAATGCCTGAGTGTAGGCGGTCAGTCCTGTAATTTGTGTAGGTACATTATCGAAGTCTATATTAAGTATAGCGGTTGGCAAGAACAGAGATTATTAGTATTTAAATATTAGATAGAAGGGTCTATTCATTCTTCCTGTTGAAAAACGTAAGAATTTTATTTTAATTGTTTACTGCTTTTTATAAAGTTATAAGCAATTGTTTGTAAATCTATTGTAACAATGCTTCACATAAAAAGCTCCTTTTATTTAGGCCTTATCAACCTTACACCTAGCTTGCAGTAAAAGTATTTCATACTACTCAACTTCAATTATTAAAAAAGCCTTTTTTCGAACTTGCATATTGACCTGCAGGCTCCAAGACTTACAGTTTTTATTTTTCTGTGATGACAGTTTAGGTCTTTTTTACGACAATCATATCTATAACTATCTTTTAAATTAGCTTTAGATAAATTATTTATATTTACAAAAGCTTTTTTAAAGTCACTATCGTCTAATGTTTTATCAAAATTTATTGCTTAAATCTCTTAAGTACACCTTTTTTCTATAAAAATATTATTTTTCCTACTTACCTTAACTTTAAACTAACTAGCATGCTTTATCGTTTAAAAGTGCTTCTTCTCAAAAGCAAATGGCTTAATATAAGATGGCAAAATTACCGACGTAGAAAAGGAGATAAAATAGGTAATTATAATATGCTTCCTGAATTTATTAAAAAGTATGCACCAGGAAAAAGCTTTGTTGATGTAGGATGTATGTGGGGTGTAAATGGAGAATATGCTTTTATTGCAGAAGAAGCAGGTGCTACAAGAGTACAAGGTATTGATGTATTTGGTCCAACACCGGAATTCTTAGAAAAGAAAAAAGAAAGAAATTCCAACGTAGAATTTCTATTGGGAGATGCCCTTTCTCCCACTACTATACGGAAGGCAGGAGAGTGTGATGTAGTTTTTTGTGCCGGAGTATTATATCATTTACCATCGCCTTACGAATTGCTCATAGCCCTACGACGTATGTGCAAGGAAACCCTAATTCTTCGTTCTTCAACGATTCCGGAACGTAAAGGTTTAAAGAATATGGCAGTTTTCTGGCCTATGTTGGACGAAAAAGAAAGAAGTTTTTGGAGTTTAAAAAAGCTTGGCTTACTACATCAGGAAGGTATTTCTAATGCTTTTTCTTTCGATGCCGGTTACGGTAATTGGTTTTGGGGACTGACTCCTAGCTGTTTGAAATCGTTATTGCAACTGGCTGGATTTGAAGTGGTAGAAATGTGGGGCGAAGCATTTGCCCAGACAGTTATTTGCAGAGCAGTGGCTTCACCCTTCTTGAAAGAACTGCCAAACGAAGAAGAAGCCGCTGCTGAAGCCATTGCTATTTCTAAAGCAGGAATTGCCAGACCCGCTTAGGTTGTTAATTACTTAGCCGCCCTAAAAAAAGGTTTAATAGAACAAAAGTTGTCCAAATCTCTAACTCTTTAATAGATTTAAAAAAATCGGGTATATATATATTTATTTAGAAGTTACTCACTCATTCTACTCTTATATGGAGTACTTCGCCCCTGCCTCTTAACATTGCGACGAGACCGCCAGTAGGCCCATGGTCCCGTTAGGTATCCTTTAATCTCTAACCATATTAATGAAGAAGGATAACTGCTGCGCCCGAGAAGACTCCTGGCAAGTTGCCTTATTTGAAATTTTGGCACCTCACCCAATATTCGCACAATTCCCCTCCAATCTTTATCTGATAACCAGGTCTTTAAATGATACGATACATGCCCTTTACTATAATTATATATTTGCTTCTTTAAACTTTTAAGATCTGTTCTATGCTTGTGCCATACATATGACTTTGGCTCATATATAATAGTATAGCCAAGTTTAAGAACTTTATAAAACAGATAAGTATCTTCGCTGCATCCGGTAGGAGTACCTGCTCCCAGGGTTTCATCTATCATTCCTATTTCCGGATTGGCAAAAATGCTTGCACGAAATGCTGCATTGGCACACGCACCTATACTCCAAGTTGGCACAGCCCTCCTTCTAAAAGACTCAAACCATTTCCCATCATATTCAGCTTTTTTAAAACCACGTCCAAGCCCACCATATAATTCAAAAAAATGTTGTGAGCTTGTTTCTAATTCAAGCGGCAAAACATTGCCGGTAACAACCATTACATCTGCTCTAACAAACGGGGTTATTAAATTTTCTACCCAGTCGGAGGGAACTATTACATCATCATCGGTACTTATTATAATTTCTCCTTTACTCGCATTTATTCCTGCATTACGTGCGTAAGATAATCCCTTTCTGTTTTCATTTACCAATACAACTTCCTTAAATTCTGCCACAACAGGAGGGGTTAAGCCTGATGCTGGATTATTGTCAACAACGATAACTTCAACTTCTCTATTCGTTTCTTGTGCTACTAAATGTTTAAGACAACGATGTAAATCATCAGGACGGTCATAAGTAGCAACAACAACAGAGACAATAACTTTTGAAGAAAGTGATTCTGTATGAGTTTCATCAAAAGAAAAATAATGATCCTGGAGAGTGGTAATGGTTTTATAGCGTTTTAAATCTTCTGGTAATTGTTTTGATGATTCAAGTAGTTTAAAACCTAAATCTCTAACAATTGCTTCTATGATGCGACTAATACTAAGGGAAGTATACAGGTTCGTTATATCGACATCTCCAATTAAAACACCTTGCCAGTTTACAAAGATTTTAACCTTTGCATATTCTTCAATATCTGTTAATGATTGTAAAGGTTTACTTATGTCTATTAAACGTATAGCAGTTCCAGCTTTTCTGCCTTTTACTAAATCCTCTTTTATATATTGATGTGTGGGATGGTCAACTTCTACATCACTTGCAGAACCAAATTTCTTCGCTACTTCTATTGCATTTTGACGGGCTTTTTTATAAAGTTTAAACCCGCTAAAACATCCATAAAATTCTGCTAAGAGTAAATCATTTGGAAAACCAGATGGACGGAAACAGTTAGAAAAAAGGCGCCCCAGGTTCCAGTTTCGTAACCACCATTTCCAAAGTTTTATAAAGGAGTTTCGTTCTTCGGGATAGATACCTACACTTCTAATGCAGTACGAAAGTAAGCCTTTACTATTATTAGTAAGCTGCTCCCTAAGCTTATTGTAATCCCTGCGATGACGATGACGAACAATAGCTCGTGGCTCATAAACGAGCATATATCCTTCCTTCAATACCCGGAAAAACATTTCTAAATCGCCTCCGCCATTAGTAACAGTTCCGACATCAAGCGCAGGATCGAAATACCCAACTTTATCAAAGATGCTGCGACGAAAAGCCATATTTGCCCCTGTACCAAATTGTCCGGTACCTAAAAGACCCCATGGCATTAGATTACCACTGGTTTGGTGCCATTTTCGCTCAAAACCCCTTCCAAATCCACCATACATTTCAAATAATACCTGAACCCTGCTTTCCAACTCGTAAGGCACAACCAGACCGGTTACCGCCATAACCTCTGAATTTTCTGCAAACAATTTTGCTAATTCCTTAACCCATTCTGAATCAACAATTACATCATCATCTGTGTACGCAATAATCTCTCCTGATGCTTCCTTTGCGGCTCTGTTCCTGGCCCAATCAAGTCCCGGTCTTGGTTCCAGAACGTAGCGCACAGAAGGATATTTATCTCTAACTAAAAGTTCTGTATCATTGTCACCAGGTGCATTGTCTACTACTATCAGTTCTATATTAGGATAGCTAAGCCGACAAAGAGCATCAAGACACAGGTCAAGATCGGTGGTGCGGTTACGTGTGCATACCGCAACAGTAATCAATGGCATATCTCCTGCCAATTCCGGTGGTGTTATATCAAATAAATCTTCAAGACGCAATTCTTTCCCCTTAACAGATGATGCCAATCCATTTTGCAAAAGACAATTGATAATTGTAAGAGGATATTTTTCCAGAATAAGCTTAATCAACGTTTCAGCATCTACCAAGCCATTAGAAACCGGCGCGTTTATATAACCGATTGGAGTACCGTGTAAGCGAACTAAGCCTTGTAGTCCCATATAATTATTAAGGCCGGTAAAAGTTGTGACAGGTTTGCTTAATTCAATATCTGCTACTTTGATCGGGTAGAGCATTAGGTAACTTTTTAAAATTTAAATCCATTTGCAGTTGCGGCCTGATCAGTCCTGGCCATGTTCCAAAATAACTCATTCCTTCACGTACATCCTCTACATCGAAAGAAGCGCAATGATTAAAATCATAAATGGGGTAAGAGTTATTTTTGACAACAGTTAAAGAAACATAATAAGAAGCATTATTAAGAAGATTAGGCGGGATGATGCTTTGCAGTGCCAAAATCGCCTTTTCTGCTTTTATATTTGGGCTGCCAAGATTGAAGATACATTCGCCTGTTAATGCATACAATTTTACATTCACATTAATATTGCAATCATCAATAAAACACCAGAACTCAAAGTCCATTTGAATAGGAGTACGTACAGTTATAAACGTATTTAACTTATCAGTCTGAGGCTTTATTGAAAAACTCTTCATTTTTACCTTTTCATTTCCCGGAGCATCTTGTTCAGAATTCCAAATAAGTTCATTTTTATCCTGCTTTAAATTACCGATATAACTTTCAACTACCTCGCCAGCCTTGCCTCTCCCTCTGATTATTCCTTTTTCAAGCCAAATTGCATTAGTACATAAATTAGTAATGGCCTGCATATTATGACTGACAAAAAGTATGGTGCGGCCATTTTTGTTTGATATGTCCTGCATCTTACCCATACATTTCTTCTGAAAGTCAGCGTCTCCTACAGCCAACACTTCATCTACAATCAGTATATCAGGCTCCAGGTGGGCAGCCACCGCAAAAGCAAGACGGACATACATACCAGAAGAATATCTTTTTACAGGGGTATCTATAAACTTTTCAATATCGGAGAATGCTACAATTTCATCAAATTTTCTCAGAATTTCCTCTTTAGACATTCCGAGGGTGTATCCACTAATAAAAATATTTTCTCTTCCTGATAATTCAGAATGAAAACCTGTTCCTACTTCTAAAATACTACTTATCTTACCTCTGCCTCTTACTGATCCGGTAGTTGGTTGAACAATTCTTGAAATTATTTTAAGCAACGTAGACTTTCCTGATCCGTTACTTCCGATTATGCCCAATGCCTCACCTTCTTTTAATTCAAAAGACACATTCTTTAGCGCCCACAAATCTTGTGTATCATTTGTTTGAGGAGCACCATCCTCTATCACCGGCAACATATCTTCTTTTTTTAAGATCGATTTTTGCCACCATTCACTTAAATCCTTTTTAAGGGAGCCAGACCCTATTGTTCCAAGTCTGTATAACTTTGATATATTTTCTACTTCTATAATTGAATCTGACATGGTTTTTATTAGATTACATCAATAAGTTTGCTGCCTTGCTTATTAAACAGCAATACTGCAATTACTAATGAGAAAATTGTAAAAATGATGCTATATAACAAGTGAGACGGAGAAACAGTTCCTTCTCCTAATAAACCTAACCTGAAAAGTTCAAATAAAGGCGTTAATGGATTAAGCTCAACGATCCAACGGATATTTGCTTTAACAGCGGAAATAGGGTAAATAACAGGCGTAACAAAAATTA
>JBBPZJ010000286.1:0-6169 GCA_038199395.1 Chitinophagales bacterium
AAAAAAAGATAACAAACTTGTTTTTTTTGAAATAGGTACACACGAGTTTTTTTTGTCACATAACTGCGATCATACTTATCTCGACATTTACATTTTTTGGTAATCCCTTTACTGCAATTGTTTCGCGGGCGGGGTAGTCAGACGAAAAGTAAGAACCGTATACTTCGTTAACTGAGGCAAATAAACTCATATCGCTTAAGAAAATCGTGCTCTTAACAACATGATTAAAGTTTATTCCCGCTTCCTCTAGTATTTCGTGCAAATTTCTCATTACCTGGTGGGTTTCAGTAGCTATATCAGCTATTATTAATTCATTCGTTTCTGCATTAAGAGGAATTTGCCCGCTAATGTAGATCATATTGTTACTGATCACCGCCTGGTTGTAGGGGCCAATAGGAGCGGGCGCTTTTTTGGTATTTATAATTTTTTTATCCATAAGGTTGTAGTTAAAGTAGATTTGAAATAATTGAGACCACAAACATAACTCCTAAATTATAGAACAAGTCAGCCAGCAGTAAGAAGTAATTCTATTCTGAAGTTACTCAGTACTGAATTTGTGGAAACAAGTATTTAAAGTTTAAAGCAAATCAATTTGCAAGATTTTTAGTCTCTTTGAATAGTTAACAATAGAAAATAGCGTTTTTGCATCACTCTTAAAAAGGAACCTTTCATTTTGGCATTACTTCTTAATCTGGATACCGCCACCGAAGTTGCATCAATATGTATATCTGTTGATGGCATCTCAAAAGCCTTTAAGCAGAATGAGCAGCAGAGAGAACATGCTTCATTCGTTCATCTTGCTATAAAAGAATTGATAGACGAAGGAGGTTTTAACTTAGGTGATGTAGATGCATTTTCAGTTACATCCGGTCCCGGTAGCTACACAGGGTTGCGGGTAGGGATGGCAACGGTAAAAGGATTCTGTTATGCATTCTCTAAGCCATTAATAACTGTAAATACACTGGAAGTAATGGCGAAGGCAGCTATAGACACATTAACTTATAAAGAGGAAAAATCGCTGCTCTGCCCCATGATTGATGCAAGGAGGATGGAAGTTTTTACAGCATTATATGATGCAGATTTTAAAAATATAATTCAACCACAGTCATTAATATTGAATGAAACCACGTTTCAAGATATTTTGGCAAAGCATAAAATAATTTTTTTTGGTAGCGGAAGCTCTAAGTTTAAGGCCGTCTATCCTACAAGTAATGGAGTTTTTAAGAGCATTGTGAGTACGGCCAAAAACCTTGCAAGTCTTGCTGAGAGGGATTTTAATAACAAACGTTTTTCAGATGTAACTTATTCTCAACCAAATTATTTTAAAGATTTTTATAATCCCATTAGAAGTTAAGATGAGTAAAAATTTATACACAATTTTAATTTTTAAACATTCATTAATATAATATATAAAAATTCGTTTCTATATTTACTTCTGATTAATTAAAAAACCCCCCAAACATTAAAACATGATCACAGCAACTCAAAGTATTACTATCGCCAACAAGGAGAATAGTAATACTATCAAATTGGATTTTTTGCATTTAAAGAAAGCAGCCTTGGTGTTGCGAGCAATGAATCATAAGTTACGACAGCAAATGATAAAACTGTTGGATGAGAGTGAAAGAATGACAGTAACTGAGATTTATGTGAAATTGAGATTGGAACAATCGGTGGCTTCTCAGCATCTTGCTATTCTGCGCAGGGCAGGAATTGTGATTACTCAACGTGATGGTAAATTTATATATTACGCAATTAATTATGATAGGGTAGCAGAGGTTAACCAGTTCGTTGAAGATCTCGTGGCCTAAGGCTCAACTTTATAAAAAAAAGGACGTTCGAAAGAAGGTCCTTTTTTTATTCGTTAAACTTAACTATATAAAGAAACAGGGTGGTGCCAGGACCTTAATTTTGCAGCTAAAATCTAGACTTATGTTTATCAGGCAATTATATACCAACTGCCTTAGTGAAGCAGCTTATTTTATTGAAAGCGAGGGAGAGGCAGCGGTAATAGACCCATTAAGAGACATAGAAGATTACTTACTTCTGGCAAAAGAAAGAAATGCGACAATAAAATATATTTTTGAAACTCACTTTCATGCCGATTTTGTAAGTGGCCATATTGACCTGTCCAGGGCAACATCTGCACCAATCGTGTATGGTCCCCAAACAGAAACAAAATACGAAGCTACCGTAGCTGAAGACGGACAATCTTTTTCAATTGGAAAGCTACAATTAACAGTTTTGCATACTCCCGGACATACCGTTGAAAGCACTTGTTACTTGTTGAAAGATGAAGCGGGAAAAGATTATGCGGTTTTTACAGGTGATACTTTGTTTGTCGGGGATGTTGGCCGACCAGACTTAATAAGCGGAGATGAAACGAGTGAGCAGATGGCAGGAATGCTATACGAAAGTTTACAGCAGAACATATTGCCATTAGCTGATGAAGTAATTGTATATCCTGCTCATGGTCCAGGCAGTAGTTGTGGAAAAAATATAGGCAGTAATACAGAGAGTACTATAGGCGAGCAAAAACAAACAAATTATGCATTAAAACAAAGTTCCAAAGAAGCATTTGTGCAGGCAGTGAAAGAAGGTTTGTCTAAACCGCCCTCTTATTTTCCCATAAATGCCAAAATTAACAAAGAAGGGTATGAAAGTATCAATGCAGTTTTAGATAAAGGGCTTACTGAATTGACAATACAGGAATTTAAAAGCGAAATAGAGAAAGATGCTGTTGTACTTGATACTCGCAATGCATCTGTTTTTGCAGAAGGGTTTATTCCAGGATCCGTTTTCATTGGTCTTGAAGGTAAGTTGGCAGAGTGGGCGGGTAGTCTTTTGCCATTTGACAAACCATTGATATTAGTAACTGAAAAAGGGCAGGAGAAGGAAACAATCATTCGGTTGGCAAGGGTAGGTTTTCCAAATATAAAAGGTTATCTGAAAGGTGGGTTTGAAGCGTGGAAAAAAGCCGGTGAAAAGACTGATCTAATTGTAGAAGTTGAAGCAGATGAATTGGCGATGGATCTACCTTTCGATGAAAATCTCGTTGTGATCGATGTAAGAAAAGAAGTGGAATTCGCCGATGGCCATGTAAAAGGAGCTGTAAATATTCCATTAGGAAATATGGTCGACCCGGCAAGCATGGCAGATATTGAAGAAACTGATAACTTGTATTTGCATTGTGGTAGTGGCTTCCGTAGTATGATCGCTGCTTCTTTGCTTAAAAGACAAGGTATTCATAACCTAAGAAATGTAGCCGGCGGTTGGGAAAAAATAAAAGCCGAATCAAGTATTAAGACAGAAAAAGATGCAGCCGCACTCAATTAAGTTTCATATTTTTTTAACGCCTGTTACATTATCAAATAATTGAGGTGAACTTTTTTACTTGTAAGGTTTATCTCAATTATTACTTTTTTTATTCCTCTATTCATGTTCTCTCCCTTTGCGAACATTATTTTTCCAGGCAGAATCTAATGTTTCAAACTCTTTTAAATCTTCCTCGTTAAATCTTGTTTCGTGTAAGTTTTTTAAATCAGGTTGTCCTGCATTTACCCAGGCGGTGTACCACAAGCTGGCTACAGAGCCTATTGCAGTTCGCATTCTTCGCTCTACCATTCCCTTTAGAGAGTTATTATAGGCGACCGTAAACGACGAGGAGTACTGTCTCGTAATTTTACCGTTTCTTTCCTCAAATGAAAATTTTTTATCTGATGGAAATTGTTTCGTCAGTTTAGCTTCGTTTTGCAATACCGTATCAGCTTCTGCTGCACTTTCTAAGACCCGGGCCCACACATATTGAGATACATTAGGAATATAAAAAGCCTTTCCTATCATAAAAGAGAATTCCTTTTCTGCTAACAGTTCGGGCACACGACTTTCCCAAAAGGCATGAATGCCTTTTTGGTTTGTAAGTTGACCATCGTGGTTCGAATTAGCATGCAGCGGTACGTGTTCATCAGCCACATAATGGCCTATTTCGGCAGACAGTTTTAAAATCTTAGCGGGGTTTTTTTCTTTGAAGGCGTTTGTAAGTCGTGTCTGCATCGTTTGTATCCACCAGGGAACTATACCATTTGCGACGACTGTATCTTCTGAAAATTTTCCTACTGCACTGTCATACCTTTTGGGAAGTTCAACGTAAGGGTAGTGGCCATAATGATCTATGTCAATATAATGCCTGGGAGCTTCTGCAGCTACCGCATATCTGCGTTTATCAGGATCAACTGCATGATTAGAGAGAAATGCAATATTGGGCTTATAAAAAACCATCATTTCGGGCGGAAGCAGAAATACGGCATAATAGTTAATGAGCTGGTGCGCATAGAATCCCCAGCAAAAGCTTTTAAAACTTAGCAGACAGAAAACACTGACAAACAAAAGTTTTTTCATTCCAGATTTTAATGTGTTAGCTCAGCAACACCCCCACTTAACGCAAACTTCATTGCCTCTGTCGAGGAAATATTGTTAAGTATTTTTACTTTTTCCGTTGGTACAATATACACGATGCCACTAACCGCATAGGAGTGAGGAACATAAACGACTACATGGTTTTCAAGTTCAAGCTTCGCTCCGCTTTCCTGGGTCATAAAACCTATTCTCCAAACATCCTGAGCATCTACATTTACCAACACCGGTTTATCGAACTTTCTTTTCTCACCTGCAAATGCCTCTAAAAAGTCTTTAACCGAAGTATAAATAAATTTTACGCCGGGAGTTCTCTCGAGAACATGGCCAAAAAAATCGACCATTTTTCCAACTATATATGAAGTAGACACAAAACCTACCAGCATGATAAAAATGATGATAACCAAAAAGCCAACGCCTGGTATTTTTTGAATATCGCCGTTTGCATCCGGCTTATAAAAAACAGGAAAAATTGAATGAATAAAATTGGGGAGAATATTATCTATATAGAGAAAAAGAGAAACTACTGCCCAGGCCGTTATTGTAATGGGAGCTAGAATAATAAGTCCCTGAAAAAAATAGCTTATTAGCTGTCGCCATTGAAATCGCTCACTATTGCCGGCATTATTAGTATCCATATCTGAACAAAGTAATAGAAAAAAATAAGAAGTGCCAGTGCTATTAGGTAGCCCTGCAAAAGCGGTTTTTTCAACAGCACAACATTAGGTATTGAACAACGTAACCTATAGACATTGCATTGTACTGTAAACAAAGTGGCAATTTGATTTATTGAAATTTTTAGTAGATAAAGAGTGCACGGCCTTTTAGAAACCGTGCACTCTTTTAGGTACAAAAGCTTCTAATTATATTGAAATTTCTGGCTTTTTATAATTTCTTCGTCTTGTTTCACCTTTTTTTCCCACGCCCATGCAGTTCTCATCATCTCGTTCAAATCATACTTAATTTCCCAGCCTAACGTATTGCGGGCATAATCGTTGTTTGCGTATATGGCGACCACATCGCCGGGACGGCGAGGTCCTATTTTATAATTTAGCTTTTCACCACTCACTTCCTCAAAAGCTTTAATTGCTTCCAGTACGGAAACTCCATTTCCTGTTCCTAAATTAAAAATATCACAATTGGTCTTGTTCTTATTATCAACAAGGTACTGTAAGGCTAATGTATGCGCATGAGCGATATCTGAGACATGAATATAATCCCTGATGTTGCTACCGTCCCGGGTAGGATAATCGTTGCCAAACACAGTTAACTGCGGAATTTTGCCTATGGCAGCCTGGGTGATAGCAGGAACAAGATTGGCCGGTTTACCAATTGGCAGTTCCCCAATTAAAGTAGAGGGGTGTGCACCTACGGGATTAAAGTATCGAAGTAAAATTGCCTTCGCATCTGTTGCCTTTACCACGTTCGTAATTATTTCTTCGCCCATTTGTTTAGTAGATCCGTATGGCGATTCTGCCTTTTTTATAGGCGACTCCTCAGTTACCGGAATTGTATCGGGGCTTCCGTAAACAGTGCACGAAGATGAAAAAACAAAATGAGGTACATGAAATTCCTCAACGCATTTCAATAAGTTGATTAACGAAAACAAGTTGTTTTCATAATACATCAAAGGTTCTTCAACTGACTCACCTACTGCCTTGTAGGCAGCAAAATGAATGATGCCAGATATGTCTTCATTTTCCTGGAAGACTGCCCTTGTATCGTTGTAATCCTTTAAATCTACTTTATAATTTTT
>JBBPZJ010000287.1:0-20440 GCA_038199395.1 Chitinophagales bacterium
ATTTGATGAAAGTAGTAAATGCATCAAGAGTTAAATTAAAAGAACAGCTACTTAAACATTGTTGTTACGAACAAAGAAATAACAGAGTTAATATGGCACAATTTATCAATGAAATTTAAACTTAAGGTTGACGCCTATGTGTTTGCGCAGTGCCTTAATACCATGAAGGAAAGAAAGATTGATACAAGTGAAATCATCATACGACAGGCACAAGGCTGGTCTTCTGTTCATCCATAAACTAACCCAAATTTTCATGAAGCAGCAAAGTTTTTAATGATTAGTTACCGGGCTGACCAAGTGTCTATTGACGACGCTTTGATGTGCATGGTTACCTTGAGCCGCATACAGAGTTGTTTTATGATGAGCAACCGCATTCAATAAATTTTTGCCGAAGGCACACCGTTGCAAAAAGATAAAGTCTGCAAAGTTGCCTATATTACGCCGCAGGGCGTTCCAGAAAAAACTGGCAGGAACAGAACCGACCTTTAGATAAAAGCGGTGGAGGCAATGGAGATGTTTTTGAAACAAAAAAACTCCATTATCCCTCTTCAGCAGGAGGTCTTCAGCCTGGTTTAAAAGTTTATCATGGAAGACAAAAGACTAAAAAACACCACGGATCATCTGGCCAACGAACGGACGTTTTTAGCCTGGATAAGAACCAGCATTGGCATCATGGCTTTCGGTTTTGTAGTGGTAAAATTTTCATTGTTTGTGAAGCAATTGACCTTGCTTTTAGGTAAAGAGCAAATTATTCAACAAAAAGGTTATTCGGCCATCGTGGGAATTGTGTTGGTAGCAGTAGGTGCTATTGCTTCCATTTTGGCATACATCCGTTATAAAAAAACAGAAAAACAAATCAATGAAAACAGGTATCAAAGTTCATCCTTACTTATTTCTATACTTACAGGCTTTATCTTTTTAATAAGCGTTTTATTGATTGCGTATTTAATAAAGAGTATTTAATGAAAACTTGCTATGAGAAATAAAAAGCCCTGAAATAAAATTTATACTACAAAAACAAAATACGAACTAAGCTGCTTTTAGCCATACCCTAACACGTCAATGGCGATTGTAGAATTGGTCAACCTTCCCTTTACTGCCAATATCATTGACATTGGCGGTTGCGATAGCTGTTTTGTATATGCTTTATTCAGCATGGGTTATCAAAATATGTGGGTGCCGGATATTTCGGAGAAAGCGATTGAAAGAGCTAAACAAATATTAAGGAGCAAAGCATCTTAAGTATGTCCCTGGGTTTAAGTATGTGAAAGAAATATTTGTACAAAAATATTCATAAAGAAATACCGAATACGAGCCCTGCTATTACTTCAAGCGCGCTTCTTAAATATTTGGTAATTATTTCTGCTATTTGACATTCTTCAAAAAATGTTACCACCTATAAACAAAAACTTGGGAAAACTTTTTACTCCATAATAAATAAGGTAGCGTGGTATGACTTTAGTACTACTACATAGGCGTTTCTTGTTTTGCAAACAACACAAAGTTGTATAAGTGTGCGCAACGGCTGCTGACCGGTAGACTACTTCCCGGTAAAACACCAAAAGCTATATTATTACGCCTAAGGCTGAATGAGTAAATTAAACCTCGAGGGAATCTTTTAAATACTAACGCTTTTTTATGACAGAAATAAAAATAGAAAAGAAAAAGCCAGTATGGCCCTGGATTTTATTAGTGCTCGGTTTACTTGCTGCTGTTTGGTTCTTCTTTTTTCGCAATGATAAAGATGACACTGCAGAAACAGCAAATAACGGGGCATTGATAGATGTTCATGAAAACAACAGCACGGTGGCAGCTTATGTTACTTTTATTAATTCCGATACGAATACAATGAGCCTGGATCATTCATTTGCAAGTGAGGCATTAACAAAGCTAACAGATGCGGCAGATGCTATGGCAACTGAAGCAGGCTACGATGTAAAAGTTGATATAGCTAAAGCAAAACAATATGCGGATGAAATAACAAAAGACCCACAGTCAACTACCCATGCTGATAAAATAAGAAGCGCTGCTGATGTATTAAGCAATTCTTTAGAGAATATGCAGCAGGCAAAGTATCCCGGATTGAGCGCTGAAGCCGCTGAGGTAAAAAGTGCCGCTGCTGCAATTAACCCTGAAACATTAACCCTTGACCAGCGGGATGCTGTTAAGTCTTTTTTTAGAAAGGCTGCAGACCTGCTAAGTAAAATGAATTGATAACGCTCTAAAATTTAAATCATGACAGATAAAAATAAAAACCTGTATTATTTACATGAACTATCAGATTATAAAGTAGCCGATGAATATGCTGATGTAAGAGATTGGGAAGTAATAGATGCAGACAAAAGAACCATAGGCAAAGTGGATGGACTGCTTGTAAACAAACAGGCAGAACGTGTGGTTTATCTTGATGTAGAAGTTGATGCAGCTTTAATTGAAGCTGGTCACCAAACCTATGCAACTCCGGCTAATAAGGGTGTACATGAATTTTTGAATGAGGATGGTGAAAACCACCTGATTATACCAATTGGCATGGTAACCCTTGATGAAGACAATAAGAAGGTGCATACAGACCAAATAGATTATAACACTTTTGCAAAAACAAAAAGATTTAAAAAGGGAGTTGATATAGAAAAGTCTTATGAGTTAATGGTTCTGCCTCACTATTTCCCTGGTAATCACTTTCATGAAGAAAGCGGTTCAGACAACCACTTTTATAATCGCAAAGAGTTTAAACGGCCTCCATTAGGCCCCACACTTTAAAAATAAAAATATGAAGCGAACTATCAAAAATCTGATGGGTTTTACAATGGGTGCCACCGACGGCGAGATCGGAAAAGTAAAGGATTTTTATTTTGACGATGTAACCTGGACGATACGCTATCTCGTTGTAGAAACAGGTAATTGGCTTTCAAACCGTAAGGTGCTTATTTCACCAGAAGCGCTTTTACAGGGTGATTGGGCAAATGAAACATTCCCTGTTAACCTTACAAAAGAGCAAATTGAAAAAAGCCCCGATATAGACACCGAACAACCCGTTTCGAGACAGAACGAAATGGAACTGTATGCACACTATTCCTGGACAAATTACTGGGGCGGCGGTATTTGGCCCGGTGGTATGGGTACTGCCGGAATGATGATGCCCAGGTCATCCGTGCCTATGGAGGAGGCAGTAAAAAACAGCGAAAATACCGCCAATGCTGAAGCAGAGGGCGACCCTCATTTACGGAGCGCTAAAAATGTGCAGGGTTATACTATTCATGCATTAGATGATACTATTGGCGATGTGGAGGATTTTATAGTAGATGACAGCAACTGGACAATACGTTATATGTTAGTTGACACGGGAAATTGGTTTCCAGGCAAGAAGGTAACGATTTCGCCTGATTTGATAAAAGAAATCAATTGGGATACTTCAGAAGTCACTGTTAATGCCTCTGTTGAGCAGGTTAAAAACAGCCCGGAATACGATGCTTCTAAACAGCTAAGCACCGAGTACGAGGCCAATCTTAAAAACTATTATGGCCGGTTTAGTTCTCATAAATAACTGCCTTTCTAATTAGTAATAATGCTGCCCGATATGAATAAGTCGCATGCCATCCTGCTTCCGGTTTTATTTATAATATTGCAAGGTGTAGCCAGCAGTTGTACCGATAAGCAAAGGGCAAATAAAGGTGGCAGTACAAAAGACAGTGTTATACAGCCAACAGAAAATGCTGCTGCCATAAACACTTCAAATGGCGATGTAGATACTTCAAATAGTAATGTAAATTTTGTAACGGCGTCAAAGATGGTGATGCCGGCAGTAGTGCATATAAAAATTCATTTCAACGCCTCGTCAGATTATGGAGCATCAGGGTCTGGTGTAATTATAAGCCCTGAGGGATTTATAGCTACAAACAACCATGTGGTTGAAAACGCATCGGCTATTGACGTTATACTTCCTGACCGGCGAAACTTCTCTGCAAAATTAGTTGGCCGTGATCCTAATACTGATTTAGCGCTTTTAAAAATAGAGGCAACAAATCTTCCGGTGGTTAAATTAGGAAACTCTGATAAGGTGCAGATAGGTGAATGGGTGTTAGCTGTAGGGTTTCCCCTTTCGCTAAATACAACGGTTACTGCAGGCATTGTAAGCGCCAAAGCCAGAAGCATAGGAATCATAAACCGGCCAGGCAGCAATACCGTGCAAAATAATGCAGCGCCTAAAGGTAATATGGCTGTTGAATCATTTATTCAAACCGATGCTGCCATTAACCCCGGCAATAGCGGAGGTGCGCTTGTTAACACCAATGGAGAATTGATAGGCATTAATTCAGCCATAGCTTCGCAAACCGGAAGTTATGCGGGTTATGCTTTTGCCATACCTGTAAACCTGGCAAAAAAGATTTTGGATGATTTAAAAAACTTTGGAGTAGTTAAGCGAGGTGTGTTGGGTGTTGCCTTTCCGGCGCCGGCTGCAGAAGACCAGTACTTAATACAACAGGGACTCGATCCTGCTTTAGTAAAAGGCGTTTACATAACCGGTGTGCAAAATGAAAGTGCCGCTGCTGCTGCCGGCCTTAAAGAAGGTGATATTATTCAAAGTATAGATGGTATTTTACTCAACTCGTCAACGGAGTTTTCTGAAAGAATAGCAAGACACAAACCTGGCGACACCATAAAATTGACCTATCAGCGCAAGGGCGCTACTGCTGTAGTTTCTGCTACACTGCACAGTGAAGCTGTGGCAAAAGCTGAAAAACCTGCACCAAAAAGTGATAGAGCTCTCCAGGAAATATACAACAGGCTTGGAGCCACTTTCGCTCCGCTTACTGCTGATATGAAACAACACTTTAATTTAAATGCAGGTGTTTTGGTAACGAGGGTGCGTAAGGATGGTTTTTTTGACCAGGCCGGCATTCCCCCCGGTACCATTATCGCTTTTATCAACGGCAAACCCATCAACAATCCGAAAGATATTGATGGGGCCTTACTGTCTGCTCAAAGTGGCATGATTCAAATATTAGCTATTGCACCTGATGGTTCAAAAGTGGTATTTAACTTCTCACTTGGAACTTAAAAGATGTTTATCTCTTTATGTCGATATAACTTTAGTTCTTTAAGGCTCATATTTACATCTGCATCTTCTAACTTTAGTCAGATGTTGGGCAATAAAAAATCAATTCCTTTTGACATTACTAAAAACAAATAAAAACAAACCATCATGACTATTCAAATAAACTCAGACAACAACATAACAGGAAATGAAGAAGTAAGCAGTTTTGTAGAAAGCACTGTTGCTGAAACCCTAAAAAGATTTAATAACCAGATAACCAGGGTAGAAGTTCATTTAACCGACGAGAACAGCCACAAAAGCGGTGCTAACGATAAGCGTTGTATGCTCGAAGCACGCCTTGAAGGAATGCACCCAATTGCAGTTACCGCTCATGGCGATACAATTCAGGAGGCATTAAAAGGTGCTTTAGGAAAATTAAAAAGCTCACTGGATACTTCGCTTGGAAAGTTAGAAAACCATTAATGGACGTTTAGTGTTTTGGATTTTATTCCTGCGGTCTGTCTAAGCTTTTTTCCTGTGTCGAAGTGATTTCAAAAGGTTTTGAAGCGTCATAAAATTTCAACTCTCTGATATCGGCAGGCAGATTAAATCCATTTTCTTCCAGCCTTGTTTTTACTTTTTGAATTAACCTTCCACGGGTTTGTAAAGTGCCGCGTCTAAAATCTTCGGTAGTAACCCAAAAAAATACTTTCAGATTTACGGTACTTGCGGCAAGTTCATCTTCAGCAACAAAGTTTACATGCAGTTCATCTTCTACTATCTCTTTATCCTCATTAAAGCATGAAGTAATCACTTCCTTCGCTTTTTCAATGTCGTTTTCGTAAGCAATTCCTACAATAAAATCTGCACGGTAAAAGCCATCTTCCGTATAATTAAATACAGGCTTGGTAAGTACATCAGCATTAGGTATATAAACATTTCTGCCATCAAAAGTGGCTATTTTGGTGTATCTAAATTCCATTGTCTTTACCTTGCCAAATACATTTTCAACCTGCACGGTATCGTTTACATGAAACGGGCGGTTAAAGGCAAGTATGATACCTGCTAAAAAATTTTCAGCAATATCTTTAAAAGCAAAACCTAATACTACAGCCGAAGCGCCTGCAGTTGCTAAAATGGCGCCGGCAATACCGCTTAACCCGGCAGTCTGCAGCGCAAAAAGACAAAGACAAATTATTAAAACCACTTTAATAGCCTTTGCCAGAAAAGTGCTCATTAGCGGGTCGTGCGATTTCGTTTTTATTCTCTTCTGAAAAACAGACGTAACCGAATTAACAATAAGAATACCTATAACTAAAACTAAAATGGCAAGCCCGATACGGGGTACAGCTTTTAAAAAGGCAACGTAATAAACTTCAAGTCTTTTCAAAATTTCATTCATGTAAAATATTTTTTAACTAAAAAAAGGAATCGGGATAAAGCCTACTTTTTTACATTTTTAATCCTGCTTTGCATGTTTTTTTCCGTATTTTTTGCGTTTTCTTCATTTTGTTGCACACTGCTCTCACTACTTTCTACCTGAACGGTTTGTATAGTTACTGCATAATCTTTTGGCTTAATTACCGAGCCATATTTTAATGCATACGCTTTGGTAAACTCTGCGCCGAAATATAAAATAACGGAAGAGTAATAGACCCACAATAGTAATATTACGAGCGAACCCGCAGACCCATAACTGCTACCGAGATTACTATGGTTTAAGTAGATTGTAATGCAAAACTTTCCAATCATAAATAACACGGCGGTAAACAATGAACCTGCAACAACATCTTTCCAGCTAATAATTGCATCGGGCAGTACTTTAAAAATAATGGCAAACAAAAACCCAACCACCACAAGGGTTGTTAATATATTCACCACATAAATAACCACAATAGCAATTTGCGGAAACATTTGCTGTAGCTGACTCATAAACCCATCCAGCAACGTATTTATTAAAAGAGATACGAGCAAAAGGAAGCCCAGGCTTGCAGTAACTGAAAAAGAGAGAAGCCTGTTTTTTAAAGTACGCAACCATCCACTACCTGCTTTTACTTTCAAGTTCCAAATCATGTTGATTGAGTCCTGCATTTCTGTAAACACAGTGGTAGCTGCTATTATCAACGTTACAAAACCAATAATAGCCGTAAAACTGTTGCCACTTACCGACGCATTCTTTATAATACTTTGAATTTGCAGCGCTGTTTCTTTACCCACCAACCCACTTATCTGTTTATAAATAGTTCCTTCAATTGCCTGTCGCCCCCAAAATAAATCAGCAAAAAATATAGCAACAAGCAAAGTTGGCCCAATAGAAAAAATGGTATAATAAGCAAGCGACGCACTTAATTTAAGAATCTTATGCTTGCCAAATCCGGTGCCTGCATCTTTCAAAACCTGCCATGCTCCCTTTACGCTTAGCTTACTCATGTGTATTTTTTTATGCAGTATAAAAGCCAGAAAAATCTTGCTTTAAAAGCTGTTTACAATTTGTTTCTTAGGTTACAGACATTGGGTTTTATAGCATCATCGTTGCTACGCTCAGTTCAACGGCAAGGCAATGATTGAACAAAGCGTAGCAGTTCATCCTGAGTTTGTCTAAAGGATGGCGTTACTTTCATCCACATCTCATTTGGCATCTTTAGGCTTTAGTGCAAGGTAGTTTTTTGAATTGCAAAAAGCACTTAAATACAATAGAAGACAGGCGTTTTTAAAATCGCAACATGATAAAATTAATGCACTGCAAAAATTAAGCAGCAAAAAAATTTTGTCGTTATCGCTAAGCTGATTTACTTAACTCAATTACGAGAAAGCTTTCAAATTTTGTAAGTTTGCGACAAGCTAAAACCCCACAGAAAATGAATTACGGAGTTATCAATATTGACCCGGAAACAATGGGTGGAACACCGGTGTTTACCGGAACACGGGTTCCTGTTCAAACCCTTTTTGAGTATATAGAAGGGGGCGACGACCTTAATGAATTTCTCGATGACTATCCTGCTATTTCAAAGGAAGCTGTTATTCAAGTGCTGGAAATGGCAAAAAAAACATTAACGACCGAAAAGATGCTTCATGAAAATTTTGCTTGATGAGAACTTGCCCAAACAACTAAAGGCAGACTACGGACCGGATTATGAGGTAAAGACCGTTAGAGGCATGGGTTGGTTGGGCAAAAAGAACGGTGAACTTTTGGGACTTATTTGTTTTTAATGGTTTTGACTTTTAGTGACCATTGATAAAAATCTTCGTTTTCAGCAAAACCTTGATCGTATTGAATTAAAGATCTTCTTGTTGTTGGCTGTCAATAATCGGAGAGAGACATACTTGTAGGTAAAATAAAAGTCAAGATAAATGAAGGTAACCCGCAAAAAGTAAATGAAATCTCTTGATTGACACCGTCTACCACTAAAAAAAGTATTGCCAATAGTATTCTCTTAAACAATTACAACTTCAATTCAACTAATTCAAGTCAGCTTTTGGCGGCGTGTAATTAAAAATAAGCGTACCATTTTTTTATTAAATCCCATAACAGGCGATGATATTTCTAAGGTATTATCATCAACTTAATTAACTACAGTACTGTCGTTGCTCAAGTAGCCAGGGTTTCCAACAGAAGCGCAGGACTTGCTTTCCAGCTTTTTGTTCGTAGATAAGACAACCACTGCTTTATCGTTAACAACCGTAATAATTTGAAAATTTTTCTCTTTTACCATATCATTTGCATATAAGTTTACAGCATCTGTATTTCCTTTCATCATTTCGGTGCGTATAGCCCATACATAGGGTTTGGCTAACAATTCCAGATACTTGTAATCTGACTGACTTAGCAGTTCAATAGCCTTTTGCCTTAATAATTTTTCCCTTTTTTCATGCTCCTGTTTAAGATTTTTTATCTCTATGGCTTTCCAAATCCAAAGAGCTGCAAAGAGTACAATTATTACACCGGCTGCCACTAAAATTATATTTTTAGTTGAGGAGAAAAAGGTGCCTTTTTCTGCGCTTTCTGAAGCGCTCTTTGCAATGATTTTCTTAAAATTTTTTTGATTGCAGGGCGGTAAACGCGTAAGGCAATGGTTTGAGGGCAAAAGAAATACCTTTATAAAGGTAATGCACTATTTTAAAATTTAATTTTTGTTCAGATGAAAAAGATATTGGTGTTAATTAACGATTATAAAGTACCCGCCACCGCGCTGAACTTTGCCGTCAAACTTGCGGTTCAAAACCAGGCAACACTATTTGGCATTTTTACCCAAAGCCTCAAATACGGTGACGACAGATACCCTTTTCCAGGCGATATAAATCTTACAGATAAGGATTTAACAACAGCTACAGACGAAGATAAGCACTTACAGTTTTTAGACACAAGTATGAAGTTATTTGCCGATACCTGTGAGGCAGCAAATGTTTCGTTTAAAACGCATGCTATCAGCACCAATCATTTAGATACACTAATAGACTACAGCGCTTTTGCCGACCTGATTGTATCCGATGCCGACACACCACCTATCCATTATTCAATAAACTCATTTTTAGCAGATACCCATTGCCCCGTATTAATGATTAATAAAGATTACACTAAAACCAACACATTAGTATTTGCTTACGACGATAAATTGTCAAGTATATACGCAATCAGGCTGTTTGCATATCTTTTTGACTTTTACAAAAATTTACCCGTTCACTTTGTCTCTGTCTTACCAACGAATGTGCTGGGATTAGAGTATGAAGACCTGATTAGAGAGTGGCTGCCCTTGCATTATCCAAATTCAAAAATTGAAATTATTAAGGGCGAAACACAAAACGAGCTTACAAATTATATCAATAGATTATCTAACCCACTTATTATAATGGGCGCTTTCGGCAGAAGTTTATTGTCAAGATTTTTTAAAGAGAGCCTCGCCAACTATATTATGACGCAAACAAATGCGCCAATATTTATTGCACACAATTAACAGGCATTCATGAGATATATTATACCAGTAATAGCAACAACTTTATTCGTTTTATTAAATGTGTTTTGTAGTGAAGTATCTATAAGACAAGCCAAAAAGATTACAATCAGGGATACATCCATAACCACTGCAAATGCCTTTTCACAACTATTCTTGGACAGCCTTAACCTGGAACACTTTATAGGCAAAGAAGTAAGCGGGGACAGCATGGCTAATTACATGCGCAGTTTTTATAACTCGCGTAATTACAGCTTTGCATGGTTTGATGATAATGGGTTAACTGTACAGGCAGAAGGTTTCTGGAACGCACATAACAGGGTGGTACGGCAAACAAATGATAGTAGCATTTATGACAGGCAATTGCACGAAACTGTTGACACACTGCTAAATAGTGATAGCAGTTTTTCCATTAATAAATCTTTAATCGAGCTTACAGAGCTTCGGTTTACCAGGCACGTCTTTCAATACATACAATATGCTTATTCCGGCAGCGTTGACCCTAAAGAAGTTCAATGGAACATACCTCGTCGAAAACTTAAACCCATTGCTTTATTAGATAGTTTCTTAAATAGCAAAAACGGCGATTGGAAGCCTTTGAACGAACCTTACCGGTTATTGCAAAAGCAACTATTTAAATACAGGGATATTGAAAGAAACGGTGGATGGGGAAATGTTTCTATCAATAAGCAAAAGTTTAGACGGGGCAGCAAAGACAGCATTATTCTTTTTGTAAAGAGGCGGTTACAATTAACGGGTAATTATCCGCAAGCCGATACCACGACAGTTTACACACGAGATTTGGTACCTGCTGTTAAACAGGCAGAGGCAAGCTATGGTTTTAAACCGGATGGTATAATTGATGCGTCATTAATAAAGCAATTGAATATCCCAGTTAAAGACCGAATAATGCAAATGATGATTAATTTGGAACGTATGAAATGGATGCCCGAGGCGCCACCAAATTTCTTGTTGGCTAACATTCCGGAGTACCGGCTTCACGTAGTAGAAAATGGTAAAGAAGTTTTGGGAATGAGCGTTGTTGTTGGCAAGGCTGCCCACAGAACTGTTATTTTCAGCGACGAGTTAAAATATGTTGTGTTTAGCCCTTACTGGAATATACCGCGTAGCATTGTGCGTAACGAAATATATCCCGCTATGCAGCGAAGCAGCAGTTATTTAAGCAGAAAAAATATGGAGGTAACGGGCTATAGCGATGGTTTGCCAAATGTGCGCCAAAAGCCAGGTAACGATAATGCTTTGGGTCACGTTAAGTTTATATTTCCCAACAGTTACAATATTTACTTTCACGATACACCAAGCCGTAGTTTATTCAGCAGGCTGCAACGAGCATTTAGTCATGGTTGTATCAGGGTTCACCAACCGTTTGACTTAGCTGTTTATCTCTTACGCAATCAACCTGAGTGGACGAACGAAAAAATTAAAGCAGCTATGAACAGTTCTAAAGAGAAGTGGGTAACGCTTGGTAAAACGGTTCCTGTTTTCATCACCTACTTTACCTCCTGGGTTGATGAAGATGGAGTACTTCATTTTGCTGATGATATTTATGGACATGATGAGAAACTGGCGGCACACTTATTTGAATAAATAAAGCGAAACACACAACATGAAAAACTTATTTTTTGATAGCTGGGAAAGTATTGTAAGAGCTGTTGTGGTTACTATACTTGCTTATATGTGTCTTATAATTTTTTTGCGGTTGTCGGGTAAACGAACTTTAGCAAAAATGAATGCTTTTGATTTTATTGTAACAGTTGCTTTAGGCTCATGCCTGGCTACGGTTTCTTTAAGCAAAAATGTGGCATTAGCCGAAGGTGTTCTGGTTATTCTACTATTGATATTTCTTCAATATATACTAACAAATCTTTCTACAAAATATAAAACAGTAAAGTACATTGTTACCAATAAACCCACAATGTTAGTGTACAAGGGTGAAATCATGTATGACGTTATGAAAAAGGAAAGAATAACTAAAGATGAATTATATGCTGCTGCAAGGAGTAATGGCGTAACACAGTTGGAGGACTTAGCGGTTGTTGTATTGGAGACTACAGGTGATATTACGGTCATAAGAAAAATAGAAGGTGAAAACGCTGAAGCTTTAAGTACTGTATCAAACTTTCCGCTTAAGCAGGCTGAATAGTTCAAATTCTAGAGTTTATATTTTATTGTTAACAACGAAAAAGAGGCATAGTTACCTATACTAAATATGATTAAAAAAATTTTAAAATGGATACGTAAGTTTTACAAAAAAACAGTCAACAGTATTGCCTTTTATCCGGCGCTGATATCTTTAGGTTTTTTGCTCCTTTCCATTCTAATGCTTGAATTAGATTTTTCGGAAACCGGTAAGCATCTTAAGTCGAAGTTAAGCTGGCTAAGTTTAGGCGATGCAAGCACAGCACGGTCTATACTTACAACCATTTCCGGAGGCATTATTTCACTTACTGTGTTCAGCTTCTCAATGGTAATGATAATGTTAAATCAGGCTGCATCGCAAATGAGCAACCGGATGCTCGACAGCATGATTGGCAACAAGTTTCAGCAAATCATCTTAGGCTTTTATATCGGCACTATTGTCTATTCCCTGTTTTTATTAAGTACTATACGCAATATAACATCGGGTATTTATGTACCAGCTTTAAGCATTTATCTATTGCTTTTGTTTACTGTTGTAGACATATTTCTGTTTATTTATTTTCTGCATTATGTAACGCAATCCGTCAAGTTCGAAACCATCATCAATCGTATACACGAGAAAACGTTACATACACTCCAACAACACTGTTGCCAGGAAAAGCCAAGTGTATTTACGCCAGATGAAAAAAAGGCGCAAACAATTTTTATGCCTTCATCTGATTACTACCAGGGATTTAATAAACCGTCACTTATACGCTTTGCCAAAAAACACGATGTGGTTGTTCAAATGCTTCATTCATCAGGCTCCTATTTATTAGAAGGCAACCCGTTACTCATTGTATCTGGCGAGAAAAAATTACATAGGGAAGATATAGATGAGCTGGTGGTAGCAATAGATTTATACAGCGGTCAACCCATAGATAAAAACTCCTACTATGGTTACCACCAGCTTGCTGAAGTTGCCATCAAGGCATTAAGCCCGGGTATAAACGACCCCGAAACAGCCGTTTTAAGCATACATGCCTTAACTAACCTGTTCCGGTTTAGATTATTCAACTATTTGCCATTAACCTTAGCCGATGAAAACAAAGTGATACGCGTGGCAATGAAAGAACTGTCGTTTGAAGAATTATTTGTTGAATGTTTCTACCCCATTTGGAAATATGGGAAAGAGGATAGGTATATTCAGGATGCATTTTTGCAAATGAGCCAACAATTATTACAATGCGATGTAAAGCAGGAAAACCAGCAGCTACTGCAAAATTTTAAAGCAAAAATAGAGTTGCAAATTAATTCACGTGAAAAATAACTTCGAAGTTTTTAATAAGAAATACCGTCTCGTCCTTTTTTTAATTTGTTTTTCCGTCAACATGCAAAAAGAAACTTAATTATCCAATAGTGCCGACTCCTATAGCCAATTGATAAAGAACGGCCGTAAATAGTTTAATTGGTACGTAAAACAACTTGTTGTCCGGGATACGAAATGTCAGTATTGTCTTCAGCAGTTATAAAAAAATTTTTAGGTTTAAAAGCAGTAACAGCGTTTAAAGAACCTTTTAAAGTACTCGACAGCAAGCTGCCTGAACTTTTCAATTGCCCTAAATTCTTCACTCCATTACTTTCTGTGTCCATCCAAACCACATACTTTGATCTGGGAGGTGTAAGCTTATCGGAATTGGCAAGATGTAAAACGTTTAGACTGATGTGATAGTTATTATTGTTGTCCTTTTTATACTTTACTGAACCCTCAGCAGCCGGCACTACAGGTGAACTTGTAAAGTTCATTTTTTTTGAGCAGGAAGCAAAAATCAAACAAAAGGCGCTAAAAATAAAAACCAGGCGAACATTGCACGACAAATATTGTCTCATTTTCATAAATTTTCGATTGTCAATTATTAAAGATACTCTTTTCGGGCGGTATCATAGAGTCCTTTTTAGAGACGGGGTTTTGAAGAGTACCAATTAAATATATCCTCATGACCGGATACTATACTTACAAAACCTGTGTTGATGCCTGCCTTACTGGTGCAGCAATTTGTAACCATTGTGCAAGTTCTTGCACACAAGAGGAAAATATAAAAATGATGGCAAAGTGCATTCAATTAGATATGGAGTGTGCGGCTATCTGTTATGCAGCAGCTCAACTTATAAGTGTAGGTAGCGAAAAAGCAAAAGAAATTTGCAGTATTTGTGCTGACAAGTTACAGTTCTTAACGTGAGCTAGTTTGGTGAGCATATAAAAAAGTTAAGGGAAAAAAGTCGCTTATTGCAACGTGAAGTTTCAAATCGCTTAAAAATTGATACGCCGATGCTTCTTTTTTAAGCTGTTGTAATTTAACTTTTGGAAGTTCGCCGGTTGTTTCTACTTCACCTAAAATGAACTTGCAGCTATCTATATTCAGCTTTTGTAGTTCCTGCTGTACTACCAGTATGCAGCGATTGCATACCATGTTTTTCATGTAAGAATGCATTGTACTTTTTCTATTTCTTTTTTAAAGCTACAAAATAAAAATTCTGCACAAAAGTGAACAGGGTTGTATAGTCCTGCCGTATTTATTCTGTGAATGCAACTTCAGATTGTGCTGATATGGCTTTATGTGAACGACAAAAATATTTTTATTTACTCGTGCATCGAATTTAACTGGCAGTTTGTCTAATTAGTAGTAGTCGATTATTATACTTTTTTATTGTTCGCCCACGTAGTTTGCAAGGCTAACGTGGGCATTTTTATTTTAATAAATTCAAGGGCTGAAGTTGAGTATTTATATCAATTACACTCCTGAAAATTCTCCATCTAGTCAATTCCAATCAGGTATACAGACTTTATATCTATAGTATCGTTAACTTATTTGGCCTTTTTAAATGATTACCGGCGAAAAATGGTTTCTCATTCGAAAGGTTAGTGAGCAACAGGTCCTTGAAAAGGAATTCAAATGGTTATTTAGGATGTGCAAAAAGCAAAAAGTACTTTTAGTCAAGTTATAAAAATCAAACAATTGAATGCTTTTATCAGCACTTCAAGTAAACCTCAAACTTTGTTCCTTCGCCTTCTACACTTTCTGCTATTATAGTCCCTTGATGGTTCTCGGCAATTCTTCTGCAAATTGCCAACCCAATACCTGTACCCGAATATTCTGACTTGCCATGTAGCCGATAGAACATTTGAAAGATTTTTTCAGCATACTCCTGGCTAAAACCTATGCCGTTATCCTCAAAAATTATTTTACAATACGTTGTATTAGGCAAAAGATTGTCTATTGGCTTTTCAACATTGGTAACAAGTTCATTTTTAATATAAATAATTGGAGTTATTCCTTTGCCGGTATATTTTATTGCATTACTTAATAAGTTTTGAAACAATTGCTGTATCTGTCTTGGAATGCCATTAATGGAGGAGAAATTGTCTTTGTGTATCACTGCACCTGATTGTTCAATTTCCATGCTTAAATCCTCTGTAACTTTGTCCAGTATCTCATTCAAGTTTACCAATTGAAAGGTTGGAGTGTAATCAGACACTTTCGAAAGATCAAATAAATCACTTATTAAAAGGTTCATTCTATTTGTAGCGTCGATTACTTTTCCAAAAAGCTTCAAACCCTTTTCAGATAAATTCTCCCTATCTCCATTTACAATCATGTTTATAAACGTTGTTATTTTTCTAAGTGGCTCTTGTAAATCATGCGATGCAGCATAAGCAAATTCTTTTAATTGGTGGTTGGTTCTTTCAAGCTGTAGATTTGCTTTTTTCAGGTCTTCTGTTCTTTCTTCAACTCTTGTTTGCAATAAAGCTTCGCCTTCTTCTGTTTTTCTTCTTGCCAACACCTTATCGGTAACATCTACACCACTCGCTAAAACACCATATACTTTGCCACGTTCATCAAACATTGGCTTATACCATAGATCGTGATGGTATGTGCATAGCACACCTTCCCGCATTACTTTAGCCTCTGCATCTCTTATTACACGTCCGACGCCTGTTGTATATACTTCATCTAATAAATGTAGAAATGGCTGCCCCCCTAACTCAGGAATCGCTTCTATTAAAGTTTTGCCTATTACAGATTGGTCTCTTCCCCACGTTGCAAGCAATTCTTCATTAACTATTTCAATCCTCATTTCTCTTCCGGTATACAAACACATAGGAATTGAAGCCTGTTTTATAATGTTGCGAAACCTGCGTTCACTTTCTTCTATTTTTTTTCGGCTTAATATAATTTCAGTGATTTCATTGGCAAGAATAATCACTCCCCCAATGCTGGTATCAAAATCGTGGTACGGTTCGCATACAAAATTGATGTATGTTTTCTCCAATTTACCGTTTCGTATAAGATCAATTGAAAGTTCTTTTGCCACAAACCGTTCGCCAGTTGTAAGTACCCCTTGCAGCAGTTTTTCATATCCTTGTCCAGCCGCTTCAGGGAGGGCTTCAAATAAAGGTTTATTAATAACCTGTTCTAATGTGCGTCCCCAATATTCAAGAACTTTCTCGTTTGCTAACTCAATTAAGAAAGTAGAACCTTTAAAAATAGCTACCGCCACAGGGGCCTGGCTAAACAAGTTTTTAAATACTTGTTCTTTATGCTGCAATATTTTAAAATTCTTTACTTTCTCTGTTGTTTCATTACAAACTACAAGTACGCCGCCAACATTACCGCTTTCATCTTTCACAGGACTATAGCTAAAAGTCCAGTAAACTTCTTCAATCTTTCCATTTCTGTAAATAGGGACTAATTGATCCTCACTCCAGGTTGCTGCACCGCCTGTCATTACCTGATGTATCATTGGGCTGATGATGTGCCATATTTCGGGCCAGCAATCTTTGCCTTTCTGTCCCAATGCCTCTGGGTGTTTTCCATTGTTACCTAAGCTTGGGCGGTAAGCATCGTTGTAAAACTGGACCAAGTCTGCTCCCCACCACAGAAACATGGGAAAACCAGCGTTAAGCAAAATGCTAAGTGTTGTACGCAGGCTTTGAGGCCAATGGGACGGACCTTGAATAGATGTTTGAGACCAATTATAATTACGAGTGAGCCCACCCATTTCACCCCCGCCCTCCAGAAAAGAAAATATTTGTTCTTTTTTACTATTTACTTCCATTTCAAAAAAATTAAGCTGATACCAGTCGAAAAAAATTAAACTAAAAATGTCGTGGGGTTATACCAGGATCGTAGAGAGTATTAAAACGAATATTTCTCGTAATACGCTCACCCGTTGAAACTGATTTACCTATTATAGCCATGACCTGGCATCTAATTTACAACAGTTCTTTTTTATCCTTTTTACTTTTCTTCCCCTTCCTGACAACATCACACTCTTTAATTATCATAACACTTTAACAAAAACATTTTTCGTTTGGTTTTGTTGATTAAGAGGTGGAGACGGCAGCAAAGGTTATTGGGAAAAAAAATTGCGGTATTGCAATTCTCATATTCAACAGCTCTCTGTTTCATAGATGAGACTTTGGATTAAATTAAAAAGCGATAGTTATCATTCCACACTGCAAAAAGATGCGTAATGAGTTCTTAGGAGCTCTGTTGAAGTGCTGTTTATTGCCTTTAATACCCGTTTAGATAAGGAAGATTTTTTAGTAAAGAAGTCCAGTCTGTTGATTTGACGGAACTTTGCGGAGCCACAAAACTGAACGTGTAAAAGGCAGCAAAGTAGTATGTGTTATCTACGCTTTGTATTCTAAGTTTCTTCTTTAGATAACCAACAACCTGAATATGTATTGCAGCTTTAACCTAAGAAATTAAAAAAAATGTAACTCCATATTACGGAAGACACAGTTCGGCAACCATTCTGAAAAAGTCAGCACCCAGTATTGAACAAATACGAAAGGCACCCGGACATCAAAGCATGTCTGCAACTTAACAATACCTTGATTCTTTCGATGGTGAGTCAAAAAGAGAACTTTCTAAAAGCCTCACTCACTTTATATGAATTCCTTTCATTACAGCAACCTCCCTTCCAGCGCATCTTTCCACTGGATAAAACCTTTGTTGTTATCGCTGTAGTCGTGGATGATTCGGCTAAAGTTAGATTGCTCTTTTTTAAGGTAATCCTGTTTGCTCGTTGCCTTAATGTCTTGTAGAATTACTTCTATTTCTTTTAGTCCTGTTCTTAAAGCTTCAATTGATTTTTCAAAATGCCATAAGTAAGTTGCTTCTTCACTGTTTAATGTTTCCCACACAATATGGTACTTGTTGTCGCCTGCCAAAAGAAACAGGAAAGAAAATGGCTCCAATACAAAACGGACTTTAAGAACGGAAGACAGATGTTTGGATGAAAGAAATTGCAAATGATGGTAGTGTTTTGAATTCTTTATCGCTAATAAATCGTCTATTAACTGCTGGTCTGACTGGTATAATTTTTCGGTTAATTCCCGATTATTAATTAGAGTATCAATGGTATTTACTACCGGGCTATTTTCATTTTTTCCTCTTGATGTAAAGATTTCACGTTTCACAAATTCAAACCGTACATTGTCTATAATGCTTTGATTTATTTTGTCTATGTCTTCAGAAGTTGCCTTTACTGAAAGAAGTTCTTTTTCGGTATACCGTATTTCGATGTCAGTAACAATCAGTTTCTTTTTCAGCACTTTTATAAAATATTCTTTGATAGCTTCGAACTCTGCTCTTATATCAGGGTTTGCAATCGTAAATTTTATCTCACTGTGTAACTCTTCAATGAAAATTGAAAAAGAAACTCCAGCATTTACAAAATGAAGATTTGCGAATGGAACTTTCATCATTTTTACCAACACATGTTCTACCGGGGCAGGAGGAATAACATTTATAAGTTTTGGAGGCGCTTCTGAAATAACGTTTTTTGGTTGAGTATATGTAAATATCGATTCGTCAGTTGTTTGGAATGTTTGTTTTTTAATTTCAATAACTTTTAAAAGTTGAGTAGTGTCAATAGTTCTGAACCTTATGATTTCTATTTCCATAAACTGCAGTGAAGTTTGTGCGCCTGCTGTAGTTGTGGTATCAGCATTATAGCTCATGATTTCGGTCATCAGCACACCTGTTGCTTCATTATAATCGAGTACCCTTACTTTCCATGCCACGTCATCTTTGAACTTCTCTGCTTCTAATGGTAAATCAAGGCAACCGATAGATAAAACATTTGCTTCTGAATTTATATAAACTTTGCCTTCATTAAAAATCAAAGTCAGTTCATCATGTCTTTGCAACTGCCCGTTATGTAATAGGTTTTGGTAATAACGGTTTCTTTGCCTGAATAATTTTTCGAGGTAATCTATAAGTATCCCTGTAATCATAAATGATTGGAGAAGTTTCGCCTCGTTGCACTCTGCCCATGTATTGTATCAGTTTGCCTTCAAAAGCAAAAGGATATGCGAGTACAAGACAATTGAGGTCAGTTATATCTGCACCTTCGCCTATAAATTGTCCGGTAGAAATCAATACCTGAAAATGGCCCTCTTTAATCTGTTTAAATTTTATGTTTCTCGAAGCTTCACTGTCTTCTCCCGAAATACTTATTACTTCATAGCGGCTTTTGAGGTATTGACATATTACATCAATATGTGCTTTTCGCTCTGTAAGCACCAATACTTTTCTTCCTGCACCCGCTTCAGTTTTAATGTCTTCTGTTATCAGTTGATTTCTTGTAGTGTCATGTATTAGAATTTGTGAAAGCAGTTCAGCAGTGTCTGTTTTGTGATCAAAAGGAACAAACAAATTTGTTTCCCTTATTATAACAGTAATTTTATCCGGCAGATTCGGCCCAGCAGTGGCAGGTTTTACCTGGTGAATAACATCACCGATAAGAATAAAGATGAGCTTTTCATCGTTATTTTTTCGAATGGGGGTTGCAGTTAGACCATATAAATAATACGAATGAAACTGTCGTATTACCCTCCTGAATGTTTTTGCCGGAACGTGATGACATTCATCAACAATGATAGTTCCAAAAGATTTATAAAGTTCAGTGGGATTAGGTGAAGAAGCAATGCTTTGTATCATCGCTACTGTTATCTGGGTACCAATCTTTTGATGTCCTGAAGTTATCTTACCAATGAAAGCTTTGGGTATGCCTAAAAACGATTCAATTCTTTCAATCCACTGTTCAAACAGTTGTCTTCGATGTACAATAATAAGGGCTGGTTGCTTTTTTTGAGAAATAATCGCAAGCGCTATAATTGTTTTACCTGCGCCCGGCGGAGCCACTATGATACCCATATCTTTTTTCGCAGTAACATCAAGCGATTGCTGCTGATAATCATACAATGAACCTTTAAAAGAGAAGCTCACTTCAGAAAGCTTTTTAC
>JBBPZJ010000288.1:0-8555 GCA_038199395.1 Chitinophagales bacterium
CCACACCATATATTCAATGCCACTTTTCATCGTGCTCGCTTTTAGCTCGCCCTTGACCACATAGCTGGCAAAAATGTTTCCCATAGTACTATCTTCCCAACCGGGTACGATGATCGGCAGGTTTTTTTCTGCAGCAGCAATCATCCAGCTATGCTGTTCAGGTATTTCGTAGTGCTCTTTCATTACGCCACTAAGCAACAACTTGTACATGTATTCGTGTGGAAAATAACGCTCGCCATTATCCTCGGCGTCTTTCCATATTTTATGTATGTGCTTTTGTATGCGGCGAAAAGCTTCCTCTTCAGGAATGCAAGTGTCGGTAACCCGGTTAAATCCGTTTTCCAGCAGATCCCATTCTTCTTTTGGGCTCAACTCACGATAATTAGGAACTCTTTTGTAGTGGGTATGCGCAACCAGGTTCATCACGTCCTCCTCCAGGTTTGCACCCGTACAGCTAATGATCTGAATTTTATCTTCACGTATCATTTGAGCCAGTGAAATGCCCAATTCTGCAGTACTCATAGCACCGGCTAACGTAACCATCATTTTTCCACCTTCAAGCAAATGTGTCTCGTAGCCTTTTGCTGCATCCACTAAAGCGGCGGCATTAAAATGACGGTAATGATGCTGAATAAATTGAGAAACAGGACCTTTGTTCATATTGACATAATTTGGGCGGCAAAAGTAAAACTTTGAAACATAACGACAGGTTAATAAAATAAAAAAAGCCCCCGCTTTTGCTGCGAAGACTTTTCCAACTGCTAAGCCTGTTTTATTATTTCTTTGTTTTTTTGAAAACTGACACCGATCCGTCGTCAAATACTTTTACAATCACATTTTCTGTTTCGTTGTCAGCACTAATGTAATAGGCATTTTCCTCAACACCTTCAAAAAGAATGGCTTCTTTTACATTGTATTTATCATATTTTTTTGCAAAGGCTCTTTTGGCTTTTACAGGTAATTCATCTACCGAAATGCCTCTGCTTACTCCGATTTTTTCTCCTGCCGGCGTATAAAATGCTTCCATTCGCTGATCTTCACAGACGAACGTTGCTCTTATAAAATCAGCGTTAGAAGTCCAGGAAATTTCTGATGCATTCTTAAATTCAGCACCAAAGCTTTTTAATGCTAAATAGTTGACTTTGGTGGCATTTGCAAAAGCACTTGCGGCAAATGTTGCTACAAGAAGTGCGGCGATAAAAATCTTTTTCATAATGTCGTTTTTTTGTTTAATTAGAATTTTTTATTGTCAGTAGTTTTAGTTTTGACCATTCGAAAGTAGAATCGGAAACAAGCTAAAGCAAGGCAATTGTGATCGAAGGTCAACGCCCGATGCAGAAGGATGGTAAGCGGTTTAATTCTTACAAAATGACAGCATTATTGATGGATGAAGAAAGGTGAAAAATAATGGCTTTGATGAATGGCAAACCAGCAGCGTAACTAAAAGCAAAAGCCCAGCTTTTCGTAGCTGAGCTTTTGTCTAAATTATCATTTTGTCTAAAATTTATTTTTTTGATTTTTTGAAAATAGAAAGTTGTTCGTTTTGATCTACCTTAATAATAACATTTTCTTTTTCATTTTCAGCAGAAATGTAATAGCTCTGATCCTCGGTGCCATCATATTCAATAGCTTCCTTCACTGTGTATCCTTCGTATCTTTTAGCAAAAGCTCTTTTTGCACTTACCGGCAACTCATCTAATTCAATTGTTTTGCTGATCGCAAATAAGCTTCCGTTTGAATTGTAAAAAACGTCTGTTTTTCGATTATTCAATATAAAGCTTGCTTCTGCCAAACCAGTCTTAGATGTCCATGTCACATTAGTGGCTTCTTTGAAGTCCCGATTAAAACTGTTGAGAATGAAATAGCTTATTTTGCTTTCACCTGTTGCAAAAGCAGTGGTAACCAAACTGAGTGATAAAAGTGCGGCGAGGATTGACTTTTTCATGTGATTTTATTTTAGATGATTGTCTTATTTGCGATAACATTTTAAAAGTATAACCACTATATAACCTTAACAAGCAGATTGTGACGAACGAAAATAAGATTCAGATGAGGGTATCTTAAAAGGTAGGGTTCTTAGGCTTCAGAAAGAGGAAATCTTATTGAAAACGAATGAATTACGAACGTTTTTGTTTACAAAAATAAATTTTTCTGGGAACGAATAAATACAAGTATTTTAAAAGATAATGGATGAACGGTAAATGAAAAAATTGCAAAGGTTAGACCATAAGAAAATCGTGTGCCGTAATAAGACTGCGCTTTTGTTCAAATCATTAATGTATTGCAGCATTTATTGCAATAAGAGCTTTGGAGAAAGTGCTAAAAAATTGTCTTGCCAGGCTATTTTTTTATTTCTTTAAAAATTGAAATTTGAAGCTCGTCATCAATTTTTATTATTAGAAATTCTTTTTCATTTTCCGCAGAAATATAAAAGCCTTCTCCATCATTTCCCGTGAAAAAAATCGCTTGCTTTATCGTATAACCTTCAAACAGCTTTGCAAAGCTTCTTTTCATCTGAACCGGCAATTGATTTTCGCCTTTTAATGCTTCCTTTTGTTCTATAAGGTTGGAGGAATTATTATGATTAATTTTGCAATCAATAATGCGCTCTCACTTACCAGATTTAGCTTACTTGTACCGGGCTTATTTTTTACCTGCCTGGGAAATCTGATGTATAGCGTAAACCTAATTGCTTTGTGGGCATCAGAACGCCGTGGCCGCTTGAAGCCGAGGATACCTGGAGGAAAACGCATCAATTGACCGGGAAGTTATGGTTTGCCGGCGGCATCGTGATCACCTTAATAACACTCCTATTGCCGACAGAAGCAGGAACGATTGCAATGATCTCTATAACTGTGATCATAACTTTGACTCCTGCAATCTATTCTTACCGGTATTTTAAATTACATAACAGATAATAACGGCTGGTCAAATTGCATTTTCAAAAGTTGCTTAAAAAAAAGATGCCCCGGTTGCGGGGCATCTCCTAAGTATTGAAAATCTATTAATCAATCACAAGTTTTTGTGTTTGAACTGTTTTACCGTCCACTACCCTAATTAAATAAGTTCCTTTTGACATTCCGGTTAAATTGATAGATGTACCAGTACCAGAATTACCGACTAGTTTTTGTTTTAAAATCTTTCCATTTAGATCTAAAAGTTGAATAGTAAAACCGCTCATTCTATTGCCCGATAAAATGTTTACTGCATTTTTAGCCGGGTTTGGGCTCAGGCTTGTTTTAAATAGAGATTCAAAAGTGACATTGACAACTTTTGAAATTTCGAATTTCTCATCCTTATCCACTTGTTTTATCCTGTAGTAATTTTTACCCTCAGCAGGATTGTTATCAGTAAACGCATAGATATGTTCGACAGCAGAATTGCCAGCAGCACTAACTACACCGATATCTTCAAAGTTAATTGCATCGGTACTTCGTTGTACTATAAATGCTTTGGTGTTAGCTTCCTGTGCTGTTTTCCATTTTAAATTTACTGTAGCTAAATTTTTTACAGCATCGAAAGACGCGAGTTTGATTGGTAAAATAGTAGCATCAAAAGCATAACGTGTGAAGACAGGGTAATGATCTGTTGTAGTAGAGCCATAACTAGAAACAAGGCTGGTTACGTCACTAAGTACGTTGGCTGAGCCAGGCATATAAAAAGGCAGCATTTCATTTGAAATGACTACATGGTCTATCATATCATTATATGTAACGGTAGACTTTTTACCGGCACGGCTAAGGGGTAATGTAAGGGCCGGATAATTAACTGAGTCATTTACAAAAGAACTATAAGAGGTAATCTTAGGGATAATACCAGAGGTAATAGTTGAGTCGAGATCGTCATTGAAATCTCCCAATATAATCAGGTTGTCGTCAGGATAAGATTTATTTAATAAAGCATATAAAGAGTCTGCACCAGCTTTTCTTCGGGCATAAGATGTGGCTGTAGGAGATGTATTTGCTTTTGCATGTATCAAAATAAACTTTATATTTTTCGTAATTCCATTTAAGGTGACGTCGGCATTCATCATAAAAGGATAGCGGCCACTAGACCAGTTTTGATAATTTACACTTGCTGCATCTTCAGCGGAGCTTGTAGTAAGGTTCAATAAAGGAGTAGTCGATATATTGCTGAAAATTGATGCCTTGTAAATAAAACCTAATTTTTGAGCTTCAGTCAAAGGGCCATCTCCCGCAACTGCAGGGTTAGTATGAGAGCCGAAATTTGATACAATATAACTGTAACCAGGCATTGACCTGACTACATTTCCTAATCTTGCTGTATCTACAATTTCCACCAAAGCGTATAAGTCTGCCCCCACATTTTGCAATATTTTTTTTACATTTTGTTCCTGAAGACTATCATTAGTTGGTCCGAATACACTACTGCCAAACCATTCAATATTCCAGTTTACTATTTCCAGGGTTTTGGCAGGATCAATGCTTGTAGCGTTGAGATGTATGGTTGCAGTTAAGCCCGACGAAGCCACTGTTGCAGTTCCTGTATAATTCTGGTCGTCTTGATCAGGATTGAATTTTATAAATACGGTATCAGCAGTATTGTTGGCAGAAGCCTGCGGCAATGTGAGAGAAGTACTAAAATCAATTCCGTTTGAAGAGATTAAGAAACTGCCGGTTGATGTTAGCGTAATGTCGGATGTAATATCACTGGCTGCAACTACAAAACTTTTCGTATAAGTTGTACCGGTGGCAGCATAACCAAACTGAATGTCTGAAGTACTGGTGCTGAGTGTTGGAGAAGGCGGTGTTACGGAGTTGTCTATTGTAATATCATCGAGAGTCCACCTGGCACCATCTTCGTTGGTAGACGTATAAACGAAAGCAACATAAACGTTTGGCTGCTTGAATGCTGAAAGATTTATCTCAGATGACGCTGTCCATATATCTGAAGCCTGAATAGGAAATCTGCCGTTGATCTCAGTCCAGGTTGCTAAAGACGGATCGCCAGACCCCGTATAATTTGTAGAAACTTTTAGTTGCAGCGGCGCACCGTTAAAAGCAGTTCTGCTCCAAAAAGTAAGGAGAGGATAAGTAGTTGATGAAAGGTCCAGACGAGGTGAAATCAGCCAATCCTGATTAGGGACATTAGTGCCGCCGCTAAAACCGTTGATCTGAACACCATTAGGGGCACTTCCTGAAGGAGAGTTGTTCGCATCTCGTCCAAAAGTAGTGCATGCCCATATTTCATTGCCTGTAAGACTGTATTGAGTAAATCCATCTGTGATCGAGGTGGAACATGTATTAAAAGATGCCGAAAGCAGCAGTGAGCCTGTAGAAAATTTCCAGCCGGCAGTGCCTGAAATTCCCGGAAAATTGTTTCCGGCAACATCTTTAAAGGCACCCTCCGGCACCTCTATAAAATAAGCTGTATTAGGTAAAAGTGTTACGGGAAAAGATACTGAGTTACCGGATATGGTTACGTTAGCAGCAGCGTCTATAGATTGAACCACTGACATATCTGCGCTATTTTTTAAGACAATTGTTCCCGCTCCCTTTTGAACTGTTTCATCGAAAAAGATGCTTGCTGTTCGTAAGGTGCTTACCACATTTGTTGAGTTGTTTGCAGGCGATAATGATAGTACTGATGGTGCTGTTACGTCGCTACCCCCTTGCGTATATGTTAGCTGAAAATCATCGATGCCCACGCTAGGCCTGTTGCCAGAGCCCGTGGAAGGTGATAATGCCACTATTCGTATCCAAACATTTTCTGAAATATTATCCAGCGCCGAACCGAAATTTATGGTTACAGTAGCATTTGAAAACGTGGTGCCACCGGTAGTAATACTTACGGGTAAGGTATTCACTCTCGTAAAACTCACAGGATTACTCCCTATCGCATAATCAACAACCCAATTTATAGATCTTGCAGATGTAGCATCGAGAGATTGAATTTTAAATATTGAATTTAGTCCTGACACACCTGCGGTATTTGCTAATTGCAATACAAAAGCTGACCCCGGATCTCCAAATGAACCTGTTGGCCGCACTCCTAATGATCTGTCGTCACTGGCAGTTTGGTCGACTGATGAAGTTGTGGCAGTCAGTCCATCGGCAGAAGCAAAGTTTTTAAATGCTCCGGTTGTACTAGACCAAGCCGTTTTGGCTGTTGTTAAGGCGGTCGATGTACCAAATGAAGTGGCGGTGGCGCCTGTTCTCACGGTCCAGCCAGAAGGCAAAGCTGTACCTATATTATCAAAAGTTTCGAGATAGCTGGTTCCGCTCAAAATGACTTGTGAACTCGCAGTTATCGAAAAAAATAAGAAACTTCCCAGTAGATGTAAGTAAATTTTTCTCATAAAAAATATTAAGGTAACGGAAATGTAAGGATTGCGAACAGTGGAAAAAATCGAATACTACAATCGAAAAGTAAAAGTACTGAAACAAGTTAATAAGCCAGGTCAACCAGTTGTTGCCACAAAAAAGTAAAAGTTTGACATGATGTCAGAATCGATAGGATGGCACTGCCTTTGTGAAATCACGCTGCGGGGAATTAATTCCTGTTGAAGTGTGCGACGCAACGACAGTTGAATAAAGAAAAAATGTTGACTTCATAAAAAATTAAAAACTATGGCTAAAGGAAGTATCAGGGTACAAACGGAAAATATTTTTCCTATTATCAAGAAGTTTTTATACAGCGATCATGAAATATTTGTTCGTGAGCTGGTGAGTAATGCTGTTGATGCTACGCAAAAGTTGAAAACACTTTCATCTGTTGGTGAAGCTAAAGGTGATTTGGGTGAACTGCGCATCGACGTGGAACTGGATGCTAAAGAAAAAACAATTAGCATCACAGACCGTGGAGTGGGTATGACTCAGGATGAAGTGGATAAATATCTTAACCAGGTTGCATTTAGCGGCGCGGAAGAATTTTTAAAGAAGTACAAAGGGCAGAATGAGGAGAATATAATAGGAAAGTTCGGTTTGGGCTTCTACAGTGCTTTTATGGTAAGTGAAAGGGTAGAGGTGTACACAAAAAGTTTTAAAGATGAACCCGCAACTTATTGGAGTTGCGACGGTAGCCCTGAATACGAATTGTACTCTATAGAGAAACCCGATCGGGGAACTAAAATAGTCTTACATATCAATGAAGAAAGTAAGGAATTTTTAGATGCAGATAGAATAAAAGCGATTCTTACCAAGTTTTGTCGGTTCCTTCCTGTTCCGATTTATTTTATTGATAAAGGTGCCACAACAGAGGAAAAGGATAAGGAGGAAAAAGAGGAAAAGCCGATAAATAACACATCTCCGGCGTGGACTAAAAAGCCTGCCGATCTAAGCAAAGAAGATTACGAAAACTTTTATAAAGAATTATATCCTTTTAGTGAAACGCCTTTATTCTGGATACATCTCAATGTAGATTATCCTTTTAATCTGACCGGAATATTATACTTCCCTAAAATTAAACAGAGTTATGAGATTCAGAAAGACAAGATACAGTTGTACAGCAACCAGGTGTTTGTAACTGATGAGGTTAAAGATATAGTGCCGGAATTCTTAATGCTGTTGCACGGCGTTATTGACAGTCCGGATATCCCTTTAAACGTTAGTCGGAGTTATTTACAGGGGGATCCTAATGTTAAGAAAATTAATGCACATATAACTAAGAAAGTTGCAGATAAACTGGAAGAAATATTTAGAAACGAAAGGCCCTCTTTTGAGGAAAAATGGGAAAGCCTGGGATTGTTTGTTAAGTACGGTATGATGACAGACGATAAGTTTCTCGATAAGGCAAATAAGTTTCTGATAATGGAAGACGCTGCTGAGCAAGAGGGTAAAAAGAAGTTTTATACGCTGGAAGAATATAAAATGGAAGCGGAAACATTGCAGAAAAACAAGGATGGCAAAGTTGTTATTTTATACACCACCGACCCTATACAGCAGGATGCTTACATTCAGGCTGCACAAGGTAAAGGATATAAGATAGTGAAAATGGAAACATTGGTAGATGCAGCGTTTATCAATCAAATGGAAACAAAGTGGGAGAATGTTCAGTTTACGCGGGTGGATGCAGACATTGCAGAAAATTTGATTGACAAAAATGAGGAGCAGACCAGCGTACTAAGCAAAGAAGAAGAGGAAAAATTAAAAGGTTTGTTTGGATTGCAAATTCCGGAGTTGCATGTTACCGTTGAGGTGAAGGGGTTAAGTGCCGAGGCGCCTCCGGTGGTAGCTACAAGACCAGAATTTATGCGTCGTATGAAAGATATGGGAGCAATGGGAGGAGGTATGGCAAGCTGGTATGCAAACATGCCGGATGAAGTAACCCTTACAGTAAATGGTAACCATAAGATTTACCAGGGATTATTGAAAGAAAGCGATAGCCAGATGCAGGAAAAACAAGTTCGTAATCTTGCAGACCTTGCCCTGTTAGGCCAGGGGCTGCTAAAAGGTAATGCACTGACTTCGTTTATAAATCGCAGTATCGAATTGATGGAGGGAGAGAAAAAATCAAGTTTGATTGTAGAAGCTTAATTTTTTATACTTTCTAGGGAAGCCGTCTCAGGTAACTGAGACGGCTTCTGTTTTGTATTA
>JBBPZJ010000289.1:0-8168 GCA_038199395.1 Chitinophagales bacterium
CGGGAAAGATGTTGTACTTGCTAAAAAAGAGTTCGAATTACTTTATTTACTTGCATCAACACCTGGACGAGTCTTTTTAAGAAACGAAATTTTAAACCAGGTATGGGGATCGGAAGTTATAGTTGGAGATCGAACAATAGATGTACATATTAGAAAAATAAGGCAAAAACTAGGAATTGATTGTGTCACGACTGTAAAAGGGGTAGGCTATAAGTTTGATTTACAGGATTGAAAAAACCAATAGCAGCCCACATTTTAAATCCGTAAACATGTTTAACACTAAAAATCTTTCACCCCAGAAGCTTTCTTTATATACTGCAACAATACTTACCACCCCAATAACATTAGGTTACTATTTCATGCATCCAAAATGGTGGGTGGCGTTGCTGGTTTTTGTAATTATTTTTATCGGCAGTTTTTTACTAATTCAATTTACTCTCGAAAGGTTTATTTATCGTAAAATAAAACTGATCTACAAATTTATTTATCAAACTAAGGCCACAAAACGAGAAGAAACCTATTACAAATACATACTGCCACAAAAAAGTATCGACGAAGTAAGAGCAGATGTTGAAAAATGGGCATCTCAGCAAAAAGAAGAAATAGAAATATTAAGAAGTAACGAGGCCTTTCGCAAAGAATTTCTTCAAAACCTTGCACATGAGTTTAAAACGCCCATTTTCGCCATACAAGGGTACGTAGACACATTGCTGGACGGGGCTATTGAAAACAAAGATGTAAGCAAACGCTTTTTAGAAAATGCTGCCCGCAACATAGACCGGTTGGTAACATTAGCGAGCGACCTTGATGAAATTACGAAACTGGAAAGTGGTGAACAACCCCTTAACAAAGTTCAGTTTATTATACAGGATTTGATTAAAGAAATATACGATTCGCTGTCTATAAAAACTGCAGCCAGAAATATAAAAACATCCATAAAAAAAGGCTGTGAACAGGCTGTAAGTGTTTATGCAGATAAAGAAAAAATAAAACATGTGATTACCAACATCGTCAGCAACTCAACCAAATACGGAAAAGAAAACGGTCATATTGTGTCAAGCATTTATAGAACCGATGGAAAGCATGTATTGGTCGAAATTAGTGACGATGGTATAGGTATAGCAGAGGAACACCTTCCCCGGGTTTTTGAAAGATTTTATCGTACTGACAAGGGCCGTAGCAGAGATGTAGGAGGTACTGGTCTTGGCTTAGCTATTTGCAAACATATTATAGAAGCCCATGATCAAACCATACATGTAAGAAGTAAACCTGATATCGGAACCACTATAGGGTTTACCCTCGATGCTAAATAAAAGTTGCTATAAGGGCTGTAACCTACTTTCCAATAAGACTGTCCATCATTCTTTCGGCAACGAAAGAATTTCCTCTTTCATTTAAATGTACCCGGTCAGTGGTAAGTATACCGGCTTCTTTATTATCAGGATTGTTCTGAAGGTTATATTCATGAAAGTCAGTACGCAAGTCTATCAGTTTACAATTGTTTGCTTTAGCAAGTTTCCTGATGATGTTGCTATAATTGTTTAAATCACCATCCTGCTGGTTAGAGTAGTCTGTCTTCTCTCCAATCGTAGATGGGGTACAAAGAACAAGCTGAATATTTTTTGCCTGAAACTTCCTGATCATTGCAGTATAAAATTTTTCAAATTTATCAGCGTCAGTGCCTGTTCCGGATGAGGCTTTATGCCAAACATCATTAACTCCTACCCAAATAACTACCACATCCGGGTTTTTTGCCAGCACATCATCCTCCATTCTTAAGTAGAGGTCATACACTTTATTTCCTCCTATACCTGCGCCTATTAATTCATACTGCGATGCCATCCCTTTGTCTTGCAGCATTTTTTGCATTTTAGTAATAAATCCGGTAGGACCAACTCCGGCTTGTGTAATTGAATCTCCAAAAAATACGATCCTGGTCTTTTTTTGTTTAATCATTGACATTGCTGTTATACAAAGAATTGCTAAAACAATCGTGCGGTAATAAAATTTCATGAGGACTTTTTATTTTGAAAGGGATAAAGTTATACAAGATAGCAGATGAGGGAAAATTAAAAAACAACAATGGGTGTTCTATTTCTTTGATTGAAAACGTCGCCATTAAAATGGTATCTCTGATGCTGAAGAAGTGTATCTGAGTTAGGTTTATTTTACCATGAATATAAAAAGAGGACTAATGTTTTGTTGGATTAAAATTCATTTACGCCACCTGTTTTTTCTGATAAAAATTGCTGTTATTCTTTCACTAAAAATGATTTAAGAGCATAATTTCAATTACGTATTCTTACCTTAATAAGGTTATGTCTCCTTTCTTTTGAGATTTAGAGTTGTCAGAATACTCCACATCTAATACATAATGATACACTTCATTGGGCTGAATGCTTCCTTTATAGGTACCATCCCACCCCGCTGTTCGGTCACTTGTTTCAAAAACCAGCGCACCCCAACGATTATAAATCCGCCACGTCATCTGGCTAATTCCAAATCCTCTCACGAATACTTTATCGTTCATACCATCACCGTTAGGAGTAAAGGCGTTTGGAACATCAAGCAGAGGAGTTATACGAGCTTGCAAGGGTTGACAGGTCGTATCGGGACAGCCGGTATTATTTAATACAATAAGACAGGTATTATAAAGCTTTGTTTCATTGAATATGTGTTTGACAGGTGACAAAGAAGTAGTCAATAATGTATCGCCATCACCAAATTTCCAGATATAACGGTCAGCACCGGTTGAACTATTTGCAAATTCGACAGGGGTATTTTCTTGCGGTGGATTTGGTGTATAAGTAAAGCTAGCTATTGGTTTTCCACTGACATTCACAGTAATATTAGTAGAATCAATGAAGTTACAAGTGTTAGAGTCTTGTACAACTAACCGGATAACATATGTACCTGGTGTAGAGTAAAGGTGTATAGGATTAACTTCCTTCGAGGTGGTTCCGTCACCAAAGTTCCAGGAAAAGCTTTCTCCTCCAGACGAAGTATTATCAAAAACTGCTTTATAAGGAGCACAACCCGATGGAGGTGTTAGAAAAGCAGCCTTAACATTAGTAGATATGCGAAGGCTTATTTCGATAGAGTCTGGGGCATTACAGAAATTAGTATCTCTTAAAACCATTTTGACTTTATACACCCCCGGTGCCGGGAAACTATGTTTAATCGTATCTAGTCCAGCTATAACGGGAGGAGTTTTATCTCCAAAGGACCACACAAAAGAATTACCTGCAAATTTTCGACCTGCGGGTGATACAAATGATGTATTTATAAACTGATAATCGAAACGATCACACGGCAACAACTTCTTAGGGGTAAAACTTAAAACGCCCCTATCAGTTCTTACTCTAATGTTAGTGTATGCTGTATCTGCTATATTGCATTTTGAGCTATCGATAGAAGTAAGTCGCACTCTGTAATTACCAACATTTAAATAAGTATGACTTATAGAGGCGGTAGTCGTTTGATTATCGGGGGTACCATCCCCAAAGTTCCAAACATATCTTTTTCCCTCAGCAAGCGTATCAGTAAAATCTACAGTGAGGGGAACACATCCTGAAGAGTCGTTTATTTTACCCTGAATGGAAGATCTCACACTGCCTAGTACGCCCGCAAGATTGAAAGCAATTTTTACAGCGGCAAGATTACATTCTTTTGATCCATTTGATGGAGACCAAACTCCGGGAGTTGTCGGAAAGTTTACATCACGACCACAGTTTGCACACATGGCCTGGTAAATTACTCCACCTCTGTCGAAACGACTTGTTCCTCCATCTACATGTTCTCCGAAGCCTCCAATTTGTCCAAAAAAGCTTCCATATAATTGGCGCGATGCATCTCGTTCAAGAACAAAAAAGTAAAAGTCGCTGTTGTCGGTTGCTTTCTGTATGGCGTCAGGAGTTACAGTTAAACCATTTGTACCTGCATTATCTTTAAAACTTGCTTTGATGTCTGTCTGGCCTCCCCACCCCGATACATACACATTTTCACAACGGTCAACTAAAAAAGCAATAGGTGAAATGTTGGGTGCAAAAGTATTGGTACCAAAAACGGTAGAATACACATAACCGGAAAGGTCAGGTTTTAATTTAGAAATGAACTGCTTACCGCCCGTTTGCGAAAAAGCTGCATTTACAACAGGCCAGTTACCGGTAGTGGTACCCATTATATAAGGAAAGCTGAACTTGTCGAATTGGATGCCATAGAGCATATCATTTCCGGCGGTACCCATGTAGGTCGTCTTAATCAGATTACTGCCATCAGGCGAAATAATGGAAACAAATCCATCAGTTTCGCCACCCTGAAAAGCGGAAGATATAACCCCGCTTTTATTACCCGGAAAATCAGTACTTACAGTATTACCTCCAACATAAATATTATTGTTAGAAGGATTAATTGCCAATACAAAGGCTGCGTCATTACCTTTTCCACCTAAAAAAGTAGTGTAGATAATACTGCTTAAATCAAAACTAGCTTTAACAATAACGCCGTCCTGCTGCCCGCCAAAGGTCGATTGAAACGCATTGCCTATTATTGGAAAGTCAGCAGACTGAGTATTTGACGCAAGCCATATATTGCCACTATTATCAAATATTACTTCACTTCTTGCATCATCACCATAATTTCTACGTAGACTCTCTGTACCATAAGGCGCTGTGTATTTAGGCCTGATATTAACCCCGTCACTGTTAGTTCCCCCAAACTTTCTCGAGCCAATCAATGCTGATCCTGTCGAATTTAACTTAGTCAGAATAATATCATACTGGCCACCCTTATCGGTAACTTTTACCGGATAGTTGCTTGAGTTAGACCGCCCTGCCATAACCAGGTTACCTTGTGCATCTACTACAAGACTATGTGGTTGCTCGTTGCCGGAACCACCAAGATAAGTTGCATATACACGATTGGAACCATCAGGACTAAATTTCATAATACCAATGTCATAGCCACCTCCTTCTCCTTCGCCAACGCCCCCTCCGTAATTGGTAGAAAATGCACCAACACTAATAGGGAAGCCGGTACTAAATACTATTCCACCGGCATAGAAACTTCCATCAGGACCATAGGTAGCAGTATAGCCCCAATTGTCAGCAGTGCTGCCTGTAAAGGTCGAAAAGATTAAAACAGGGTCTATGATTAAAGCCGCGTTTCTTTCATAACTATTTACCTCAAAACGAACGGTTTTACCTGCCACTTTAAACCTGCAAGCCACCTGTTTTTTTTGTCCGTTAATTACTTGAAATGCATATGGAGCCAGCTCACGTACTTCTCCGATTGAAGTCTTTATAATCAATTGCTCGTTATTTACTTCCAACCCTTCTACTCCATTGTATTTCATTACAATTGAGGAGAAATCAGCCCCAGGCTCCACAATCATGTCGTACTTCAATTGGCCTTCGTTTGTATAATATCTTACATTAATACCTGGATAAATATTTTCGTAAGTTACAGCCTGAAAAATTTTACAATTGCTTCCCCATTTGGACTGATCATTACCAATAAAATAATTATTGTAATTAGTCAGAGCTTTATCGCCTACAATCACTGGTGTGGCAGCATTTACAAATTCAACATCATAAGCGTGAGAATGAACTGTTATTTCTTTTTTGGCAGGAATAACAGCCTTGATAATAGGAGCTGCAGACTTAGCTGCATAACTATCAAAAGTATTTTCTGAAAAACCGTGCATGTATTCGTCTAACTTCTGAATGTCTTTTGCATCGTGCTGCACCACTTTGAAACCTTTCTCCTCAAGGAAAAATGCTCCGGCATTGATAGTTCCTTTAAACTTGACTCTTTTGTCCCATTGACCTTTATTCTCAGTAAATTCGAGATTAGCATATTGACTAAAGATTGCTGTATTGCTACAGAAAACAGCAATTAGTAAAGCAACCGAAATAAGTTTTTTCAAGCCTGCAATTTTTTTTAAAAGTTACAATTAATATATTAGTAATTGACGCAGTTATTTTGGTTACTTACAACAATTTCATGTCATTAGTCAAGTTCAGGAAATTTTACTCCAAACGGTCTTTCCTTTTTGTTGCAGAAGGTAGTTTTTTATCACCAAATTTTCAGCCGAAGAAAGTTCTTCATCTTTTGCCAGTATAATTTCGGCTTCTTTTTTTGCCTTTTCAAGAATTTCCTTATCATTTACGAGATTCGCCAGCTTAAAGTTTAAAACCCCGCTTTGCCTCGTACCTTCAATATCACCAGGACCTCTCAATTCAAGGTCTTTTTCAGCAATTTTAAATCCATCATTTGTTTCGCACATGGTTTTTATCCTTTCTTTTGCATCTCTGTTTAGTTTACTTCCTGTAAGTAAAATGCAATAGCTTTTTTCACTTCCTCTTCCGACTCTTCCACGCAACTGATGCAACTGCGACAAACCAAATTTTTCTGCATTTTCTATTACCATAATGGAGGCATTTGGTACATTTACCCCTACCTCAATGACTGTTGTGCTTACCATTATTTGGGTATCTCCTTTTACAAAACGTCGCATGTTGGTTTCTTTCACATCTGCAGGAAGCCGTCCATGTAAAACGCTTATCCAATACTTTGGCTCGGGAAAAAACGCTTTCACGTGTTCATATCCATCCATTAAGTTTTCATAATCTAATTTCTCACTTTCTTCTATTAGCGGAAAAATGATGTATGCTTGTCTTCCCCGGACAATTTCTGATTTGATAAAATCCATCACTTTTACCCTGTACATTTCATTTCTGTGCACTGTTGTAACAGGTTTTCTACCTGGCGGCAGCTCATCCATTACACTGTAATCAAGGTCGCCATAAGCGGTCATTGCAAGCGTTCTGGGTATTGGAGTAGCAGTCATTACCAATACATGCGGATGTATTTGAGCCTTTGCCCACAACTTGGCCCTCTGCGCTACTCCAAATCTATGCTGTTCATCTATAATTGATAAACCCAGCTTTTTAAACTGCACAGGGTCTTCTATAAGTGCATGGGTACCGGTTATCATATGCAAAGAGCCATTTGCCAGTTCGGCTAGTATTTCACGCCGTGCAGCAGCTTTTGTACTTCCAGTTAAAAGGCGAATATTCACCGGCATGTCTTTTAATAATTCTTTTAGTACCAGAAAATGTTGCGTTGCCAAAATCTCTGTAGGTGCCATCAGGCAACTTTGATAACTATTATCGGCAGCAAGCAGCATTGTTAACAGAGCAACTATGGTCTTACCGCTTCCTACATCACCTTGCAAAAGGCGGTTCATTTGTTTACCTCTTCCGGTATCTGTTCTTATTTCCTTTAAAACTCTTTTTTGTGCTCCGGTTAACTCAAACGGCAAGTAATTACTATAGAAAGAATTAAAATAATCACCTACTTTTTCAAAAAAAGCCCCTTTACTATGTTTATGTCTGCGAAGTCTTGTTAAACCTAATCTAACCTGTGCAATAAAAAATTCTTCAAATTTTAACCTGTACAACGCTTTCTCATACTCCTGTTGATTTTTAGGAAAATGAATAAATGTATAAGCCTCCCACCTCGACAATAAGATTAGGTTTGTTATAATTTGGTTGGGTATGTTTTCGGGAATATCTTTTGGCCCAATCAGCTCTATTAGTGCCGTGGTTAGTTTACCAATTTGTTTTCCATTGAGTCCCCTTGATTTTAACTTTTCTGTTGTTGGATATACCGGTTCTAAAAAGCTTTTTCCATCAGACATCGATGCTGACCACGGTTCTATCTCAGGATGTGTTATTTGTGCCCGACCATTAAAAAAAGCTACTCTTCCAAATACAAGGTATGGCTTACCTGCCTGTAAATTCTTTTCTATCCAGCTAATACCCTGAAACCAGCAAAGTTCGAGGATGCCTGTTTTATCTTTTATCTGTGCAACTAACCTTTTGCTTCTTTTTTCTCCCAGAATAAATATTTCGTCAATGACGCCTGCAATTTGTATAAAATCAGTTAAAGCGTTAATATCGGCAATCGTATTAATTAAAGTTCTATCAACATGTCGGTTTGGAAAATGCTCAAGCAAATCGCCAAAAGTAAAGATGTGCAGTTCTTTTTTTAAAAGTTCAGCTTTTAATGGCCCTACCCCCTTTAGGTACTCTATCGGGCTTTCTAATATTGATGGAGAAGGTATTATTAATGACGTTTATAGCAAAAATAATGGGAATTGAAGA
>JBBPZJ010000290.1:0-12076 GCA_038199395.1 Chitinophagales bacterium
AGAAGTTTTACGACTCTCAAATTGATGACATTCCTAAAGATCCAAATACTGTCAACAGCCTATTTTACAGGTTAACCAAATCTGCCGATTATTCTCTTATAAAATTTTCAGTTAATCATTTTATAGACTTTGTAATTGGTTTACAACAAATCGTACAATACTTTGATGGACCTTATAATCCGTCGCTTTTACAATTGTTTATCGATAAAATAAAAATGTTGACAAACAATACTGTAATTAAAAAAATGATGCGATGGGATAAACAAGAAAATTTATCTATTACTAACAATTTATCTTTTGGTCATTACCTTTTGTATCACTTTAAAGCAAAAGCTAGTGAACTGGTAGAAATTTTTAGCCAGCTTGATGCCTATCACAGCATGGCTTTAGCAAGCAGCAAACTCAACTTTTGTTTCCCGGAAATAAAAGTTACTGCCGCTCCCTTCATCTACGGGAAAAATATGTTTCATCCACTTGTTAAGACGCCCGTTGCCTATGATGTAAAACTGAATCAGCAAGGAAACTTTTTATTCCTTACAGGTGCTAATATGGCTGGTAAAAGCACTTTTATAAAAGCAATTGGCATTTCTGTATACCTGGCTCATGTGGGCATGGGTGTTCCTGCAAAAAAGTTTGAATTAAGTTTATTTGATGGCCTACTTAGCAACATACAGGTGGAGGACAATATTTCACGGGGAGAAAGTTATTTCTTTAACGAGGTACAAAGGATAAAAAAAACAATCACCAAAATAAATGATGGACGCAATTGGTTGATATTAATTGATGAGTTATTTAAAGGAACGAATGTGCAGGATGCTATGAAGTGCAGCACAACTGTGATTGAAGGTTTAAGAAAAATGAAAAACACGCTCTTCATTTTATCTACTCATTTATATGAAATTGGTGAGGGTTTGAGATGTTATCCAAACATTAAGTTTTACTACTTCGAAACCCGGGTAGACGACGATCAATTAATTTTTAGCTATCACTTAAAAGAAGGTATCAGTAACGACCGGCTAGGGTACCTGATCTTAAAAAGAGAAGGTGTTGTAAATATGCTTCAAAATTTATAAAGACTTCATTGGATTGATGCTTTTTTCTAAAAAATTAAACGAGCTTTTCCGGCAGTTATTCAACTATGAAAGCCACAAAATAATAATTGTTAGCAGCAGCAATCAGACGCAGATTGATATAAAATGACTGCGTAAAATCAAGAAAGGCTTTAAACTCGTGAGTGGGAACTACAAATTCATCAAAGAAGATAATATCGGCTTTTTTTAAATAAGGAGCGAGTGAAGTGAGTGCATAAAGTGTAGCTGACCAAAGGTCTGCATCGAGCATGATCACATTTCTCCGGCTGTTATCCAGTTCTTTAAGAAAGCCAGGCACTGTTTGCTGAAATAGCCCCTTGTAATATTTTCCTCTAAAATCTTTTACAAGAGGCATTTGATTGTTATTACTAAAAGAGCCTTTTTTGAATGGTCCCCAATTCTCAGGCAAGCCATCGAATGTGTCAAAACCATAAAACCTGCTTTCGGTATGACCGTTTTGAGACATAAACCAATCGAATGAATGACCTGCCGCTACACCAAATTCGATATAATTAATTGGTGCAGTTAGCTCCTCTTTTTTTATAACGGCCTCATACATAGGGTATCGTTTTAAATAATCCCATTTGCTCCAAAAATCATTCAACTCAATTTTCCTGTTTTCATTCGCCCATTTCGAAAAACGTGTCAAATACACCAGGTTTAGAAATAATCCCTCCAGTGGATGAAATATGCGGTGTAACTGCAGTTTTATAAAAAATGATTTTGTAATGCGAAAAAAGAAGAGCTTCATGCGGCAAAGAAAGCAAAATAATTTTAGCAAATAACAGGCGATAAGCGAACATAAGTGGATAGACAAAGCACAAGGGGATTCATTTTACAACAAACCACAACTGCAAATTTTATTACAATAAAAAAAATTAATGAAATAAGTGCGGCTAAGAAATAATTGTTGTAGATACCAACTGTTGCAAATAGAATTAGTTTGCCTTTATTTTTTTAACCTTTTGAAAGCATAAATTGTACTTTGCTTTGGCGATTAGAACATTTGAAATTTTAGTTGCCTTTACGGCTTAATTTATTAAAATCGCATTGTATGTATGCAGACGACAAGGAATTGTTACATCAATTTAGGGAGCCAGCCTTAAAAGAAAGTTCTTTCACCGCTATTATAAAAAAATACCAGGAGAAATTGTATTGGCATATCAGAAGAATAGTTGTAGACCATGATGATGCCAACGACATTTTGCAAAACATGTTTTTAAAGGTTTGGAAATCGCTTGAAAATTTTAGAGAAGACAGCCAACTGTACACATGGCTCTATAGAATTGCTACAAATGAGTGCCTTACTTTTTTAGAACAACAAAAAAGACGTAGTTCAGTTAGTTTAAATGATGTAGAAACCGGTCTTAGTAATAAAATAAAAGCAGATGAAAATTTTGATGCGAACAAACTTGAATGGAAATTGCAACTAGCAATACAGCATTTGCCAGAGAAGCAAAGAATTGTTTTTAACCTGAGATATTATGATGAAATGCCATATCAAGAAATGAGCAAGGTTTTGCAGACTAGTGAAGGTGCTTTGAAGGCAAGCTATCATCATGCTGCTAAAAAAATAGAAGATTATATTCTAAATCAATAAAGAAAATTAAAAAAACCGATTAAACTTCGCGAGACGTTGCTCTGTCAAAGAAAAAGATCATGGAATACAATAGTGACATATTACAAGAACTTAAAGAGATAAGTCCACTTTTATCGCAAATCGAAAATAAGAATCCTTACATCATTGCTTCCTCCTATTTCAACGAATTATCAGAAGTTGTTTTAAAAAAAATAAAAGCAGACGATGAAGTTTTTCCTTCTTTCACACGTATAAATCCTTACGCTGCTCCTTCCAATTATTTTGACAATTTATCAAATAATATAATCGAAAGAATACATCTCGAGAGAGGTAACAATGAGGTTTTTGCAGAAATGGAAGAAATCGCTCCCTTTCTTAACACTATCAGCAAGGCATCGGTGTCTTCAATTCCACCGCGTTATTTTAATGAACTTGTTGTTAGCAATAAAGCAACAGTTGAAAGAAGCTCAAAAATTTTGTATTTTAGAAGCAGTAAAAAGATTCTCAGCTATGCTATTGCTGCCATTATTATAGGATTATTATCGGCAGGCATATTTTTAGTAACGGGCAAAGAGCGAACTACTACGACAACAAATGTGAAGAGCCTGCCAGAAGTAAACAGGTTAAGCGAGGAGGAAATAGTAGATTTTTTAAAAACCACTTCACCGACCGACAATGTAGTAATTAGTACCAGTAAATCAAATAAAAAGGACGTTGACATTAAAAGAATGGTAGATGAGATGTCAGATAAAGAAATTCAACAATTTTTAGAGGAAAATGGAGAAAAAAATGAAATGTAAACCGGCCTTTGATATGGGGAAAAAATTTACTTTAATATTAGTAGTTTTTATAAACATTAATTACTTTTGTTTTGCTCAAGGTTCTCAAAGCACCAAAAAAGCAGATTCTGTACAAGTAGAATATTTGACCAAAGAACTTCAATTAACTTCAGAAGAATCAGAAAAACTATGGCCAGTATATAGTAATTATAGAAACGAGATAAAAGCTATCAGAAAAGAGGATCAAAATGATCAAATAATACTTGAAGAAAAAATTTTGAATATCAGAAAAAAGTATAAAGACGAGTTCAAATCAATTTTAGGAACTGACGAAAGAGTAAATAAGCTGTTTGTTGCCGAGAAAAACTTTAGAGAAATGTTGCGAAAAGAATTAATTAAGCGTAATATTAGACGAGAAGGAAATTAAAACTAATAAACGTTTTTTCCACGTCATTATAAACTAGGTGTTTTTCATAGGTTAGCAACGGCCAGCTCTTTTCAGGGCAGGCCTTTTTTATTTCTTAGCTGCTGCCCTTACTATTTGGCAGAATAAAAAGGCGTTTTTACATCATGGTAAAATAAAAAGACCCAATGCTCATTATTGCCTTGTTGCCACCATTCTTGTCTTAATTGCATACTTTTCTTGCCGTCGAAATCATATTTAGCCATCAATTTACTTTTCATTTGTTGGAGTTGTGGAGCAACGTCGCCCCCAAAAAAAATCGTTTCTCCGTTTTCTTTTATCCAATAAGCATAGTGAAAAGGACTATGGCCGCCTACCAGTTCAAAGTGTATGTAGTCATCAATTGTTCCGTGTTCTTCTAATAATACCGCTTTATTATTGTTGACCAAAATATTAAACTCATCAGTGAAATAACTTGGAAAGCCTTTCTCATAACCGTAATCCAGTTCGTTTTTTGGAAGATAATAAGTTGCATGTGGAAAGGCTAAAGAATGATGGCCTAATTTATCTTTAATACTTATGCCGCCGGCGTGGTCTTTGTGCAGGTGGGTCAACAATACTTTCGTGACGTTTAAAGGGTCGATGCCGTTTTGTTTTAAATTATGATATATCTGCGGTTGACCTTCCACCATAAATCCCAAACCTGTATCGAGCAATAATATGTCTTTAGACGTTATTACTGCAAATGGCTGTACCTCAACCAGCAAACTGCCTACAGGACGTTGTTGAAGATCATCCTCACTAGGCGTAAAAGGAACGAAAACCTTTGTTTTATCTATTGTAAAAATACCTTCGCTTAACGGAATAACTTTCATTTTATCTCAAGCTCCCGGTGGAGCGTTTACTTTTAGTATTTACTTAGCTGCTAACAATAAAGCACCAGTGCTAACATAAAACACAGCTTTTTGAAAAGAACGTAATGTCAAAGTATTTACCGTAAGATCATTTGTCTGTCGGCGTCAAGTCTGATTAAGATAAATAATAAAATTGTAAAGGTAAGTAAAGAGGAGCCACCATAACTTATTAGTGGTAGCGGAATACCAATAACAGGAGCCAGGCCAATAGTCATGCAAATATTGATGGCGATATGAAAAAAGAAAATACTTGCCACTCCGTAAGCATATACTCTGCTAAAAGTACTTCGTTGCCGTTCAGCAATTAATACAATTCTAAATAATAATATGGCATACAAACTTAAAAAAATGACGCTGCCAACAAAGCCGAAGCCCTCCCCAATGGTGCAAAAAATAAAATCAGTTCGTTGTTCGGGTACAAAATCATACCTCGTTTGCGTTCCCTTCAAATAGCCCTTTCCTAAAGGTCCTCCTGATCCTATTGCTATTTTAGATTGAATAACGTTATATTCACTCTGGTTATGGCTTTTTCCCCGATTCTTTGCTTTCAATTTTTCCAGTTCTGCCCGTTCTTCAGGATCTTGCGGCACGTATGGCTTACCAACGAGGCTATAAATCCTGTCTCGCTGATAAGGCTTCATAATATGATTAATAAGATAAGGCATTGCAAATGATGATACGGCACTAGCGAATATCCAAAAGCCAATTATAGTTCCAAGCAACGCTCTGTTTCTTTTAAACAAGCCTCTACAGAAAAATATTACCAATCCAGCTATAACAGCATAAGCAATAAATAAAGTATTGGGAGCAAAAATTAAAGACAAAATCAAAATAACTGCTAACGAAGCTCCGGCGATCAATATAAAGGGCGGAAGACCTTCGCGATACATAACAAGAAAAAATGAGAAATAGACTAAAGCCAGCCCCGTTTCATTTTGAGCAATGGTAATAACGGCGGGCAGCAAAGATATTGCTGCTCCGATAGCCTGGGCATTTGTCTTGCCAAAATTTGTTTCCTGCCGGCTTATATATTTTGCTAAAGCAAGGCAAGTAAATACTTTTGAAAGTTCTGAAGGTTGTAGTCTAAATCCACCCAATACAATCCACGACTTAGAACCTTTAACTTCAGCACCAATAAAAAGGGCAGCCACGCAAAGTGCAATGCCAAAACCATACAAAAGATTTGCAGTTGCAGTAAAAAATTTACTATCGGTAAGTAATATAAATACAGCCAGCACCGCACAAATGCATGCCCACAAAGTCTGTTTTCCGTAATCCTTTGATTGGCTTAAAACGGGTTGAAAAATATTATCACCTTCTTTATACTCGTTGGCAAAAATCATTAACAAGCCTATCACAACAAGAACCGCATACAAAAAGATCAGACTCCAATCTATGCCCTTCGAAATTGTATTACTATTTGTCATTTTTCAACGTGTCTTGCGAATTTTTCTTATCGTCTGGTAAGATCATAGAAGGCTTTTCTGTATTAAACTCGCCTGTATCTTTTCTATTTGGTTCAGCTTCGGGATCGAAAGTTGTTTTTTTAGCTACTACCACCGGTTGTTCTATAACGGTATCTACACTGACTTCTTTTATATTTGCTTTTGCCCTTCTAATAGAGTCTTTTTGATAATACCAATGCTTGATGGCTGCAGGAATTAAATCGGCTTTTGAAATTTTTTCTAAAGTAGCCATACTTTCGTTAGAAATAGTATCGTTCAGATATTTCTCCATCAACAGTGTAGCAATAGGACCTGCCCATGTTGCACCATATCCCGCATTTTCCACCACTACGGCAACAGCAATTTTTGGGTTTTTTCTTGGTGCAAAACTGGTAAATATAGAATGATTTTTGCCATGCGGATTTTGAGCTGTTCCTGTTTTTGCACAGTACTCAATACCAGGAATTCTAAGAAAACTTGCGGTACCGTATACTGTTACATCGTGCATGCCATCTACTACTGCCTGATATGCCGAGTCTGATATGTTAATAACCTTGTGTTTTGTTCTATATTTTTCTAGAAAGGTGGTATCTTTTATAGTTTCATCCTGAATACTATCTACAAAATGAGGGGTATAGTAGTACCCACGATTTGCAATAATGGCCGTGACATTAGCCATCTGCAAAGGAGTCGCAGTCATACGGTCCTGGCCAATACCCAATGTTAACACATTGCAGCTATTCCAACGCTTGCTACCACCAAAATCTTTGTTATACCTGCTGGTATCAGGAATACTTGCATGATCTTCACTTGGCAGATCCACGCCCAATCTTACCCCCATTCCAAAAGCATTCATATATTCCTTCCATTTCAAATACCCCTTAATAGTGTTGTGATAAGCAGGATTATCAACAGCCATTCTAAAGATCTGGCAAAAATAAGAATTGCATGAATTTGCTAATGCCAGACGAAGGTTACGAGCATGACCACCCCAGGCATGTTCACATTTTACTGCATGTCCGCAAGCATAATATGCGCCACCACAATTATAACCGTAAGAGGGGGTTATCAACCGTTCATCCAGTGCTATCAATGCGCCTAAAGGTTTAAAAGTAGAACCAGGCGGATATTGACCTTTAATAGCACGATTATATAATGGACGGGCAGTATCGAGGGCAAGTTTGCCCCAGTTTTTTCTAAAACTTGCTCCTGCAAGATCGTTTGGGTCGTAACTAGGTCCCGATGTCATAGCTAAAATGCCGCCTGTTTTAGGGTTAATTGCTACTATCCCGCCTATCTTGCTAGACATTAATTTCTCTGCCAACTGCTGAAGATCGATATCAACACTGGTATACAAGTTTCTTCCCGCTTCTGCAGCAGTATCATACTCTCCTTTTTCATAACTTCCCTGTATCCTGTTTTTATTGTCTTTAATAAAGAATTTCTTGCCTCTTTCTCCCATCAAAACCTTTTCATACGTTTTTTCAAGTCCGCTTCTCCCAACCAGATCGCCCATTTGATAAAAATAACCTGATCGCCGAATGATTGCTGTATCAACCTCACCAACGTAACCCAAAATATGGGCAGCAGCTTTATACGGATAAGAACGAACAGGGCGCTCTAATAAATCGAAGCCGGGAAATTTGTACATGTTTTCATCTAACCGGGCCTGTAATTGGGTAGTTATAAACGGCTCGAAAACACTGGGTCTATATCTTCCGTTTTTAACAATAGAAGTTACAATACGTTTGTTAAATTCAGCTGTATCGATATTTAAAAGATGACATAAAGCAAAGGTGTCGACGCCTTTTACCTGGAAAGGTGTTACAACTAAGTCGAAACGGGCTATATTGTCAAGAATAGCTCTTCCTTTACGGTCATATATTATTCCGCGGCTAGGGTAAGCAATTTTCTTAGCTAATGCATTGTCTTCCGCAAGTTTTGTATACTTACTCGAAAGTATCTGCAAGTGGAATAATTGACCTATAATAACAAGAAAAACAACAACAAAAATTAACTGAATAACTCTTCTACGGGATTGATTAAATTCCGGCATAATGCCAATTCTATTTTACGAACTATAAATGTTTTGTCATGCAAATTTGCAGTTTGTTTTGGTAAAAACTGTAATAATAATAATTGGAGCTTTATAAAAAGCAATCAATATCATAAGTATTAACATAAGAATTGCACATGTAAATGGAGATGCTGCGCTATAGGTGAACCTTTCGAGACATAGTTAAAACCGTTTGCAATTACAATAGCTTTTGTTGAAGAAAAAGAAATTAGACGTGTCGCTAGTCAATTGATTCTAGTTTTCCTGCTTTGTGAGCATATCCTTCTTAAACCGTTCCCAAAAACCGTCGAAAGACTCATCTTGGTCCTCGCTCCATTTTGCCAATTGTGATCTCATTCTTTCGTTTCGCTCAGCCTGGCTCGATGCGAAAAAATGTTTAATAAAAGTTGTGTCATTTTCCTGAGCCAATCGGTTGTACAACTCATTCAACTGTTTTTCCTTCAATTGATTGCCCTCTGCGATTTCTTTTTCCATGTCTTCCGTCAGTTTAACCTTTTCATCGTAAGTACCTGCCGGCAGTAACGTTTTAGATAAAACCGGCATCAATTCTATTAACATAAGGATCACAACAATCAAAATGTAGCGCCACTGCAAGGCAGCATTTTTCTTAACAAGATTGCTCAAAGCTTCAATACGGGTAAGAAAACCGTTATTTAACAGGCCCTCAAAAACTTCATTTTCTTTTTTTACCTGTGTGTCAATTGCCAAAAGATTACTATCGATTGTAACAATGCGCGGTCGAAGCGTAGCATTTATATTGTTGTATTGACTGTCCAGTTTCTCATATTCGGCTTTCTTTGCCCTCGCAATATTTTGAATTCCAACTCTGCCTGTTCCGCCTGTTCCATCTATTTCTGCTAAAAATTGTTGTCTTGATGATGAAACCTCATTATATTTTTCCGTCAATTGGTTTTGCAATACCGTCTTTTCACTAATAAGCTTTTGTTTTTGAGGATTGAAAAGAGAATCTAGCTCTTGCTGTTTTGAACGTTTTCTTACTTCGTTATCCAGCGATGCCTGAAGTTTGATTTCCTTGTCAAACATGAACAAGATAGCAGGCTGAGCCATAAAAGTACCGAGGGTAATTGCCAGAACACTTCTTAGTAATAAGGGAGCGATTTTGTTCTTGTTAAACTTATTCATCCCTTTTATAAGGGCCCGGTCAATTGTAAGTATGATAAAACCCATAAATAAACCAAGCAAAACAGACAAAAGCAAGTTAGTTGTTATGGTAGACCAAAAATAGGTCCATGCAAGCGTGGCAAAGCTCCAGGTAGCTAAAACGGTAAGACCTATGATCTTATACCGGTTTCTATCTACTACGCATTGAATCAGTAATTCTTTTTCTGCTGTGCTCAACCACCATAAAAAATCATCCCACCGGCTCGTCACGTACTGTTCTCTTTGCGCAATAGAGGAAACACTTTTATTCATCAGAACAAATTAAATAAGTAAAAAATATAGACAGGTGGTTGAAGAGGAGAAAAGTATCTACGAATACGAAAGTAAAATAAAACCAAATGACAATTAAAAATGTATTTAAAATCCTTTTATCTATACTTTAACTTTGATTTTTATCAAAGACAACTTGCAGCAATACAACTGGTAAAAAAGGACAGTGCTGTTGCTTGCCTCTGCCTCCCATTCTATCTAAACAGCAAATCATTACCTTTGCCGCCTAATTTTTAAAATGATATGAAGACTGATAATAATACGGTCATTGGTTTTGTGTTGATTGGAATTCTCTTTATCGGCTATTTCTGGTTCTCAAATCGTCAGCAACAGGCTATTCTCTTAGAAAAAAAAAGAACAGAAGATTCAATTGCACGGGTTAGATCATTAACTGCACCAAAAGTTGACCCGGAGACGGCAAAGTTAGATTCCTTAAAAAGAGATTCTACTAACAATCTTGCTGTAGCAGGCAGCTTTCAAGGTGCAGCAAATGGAGCAGAACAATTAACAGTTATTGATAATGAACTTATAAAAATAACTTTTACAAATAAAGGAGGCCAACCTAAAAGTATTGAGCTTAAAACTTTCAAATCGTTTGACAGCTCAAATGTGATAATGGGAGGAAGTTCGTTTGATAATATTGCCTATACTATTAATACTTCAGCAAATCAATCTGCGCTAACAAGCAGTCTTTTTTTCAATCCCCCTACAGTTACAAAAGAAGCAGACGGAAGACAAGTTGTTAATTACAGTCTTACTTCGGCAGACGGCCAAAGCATAAGCCATCAATTTATTGTTAAGCCTAACGACTACATGGTTGATTGGAACATTATATTGAATGGGGCAAATCGTTTACTTACCGGAAGTACATTAAATTTCAATTGGCAGTTTGAAGCAGACAAAAAGCAAAATGATATTGTTTATGAAAGGAGACAGTCAAGGCTTGGTTATGTAGAGGATGGCAGTTATGATTATAAAACTGCCGCCACGGGCGCAACTGTCACATTTGAAAAACCTGTTAACTGGGTCTCGGTGAAACAGCAGTTTTTCAACTCAAGTCTAATTGCAAAGAATAATTTTAATAGCGGGGAGATAAGCATTACCGTTCCTGCTGATTCGAGCAACATTGTAGGCAAAGCAGTTGCCAATATGAAAGTACAATTGCCTGCTTCTACAAACGCTACTGTACCAATGGCTATCTACTATGGGCCCAATGATTTCAGTGTTCTTAAGAAGTATAACCTGAAAATGGAAAATATTGTAGATCTTGGTTCAGGAGTCTTTTCTTTTGTAAAATATATAAACAGGTATATAATCATTCCTGTATTCAATTTCTTTGCAAGCTTTATACATAACTATGGTTGGGTAATTGCCCTGCTTACTATTTTCATCAGGCTGGTGACATCTCCTTTGACTTATACGAGCTATCTGAGTGGAGCAAAAATGAAAGTTCTTCGGCCTGAGTTAGACGCATTAAAAAAGCAACTTGGAGACGATCAGCAAGCTTTTGCAATGCAGCAAATGAAATTGTTTAGAGAGGCAGGGGTTAATCCTTTGGGAGGCTGTATTCCCGCAGTTTTACAAATTCCCATCTTTTTTGCTTTATATAGTTTTTTTAATTCAGAGATAGCCTTAAGGGGTCAAAGCTTTTTGTGGGCAAAAGATCTTTCCTCGTATGATGTAATAGCCAGATTGCCATTTTCTATTCCTTTCGGATTTGGTGATCATATTAGCCTGTTTACTATTACTGCAGTAGTAACCAGCTTTCTTATTTCAATTTATAACATGAGCATGACACCTGATCAGGGAAACCCGGTTATGAAGTATATGCCTTATTTCTTCCCTTTCATACTCCTGTTTATATTTAACCAGTTACCCTCAGCTTTGACCTGGTATTATACCGTTTCAAATTTCATTACGCTAATTCTTCAGTTTGTGATCCAAAATTATATTATTGATCATGATAAAATTCTCGCAAAAATGGACGAAACGCGGAAAAAGCCAAAGACAAAATCTAAATGGCAGGAGCGATATTCGCAGATGATGGAATCTCAACAGAAGGTTCAGGCACTAAAACAAAGGACCAATAATAAAAAATAATTCCCAGGTTGTCTCCGCATTACAAGGTCGGAAAATGGTTAACAAAGCAGAAGCTGCGCTTCAGCATTTTTTAATTTCATTAGCTTAAATTTTTGTTTCTTTACAAGCATGAGCATAAAAAAAGCTTTCTCAATACTTATTTTAGCTGCATCTATTTGCACCTCTTCTTTTGCTCAAGAGACAAAAATCATTTCTGACTGCACTGTGAATTATCAAGTCGCTGTTGAGGATGCTAA
>JBBPZJ010000291.1:0-44529 GCA_038199395.1 Chitinophagales bacterium
ATAATTATGATTACTTATAAAGCCACCAATAACAAATCTTTGATTGTCTAACCTAAATGGAAGAATAAATAATTTGTACTTCAACGATTCTACTTCCAAATCAAAGGCTGCAGGGTAAATAAGGAAAGAATTTTTCTTATAAATACTATCAATATTTACTGCATCATCAAGAGCAAGGTTTGCTGAGTTATAAATGATAGTTCCTTTATTAGCAGGATTGTCTTTAAGACTGTCAACCTTTATTAGAATTACAGATTCGAAATTTATCGGGTGAAGTGCAACTATCTGTTGCATCAAATCGGAAACAGTTGTTTTGGTAGAATCTGTAATTTTTTTACTAAGTATCTCAGACAATGAAGTGCCTGTAATTTTTTTAATTTTTCCAGGTGGAATTTTAATTGCGTCAATCAATTTGTTTCTTACAGTCTTACTATCACCAGGTATTTTACTAAAGGCCAAAACTCCACGGCTCTTCATATCGGCAGTGTCAATCCCTTGCACCCGATCTTTGAAATTTTCTGCCATTTCTTTCAGAATCCTGAACGTACTCTTGTCATAGGCGGTTTGTTGTTGGGGTATGTAAACGAAGAAGTAGAGCGTTAAAAATAAACCTAACAATACAACCAGTGCAGCAGATACAAATACTTTTCTAAGTATGGATGCTTTTTTGCTCTTTTCGGTCATGGCACTTCACTCATTTACAATAAGTTTAAATAGGGTAGTTGTTCGACAGGTATAACTGATTTGATGATTTGAAACCACCTAACTAAGAATGCAAACGGTTTTAAAGATAATATCAGTAAACATTAATTGCAAGGGTTGACATCACATAGTTTTCATCATTGGCCAAAGAGTAAAAACAGAAATTAAATAAGTAAAACATCTTGCATACCCGTTTTACTGTTCGATTTCTTAATTCAATTCAAAGTTCGAAATTGTCGGAAGCAGGTATAAACGGATATAGTCAAATACCCTCAACAATCAAAAAAATAATTGCTACGATCAGGATAGTACAGGATGCCAATTTTTTTTTAGTTCTACTTTTCCATACTTGTTTGGTGTTGCCGCAAAGTATAACCAGGTTTGTTTTCATACTCTTGCTGAACGAAAAACGATTGCCATGAATTTAAACTTCAAACTTCTATTTTTTGGTATAGATCTCTTTCATTACGTTAGAATTCTGCTCATCCTAAAAGTTATGTTGATAAGTTATCCTTCGAAATAAATCAATGAGACTTTAAAAAAATGAAAATCCTTGTATATAAACTTTACTCTTTTCCACTGTATGCCATTGAATTGGCAGGGCTGTAGAATTCTAAGAAAAAAAGTAGCAAGCAAATTTATGAATGTGGATAATTTTGTAATTAACTAGCAAACAAAGTTTTATCTAAAATTAAAATATCAAAGAAACAACGATATGCTTTTTCACTGGATTGGACTAAATTGTATAGTTATCCACAGACAATTTAGAATTCTACAACCCTGTACATTGTCTATCTATTAGCATGATTTTGGTGAAAGATAGTGTGTTTCAGAAAAAAGCGTTTTAAAGCAAACGCCAATAAATTTTGTAGACCTCGGCCTGGACGACAATAGTTTTCAAAAAAAAATATGGAGAAAGGAGATATAATAGTAATAGGAGCTTCTGCGGGAGGTGTAAATGCGCTGATTGCCTTTGTAAAGACTTTGCCCCAAAATTTTGATGCTTCTATTTTTGTAGTGCTGCACCTACATCCATCTACGCCGAGTAACCTTCCTGATATCCTTACTAATTTTGGTCCTCTTAAGGCTAATCACGCTATAGACGGAGAAAAGATAAAATCAAAACACATTTACGTTGCTCCGCCTGATCATCACCTTCTTTTAGAGAATGGGCACGTTTTGGTAAGAAAAGGCCCTAAAGAAAATCGATTCCGTCCTTCTGTTGATGTTTTATTCAGGTCTGCTGCTTACAATTTTGGAACAAGGGTTATCGGTATTGTGCTTTCGGGCATGTTGAATGATGGTACTTCCGGTATGTGGTCGATCAAACACGTGGGAGGATTATGTATCGTGCAAGACCCGAAAGATGCGCTGTACGAAAGTATGCCCTTAAATGCAATGAACGAGGTGGAAGTAGATTATTCAGTTCCCGTAGCGAAAATGGGTGTGCTTCTACAAGAAATAATAAAGGAAAATGCACCGGAGATGCATGAAATTACACCGGAGCAAATGGAGCTCATGAACATAGAAGTTGTCATAGCTTCTAACGGCAACGCTTTAGAGTTAGGGATTCTACATAAAGGGGAACTTACTCCTTTTACATGTTCCGAATGCCATGGAGCGCTTGTAAGCCTGAGTGAAGGCACAATGGTGCGATATCGTTGTCATACAGGACATGCATTTTCGGCAAGTACATTATTAGACGGTGTTACCCAAAGCATTGAAGAGCAGCTATGGAGCACCATGCGCACTTTTGAAGAAGCGGTGATGCTGTTAGAACACATAGCAAACAACTTTAAAAAGGCAGGAAATGAAAGTGCAGCAAACGAATTCTTTGAAAAAGCTGAAGAAAGCAGAAAAAGATCGAAAGTATTGCATAAGTTGGTAAAAACGCAGGAGTTATTGAGTGAAGATGTAGTGGAAACAATGAAGTAACGGCATAAAAATTTTGTTTGAACTGCAGTTAATGCTCACGCATCTAAAAAAAACACCCGGATATAGAAATTTAGTAAAAGAATTTGAATGTAAATCAGGAGGATGGCAAACCCATGTTTTCAACCTTGTCTTTCTGAGTGTAAATCAATAGATTTTTTAGTTTGGCAATATGCTCCTCCAGTTCATCAGCCTTCTGCTGGTGAGAAAGTGACAGCCTCAATAACCCTAATACTTTCTTCCGAACTTAGTTTTTTGTATATATTTTTCGTTCTTCCATCATTCGTAATGCAATCCATAGCGTAGTTTCAATGTTTTCATCCTGTTTTATCAACAAATCTTTTTCAGTATAAGCATGACCTATATGACATCTAAATCTTTTTATTTCACTATTGGTAATATCCCATAAATCTCCTCCACAATCAGAACAGGAATATAGTGCCCGTTTTTTTAATTCTGAGACTGTTTCTATATTAGTTACAGACCTTTCGGCGATTTGCGCTTCCTTAAGCACATCATCCTGTGCTACATTTGTTTAGGTGCTGCATGTTCTATGATTGATACTATTGTTTCACCCATTTTACTCAGGGGAACACGAAAATTCACTTCTATTGCATCTAAAACCGAAAGTAGCACGTCAGGGTACTCTGCCTGACTTGGGTCTTGAATTATACAATAACCTTCACTTCTTTTTATGGATGACATGCCCGCAGTTCCATCATTTAAGTAACCGGTTAAGATAATTCCAATTACACGATTTCCATAATGGGCGGCTGCAGACCTGAATAAAACATCTATAGAAGGACGCCAAAGATTTTCCGGAGGCCCAAAATCCAAGGCCTGCTTTTCCGTCCTTATTAACAGGTGATTGTCTGGAGGTGCTGTATAAATTTTCCCGGCTTCTATTTCGTCCCCATCTTTAGGAATGATACATGTAAAGGCAGCGTACTTCTGCAGTCGATTTATCAAAATTCTCCCAATCCTATTTTCGACCAATGAATAACAATAAATATTGCAGCGTCTAATTCCTCAGGTAACTGAGCAACTATTTCGCTTATTGCATTTAGTCCTCCCGCTGATGCCCCAATGATCATAATAAACACCGGTTTCCTGTTTTGTTGCACAGTTATTTATCTTAAATATTTTCAATAATGGAGCCTGCTGTTTTTATTTCACAGTGATACCAAACGCAAGTGTTTCGTTTTTTTTACTAATAAAAAGTGAACTTCTAAAGCGGTTTCGCGTTATAAGGTGAACAAAGGGCATTTGAAGTTTCGATGGGGCGACGACAACGTAAGGTATACGATAGATAAAAGCTTCTAAAATAGAGGAATAGTTTTCTCTATTTTTAAATCTATTAACAGCCATCCTGGAGCTTTCCTGGAGCTGTTAAAATAATTCAAAAGAGAAACAGACAGTTATTTAACTTATACTTATATGTAAAGAATAGATTTTTAGATGAAAGGAAATGTAGTAAGGAAGTTATTACACTTAAGTAAAACTGTTAATTAAATTGTCTCAAAAGTGTGTGGCATTATTTTATCACTAACAGGTCAGAAGATTTTTTAACTCAATAACTAAAAATGTTTACAGATAATAGAAAAGAAGAAATGGAAATAACCGGAAGCCAGATAAAAGGTGTAGAAAAAGAACTTTTTACGAGTGTTGATACATCAGTGAAAAATGTGGAAGAAATACAGGAAAATGAAGATGTGAGTGACATTAATCAATCATTTTATTATAATCAGTCAACGTATAACCTGGAAGGAGAAAGCTTGTGGTAGCCTGGGAGCTTTAGCAGCAGAAATAACATCTGCTGGTGCGAGAACGATAAATTTGGGGATGTTAATAGATGTGATGTGAAAGTTGAAAAGAAAATCGTAAAAACATACGGACGTCTTATCTCTTATATAGCTTCATCACTTTCCTTTTTAGTAGGAGTTCTAATGATCCATACGATATAGTAGACGGCAATCACTATTAGTAGTATACCTGTGACTGTACTTAATACTACTGCGGTTTTGCCCTTTGTTACTGAACTTACTATAATAAGTCCTACTATTAGGATCAAAAACAGAATTTTTCGTTTAAAAACTTTCAGATATCTCATTTGCATATTTTCAAAAATACCAAATTAATTGATGTTTCATTTGTTTCTTTGCCATGTGGAAAAGGCTTTGATGATTGAACGGCAATCTATTCAAACCCTTGTGAGTACGCAGGAACCTACGACTCGGAAAAATATAAATAGCTAAGAAAGAAATTATTTTCTTTCAATACTTAACGCTATTGTTATAAATTTAGTATGAAGTTCTAGCACTTGCGGAATAAGCAATGACTGTCCGTCATTTACAATTACAAAATCACACAGCCTTATTTTGATTGCTTCATCTATCTGTTGCTTCATTCTTGACAAAACCTGATCTCTGCTTACTTTATCTCTTTCCATTACTCTTTTAATACGTAAGGATTGAGGAGCAGACACGCCGATAATATAATTGAGATGTGAAGCAGAACCTGCTTCAAACATTAAAGCTGCCTCCTTTATAACGTAGGGAGTAACTTGAGCTTTCATCCATAGGCTTGCCGCTTTAATTGTTGCCGGATGTACAAGCGCATTTAATACTTCCAATTTGGCAGGATTGCTAAAAACTATATTTGCCAGGTAAGGTCTGTTTAGCTTACCATCGGTATAGGCTGCATCTCCAAATGTTTTTTGAATGGATAGCATAAGTTCTTCATCAGCTTCCATAATCAGTTTGGCCTGCTTGTCTGCATCAAAAACAGGAATTCCTAAGACATTAAAAATGTTAGCTACTACCGACTTTCCGCTACCAATTCCGCCGGTCAATCCAATCTTTAGCATATGCTAATTAGGTTCAGTAGTTGTTTTAATTTTTCTGAAATAAAAAAATCCGGGCTGAAAAGTTGATTGTATCAACTAACAGCCAGGATCTTTTTTTACAGCTATTAAATTACTGATTTTATTTTGTTTCAGCTGCTGCTAAAGGTTTATTAAGAGCCTGACTCCACTCAAGACTAATTGCTGATTTTTCTATCTTAATATAACTTCCCGGATTAACCTCTAATTGGATAGTAGTATTGTCGTCATTTACTTTGTAAATAGTTCCGTGAATACCGGCAATAGTTACAATTCTGTCTCCTTTTTTCAAATCGTTGATAAAGGTCTTTTGCATCTTAGCTTTTTTTGCTTGCGGACGAATCATAAATAACCAAAAAACAAGCATAATTGCGCCCATCATTAGTAACTGTACAGAACCGCCGTTTTTGGGATCGCCCATCAATAAATAAGAAAACTGAAGCATCGGTAATTAATTTTTAGTTGGTTTTAATAAAAGGTTTCTATTTAATTCTTTTGATAAGCGTTTACCCATCTTTGCCGTGTCTATACTTTTTGCAGCAATACTGGCTGTTTCGTTTTTAATACTACCATAAAAGTATATATAGTGGCTTTGCGTACCTGTTGTGTTGGTAGTTACATGAATGTTCTTTCTAAATTCTCCTATAGTTCCATTCGTTACGTTATAGGCTGCGGTAATGCATCCTTCGTCTCCGGGAGCAATAGGTTTTTTAGGGTAATCTGCAACAGTACAACCGCATCCCGGTTCAGCAGAAATGATAAAAAGGGGTTTTTTTCCGGTATTTCTGAAACGGAAGGTTATTTCAGTTTTTTTTCCCGCTTCAACAGCACCTATATCTTTCAAAGAATCTATCCATTGAATAGTAGTAAAATTTAAGGTGTCTTTAGCTAAAGCTGACACATCTTTTTGCTGATTATCCTGGTTTTGACAAGCTGTAAAACTGAAAAAAACAACTATGATAAAAAAGTATATTTTCATAAACGAATGTCACTACTACGCTTTTTGTTTGAAGTCTACCTTATGAATTTTGTCCTGGCTGGCAAGGTCTTTATGAATGTTGTCTAATATACCATTTACAAATTGCCCGCTTTGTGGCGTACTATAAGCCTTTGCCAAATCAATGTATTCATTGATCGTAACCTTGGTAGGAATGGTTTCAAAAAATAACAGCTCGCAAACTCCCATTTCCATCAGTATCATGTCAAGAACAGCAATTCTTTCTGCATCCCAGTTTTTCAGCTTGGGCTTTATAAGTTCCAGTACGTATTCTCTTTTCTCTCTTACAGTGCTTAAAAGCCCTTTTGCAAACTCCCATTTCTCTGATGATATCATCTCCTTAAGATCATAACTTGCCGGCTTTTGAAGGTAGTTTAGCATCAACTGGTTCATCATCTCCGAGTCATCATCCCAATTAGTAAAATGCTCTTCGACATGACTGGTAAAATCTTCGGAAGGAAGCATCAGATTGGTAAAAATGAAGACGACGATTTCTTTTTCAGATTTTTTATCCCGGCTTTGTAACTGTATGTATTTGCTGTATGATTCGGTCTCTGTTAACTGATTATAGATTTTCCTAATCTGCTGCTGATTATCATCTATCAAATAAGGCTTTTCGTCTTCAACTGCTTTTTTAAATGACCTGTTTTCTAAGATTTTCCATAGAAATTCATTTCCTGACAATTTAGTATTTACGTTGAGATCCTGTGTACTGGGAAGGTTTTTAGACGCTCTCTTTAGTGCGTCTTTTTCGGAGTATCGGGCTACCTCTGACAAAATGTACAAAAGATATATAAATAACTGACCTGAAGCATCCACCTGTTTTTTTAATAATTTAACAGGCTCTGGAAGATTTTGTCCATCTGTAGTGTTTAATGTGTAAAGCGTTTGCATCACTTTGACTCTAATGTTTCTTCTACTGATCATTTCCTAAAGAACTTTATTGGGCAGCGAAGATAGCAATTAGGTACCTTTTTTAAACCCACCAATAAAAAATTATGAAATTGAATGAAAGGATAACCGAGGTAAATGAGAATTTGACGTAATGACAGATTCTTATGCACTATCTCGTGGTTTGTTAGTAGGTTGCCCGGAGCCAGAACGTAATTTCTATATTTGAATCGCTTAAAATTGACTCTCATGGTGCGCCCGCTGATAAAGCCATGTCATCACTTGATTGCATTCCTGTCATTAATGCAAGGGGTGGGTTAAAACGTGACAGGAACTGCTAATTTGACTTTTTTATAACTAATGGCACAATAGTCGATGGATGAGTTCGGACCACAATTTTTTACTAAAACAAAAAATAAAAGTATGGCTGAACAGAATTTAAACATTACCCCTTTGCATGACAGGGTAATTGTAAAGCCCGCTGCGGCTGAAGAGAAAACTGCTGGTGGAATCATCATTCCTGATACAGCGAAAGAAAAACCTCAAAAAGGTTTAGTAGTTGCTGCAGGGCCAGGTAAAAAAGATGAGCCTGTAACTGTAAAAGTAGGTGATACCGTTTTGTATGGCAAATATGCGGGAACAGAAATTTCTGTAGAAGGTGGTGAATACCTCATCATGAGAGAAAGTGATATTCTCGCAATCGTCTAAAAATGTGCTAATTTGAAAATGTGCTAATGTGCTAATAGAAGTACAATGCATCGTTTTCACTATTTCATTCTCAAATTTTCAAATCAATTAATTTTCAAATTGAATAATTATGGCAAAGCAAATCTTCTTCGAAATCGAGGCAAGAAATAAGATGAAGAAGGGTGTTGATACACTGGCTAACGCAGTGAAAGTAACCCTGGGACCTAAAGGTCGTAACGTAGTAATCGAGAAAAAGTTTGGTGCTCCTTCTATAACTAAGGATGGTGTCACTGTTGCAAAAGAAATCGAACTCGACGATGCTATTGAGAACATGGGTGCTCAAATGGTGAAAGAAGTAGCTTCTAAAACTGCTGATATTGCAGGTGATGGTACTACTACCGCTACAGTTTTGGCTCAATCTATCATCAATGAAGGATTGAAAAACGTAGCTGCCGGTGCTAACCCAATGGATCTTAAGCGTGGCATAGACAAAGCAGTTGCGGCTGTAGTTGCTAATTTGAGAAGTCAAAGCCAACAAGTAGGTAACGACAGCAGCAAGATCGAACAGGTTGCTACTATTTCTGCTAACAGCGACGAAACAATTGGTAAGCTGATTGCTGAAGCAATGCAAAAAGTTGGTAAAGAAGGTGTTATTACTGTTGAGGAAGCAAAAGGTACAGACACAACCGTTGATGTTGTTGAAGGTATGCAATTTGACCGTGGTTATATAAGCCCTTATTTCGTTACTAACAGCGAAAAAATGGAAGCCGAATTGCAGAATCCTTACATTCTTATTTATGATAAGAAAATTTCTGCGATGAAAGATATTCTTCACATTTTGGAGAAAGTTGCTCAAAGCGGTCGTCCTCTTGTTATAATTGCTGAAGACCTGGAAGGTGAAGCATTGGCTACATTGGTTGTAAATAAATTGCGTGGTACATTAAAAGTTGCGGCTATCAAAGCTCCGGGTTTTGGTGATCGTCGTAAAGAGATGTTGCAGGATATCGCCGTTCTTACTGCAGGTACTGTTATCAGCGAAGAACAAGGTTACAAACTGGAGAATGCTGACTTATCTTACTTAGGTACTGCAGCTTCTATAACCATAGACAAAGACAATACAACTGTTGTTGGAGGTAAAGGTGAAAAAGAAAATATCACTAACCGCGTAAACCAAATCAAATCTCAAATTGAGAATACAACTTCTGACTACGATCGTGAGAAATTGCAAGAGCGTCTTGCTAAATTAAGCGGTGGTGTTGCAGTTCTTTACGTTGGTGCTGCTACTGAAGTTGAAATGAAAGAGAAGAAAGACCGTGTAGATGACGCCCTTCACGCAACCCGTGCTGCTGTTGAAGAAGGTATCGTACCTGGTGGTGGTGTTGCTTACGTTCGTGCTATCGAAGCTCTTGAGAGTTTGAAAGGCATAAACGAAGATGAGACTACTGGTATCCAAATCGTTAAACGTGCTATCGAAGAGCCATTACGTCAAATCGTTATTAATAGCGGTATTGAAGGTTCAATCGTAGTACAGAAAATTAAAGAAGGTACTGGTGATTTCGGTTTCAATGCCCGCACTGAAGTGTACGAAAATTTATTTGCTGCCGGTGTTATCGACCCAACTAAAGTTACACGTGTAGCCCTCGAAAATGCTGCATCAATTGCAGGTATGTTGTTAACTACTGAATGTGTAGTAGCTGACAGACCAGAACCTAAATCTGCCGGTGCAGGAATGCCAGGTGGAATGCCAGGTGGAATGGGTGGAATGGATTATTAATAAGTTGAAATTCCGAAATCTAAAATCGAAAGTAGGATGTCGAGATAAAAAATCCCTTGTTGCATGCAACAGGGGATTTTTTTTGAGAGAATATTTTTTAGAGACTCTAAAGGGGTAAGGGATAAAGAAAAAGAGCAGTTTATTTGCTTAAGATTAAAATTTCGTGTCTCTTCTTTTAGTGGTACAAGGGAAGTTCATTTTCTGATTTATCACTTATTGTAAAAAATCAAAAGAACATCAAGATTAGAGCTGAAAAAAAATGGGGTAATAAACCTTGGTGAGGGATATGAAGTAAATATCATATCTGACTCAAAGGCTGACTCAGCATAGCTTTGAAAATCTGGTAGGTTATGATTTTACTGTTTTTCTATAAAAACCTTTGAACCAAGAAATGTACTAAGCGAGTCCTTAACTCTCGTAGTATCAGAAACCCTTATTCTCACAGGCAAAAACAAACGGTATCTTACAATTTCTCCTACATGAGTTGTGTCATACTTACTATTGTGATGATAGTTGTGCAATTGCACAGTCCTCCTATGAGCTCTTTCTTTGCTGGTAGTGATTTCGAAAATCACTTTATAGTTTGTAGAATCATTGCGTAAACCAGCTATATCATCGACAGTTGAAGCCGACCCTGGGTTTTGAGATATTGATCGCTCAGTAGTTGGTATCGAAGAGTCCGACGGTCTTTCAGCTAACGTATCAGAAACTTCTTGTTGTCCGTCATTATTTGCAGTGGAGTGATTTGAAAGGAAATTAGAAACGCTCCATCCAATACCGCCTAAAGCAGCCAAACCGGCGACTACAACCAGTATAATAACAAATACTCTTCCTGCATTAGATTGCGACCTTACAGGATAATTGTGTTCTGCATTTTCTCTTCTGGGGTTTAATTCCTCTTTTACCGGCAAAAAGTTACCTGGAGTAAACTCGTAGGTACCCTGGTTGTTTTTACTAAGCGTACCAATACCTTGTATAGTATAAGGCTTTCCTAAGTTGATGAACTGCTTAACGGTGGATAAGTAAGATTCGAGATCTGAACGAATTAAAGGTTCGATTTTATGGAGCTTTTTTACCAGAAATTTGATAACATCATCATCTGCAGTGGCTTTGGGATTATATGTAAATAAGAGCCCGTCAATTGGATAATAAATCTCTTTCTCCTGCTCATTTAGCACGTTAACTTTATTATCAAGTGTAAAAGTCCCTATTCCCTCAAGCCTTAAAGTTTTGTTCTCATAAAGATAAGCGGCCAGTTGGTCATCAAATTTCACAAGTAAAAAATTTATATTTCGTAAACTTAATCAATTGGAAAGGAAAAGCATAACCTTTCAAATATCTCTTCAATCAAAAGCTTCTGCAATGTAGCTTTTTTGATGTTACCTTTACATATGCTGACAGAAGAGGAAGAAAATTTCTTAATCTATTGGAGAAATAACAGAGAGAAGAAAACTACATTTTTAAGTCAACTTCATTTCGGCCTGCCGCTTGGTTTATTAATTGGCATCGGTATTCTTTTAAATTATATTTCTGGCTGGTATACGAGAGCCACTATGGTGGCGAATAGTCAATCTACTCCTATCGTATTAGTTCTAGCCGTTATTCTTATCACTATTTTTTGTAGCATTTTTTACAGGCGTTTCAGATGGGAGATGAATGAACAGCGTTTTTTAGAATTATCTTATAAAAAGAAATTGGAAAAATCTTCAGCACTTATGCAGCAAGACGACGATATAAAGAGTCAAATAGGCAAGGAAACTGAATAACAAAAGGTAAGACTGAAATGAAGGATTTTCTATGGGTGTTGATTTTTCTTGTGTTTACCGGCTCATGTTCAAAAAAACAGCAAGGTTGCATGCCTGTTTCTCCTCTAGCGGAAGAAGCTCAGATCACTACTTATGCAGCTACAAAGGGAATAGCAGCCCAAAGACATACGAGTGGTATCTATTATCAGATAATCGATCCTGGAACAGGAACAGCTCAAGTTACTCTAAATTCGAAAGTTTATATTACCTACATAGGCCAACTTCTCAATGGCAGTCAGTTTGATCAGGGCATGGATGCATCTAAAACAGGATGGAAATTAGGAGGTTTAATAGAAGGGTGGGGACTTGGCTTGCCTTTAATAAAAAAAGGCGGTAGAATTAAGCTTATCATTCCTTCTTCATTGGCTTATGGTTGTAATGGTTTAGGTGAAAAAATTCCGCCAAATTCAGTACTCTATTTCGACATTAGCTTGATAGACGTACAATAAATAATAAAAAAACCAGCGTTATAGTTACTACAAGCCGGTTTTTTAATCTTCTACATCAGGTATTTCAAAAACAATATTTTTTTGCAATATTGCAGAATGAGAATTGGTTTAGTAATGATAGCGCACAAATGCTTCTATTGCTGAATACTGTGTCATACCTAATTGGGCATACAGGTCAGCGGTATTTTTATTTCTTTCTTCAGCCCTCTGCCAGAACTCACGACTGTCGCTACCCTGAAATGGAACCATGTCTTTTTGAGATTGATGAATAAAAATTCCAAATCTTTTCTTCAGCAACTGATCAGGACTCATTGGTATTGCCATTTCAATTTCAGATATACTCCATTCCTGCCACGCACCTTTATACAACCACATCCAACAGTCGTTTACCCAATCTTCTGCTAACTCTTTCAACCTCCTCATACTTTCAAAAATGATATCAAGGCAAACTTTATGGGTGCCGTGCGGATCGGCCAAGTCCCCGGCACAATAAATTTGATGTGGTTTTATCTTTCTTAAGATATCCATTGTTATCCACACGTCTTCTTCTCCCATTGGTTTTTTTTCTACTGTTCCTGTCTCATAAAAAGGCAGGTTAAGAAAGTGTGCCCTATCGTCTGTTATTCCTGCGTAACGACAGGTTGCTTTTGCTTCACATCTTCTTATCAAACCCTTGATTGCCCTGATTTCCGGCGTATCTCTTTCGTTTTTTCTCTTTCTTGCAAGAAACATCTGAGCGGAAGACAAAAGCTCTTTACTTGTGTTGTTGTCGATGCCAAACATATCTTCAAATCCAACAGCAAAGTCAAGAAAACGGGTTACGAACTCATCTGTTACCGCAATATTTCCGCTGGTTTGGTAAGCAACATGTACTTCATGGCCCTGGTCAACTAAACGCATAAAAGTACCACCCATGCTAATTATGTCATCATCAGGATGCGGTGAAAATATTATACACCGTTTTGGTTGGATCTCGCTACGCTCAGGATGTCCCGGAATTACCGAGTCGGGTTTGCCACCTGGCCAACCGGTGATGGTGTCTCGCAGCATGTAAAAAACCTGCAGGTTAATCTCATAAGCATCGCCTTTTTCAACCAGCAAATCACCCAACCCATTTTCATTGTAATCGTAGGTAGTAAGGCTCAACACCGGCTTTTTTGTTTTCAAAGCCAGGTTTACCACCGCTTTTTTTATGCTTGCCGGCGTCCATTCTATTTCACCTGTCAGCCAGGGCGATTTAAACCTTGTAAGTTCTGCCGCTGCAGATTCATCTATTACAAAAGTGCAGTCGTTGTGTTGCTGTAGAAAACTTGCAGGAACATGCTCTGTCATGTCTCCCTCAACTGACTGCGCGACGATCGCATCCTTCGTGCCCCACGCCATTAAAAATATTTTTTTTGCTTTCATAATGGTGTTAAGTCCCATTGTGATCGCTAATCTTGGTACGTGAGATATATTTTGAAAATCCCTTTTATTAGCAATACGCGTGCTGTTGTCAAGTGTAATAAGCCTGGTCTTCGAGAATATGCTGGAACCAGGCTCATTGAAACCAATGTGACCATTGTTACCGATACCCAAAATTTGTATATCAACTCCACCCTTTGCCTCAATTAATTGTTCATATTCCTGGCAATGCTTTTTAATTTGTTCTTTTGGCAATTCTCCGTTGGGAATAAAAATATTAGCAGGGTCTATATCTATATGATCGAATAGTTGGCGGTGCATGAAGCTGTAGTAACTCTGGTAAGCTTCTTTTTCTATCGGGTAATATTCATCGAGATTAAATGTCGTTACGTTTTTAAAACTTAACCCTTCTGTTTTATGCATTCTAACCAACTCTTTATATAAGGAGACAGGTGTAGAGCCGGTAGCCAGGCCCAGCACTATAGGTTGCCCATTTGCCTGGGTTTCTCTTATTTTGCGTGTAATCTCTTGCGCAACGAAGGCAGAACCATCTTTTGGTGTTGGGAAAATTTTTACTGGAATTTTTTCGAAGCTGTCGGTAAGATCTACGTTTAATCTCGGATTTTGCATGAATCGTTATTTATATTTCTCTGGATAAATGTTACTATTTTATAAAATCAGGCGCACTCACTCATTACCTTATACTCTATTGAACCCGAAATCAGTGGGTCCATTTTCGTTGCCGCAAAAAATTATATCAGATGTTTAATTAAATTTTGACAGTGCTCTCGCGCCTAATGTCGAGTCGTGCAAGATGCGAATGTATAAAAAATAGAGTTGGTGTAGGTGCGAAACAATAAATAGTAGCAGTAAAATATGGTATCACTTTGCTTCATCGCTCAGTGCCATGGAAGTAAACATGGTAAACGTTACATAAATACTTCTAAATAAAAAATTCCCAATATCTATTAGTGAGGATTTTGTAAATTTAATTGGATAGTTTATTCCACTTTTGAAATTTTTAATATGTTCGTAGGCACATGAAGATGAACCGGAGTGCTACCAGTGTTTACTACTGTATCGCCGGTTTTCAGATATCCTTTTTCTTTTAAAATAGTAATCTGATCTTCAATAATAGAATCGAGGCTTTCTTCTTCGGTATAGAAAAACGCTCTTACGCCCCAACTTAAACTTAATTGATTGATTAAAGACTTTTCTTTGGAAAAAATGAATAAAGGTGACTTAGGCCGATAGCTACTTAACACAAAACCTGTATAGCCACTTTTTGTCATACCTATGACAGCGTCGGCATTTACATCTCTTGCTATCTTGCAGGCGTTGTAACACACGGCATCACTTAAGAAAGATGGAGAATGAATTTGCGGTTTCAAATCTTCTTCACGATTGTATCGATATTCTTTTTCTACTTCAGCAATAATCTTAACCATCGTTTGCACCACTAAGGCGGGATGCTGCCCCGTCGCTGTTTCACCACTTAACATCACAGCATCGGTTCCTTCTAATACCGCATTCGCTACGTCTGTGATCTCACTTCTGTTCGGTTTCACGCGGTCAATCATACTTTCCATCATTTGGGTAGCTACTATGACTGGTTTTGCACGGTGAAGGCATTTTTTGATAATGCTTTTTTGAATCATTGGCACTTTTTCAACAGGCATTTCTACTCCCAAATCTCCTCGTGCAATCATAATAGCATCACTTGCGTTAATGATATCACGAATGTTGGCAATTGCTTCAGGTTTCTCAATTTTTGCAATAATCTTTGACTTGCTTTGTTTTTCATCTAATTTATCTCTTAGAATTTGTATGTCATTTACACTTCTCACAAAAGATAAGGCAACCCAGTCAAGTTCCTGCTCTATGATAAAAGCAAGGTCTTCAAGATCTTTGTCTGTTAATGCCGGTAAAGAAATTTTGGTGTCAGGAAGGTTGATACCTTTTTTTGATGACAGAACGCCGCCAAGAGTTACTTCGACCTTTACATCTCCATTACTTAAAATGTCTGAAACTTTTACTTCTAGCTTACCATCATCAATTAAAATAATGTTTCCAATTTTTACATCGCCCGCTAAATTGGGGTACGAAACATAGATCCTTTCCAGTGTACCAATGCATTTTTCGTTGGTAAACGTCAGTATATCGCCGACTTCAACTTTGAGGGCATTGTTAGCTATCTCGCCAACCCTTAGTTTAGGTCCTTGAAGGTCTCCTAAAATTGAAATATTTAAAGACTCGGCATCATTCAAGTTCCTGATATGTTGTATAATCTGTGATTTATCTTCATGACTACCATGAGAAAAGTTCAGACGAAATACATTTACCCCCGCATGTACAAGATCGAGCAGCTTGTCGTAAGTATCACAGGCAGGGCCAACAGTGGCAACAATTTTCGTCCTGTGGGTCATCTTTTCCATTAAAGCACGATTTTCTGTTTGCTTGCACGAGGTTTCAATTTCTTGTAACATTTTTGTTGTATTGTATTAATAAGGTTAATGATTTTTTTGAAGGGATTGGATGGAATTAACCAACAAATTGTTTCCCTGGTTTTAGCTAGCTAAAATTTTTACAATTTTAAGCCATTGATTACTTAATTTCTGTTTTGCTTTAATTGCATGATCAAGCGGAGTGTAATGAAGTTTATTATTTACAATACCAACCATTACATTATATCTTCCCTGTATCAGACTTTCCACGGCATGATAGCCCATTCTACTCGCGATAAGCCTGTCTAGACATGTGGGTGCACCACCACGCTGAATATGACCCAGTATACAAACCCTGGTATCTATATTAGGAAGGCGTTGTTTCACGATGCGGGCAATCTCATTACCACCTCCAAATTCATCGCCTTCGGCAACTACTACCAGGTTTACCAGTTTTCTTCTTTTTTCTTTCTCCCCAAGAGAATTTACCAATTCATCAATATTGGTTTTTGTTTCGGGTATAAGAATGTTCTCTGCACCAGTGGCAATACCACTATGTAAAGCTATGTAACCGGCATCCCGACCCATCACTTCTACTATAAACAGGCGGTCATGTGCGTCAGCAGTATCTCTTATTTTATCAATAGCTTCTACCGCTGTGTTAACCGCTGTGTCAAATCCTATCGTAAAGTCGGTGCCTGCTATATCTTTGTCTATCGTTCCTGGTAATCCTATACATGGAATGTCGAACTCGTTACTAAATTTTTGTGCGCCCTTAAAACTTCCATCACCACCAATAACAACTAGTCCATTAATTCCTCTTTTTTTCAAGTTTTCGTACGCTTTTACACGGCCGGCCGGTTCTCTAAATTCGTTGCTCCTCGCACATTTTAAGATGGTTCCGCCACGTTGAATGATGTTTGCAACGCTTCTGCTTTCCATTTGAAAAATGTCATCATCAATCATTCCGCTATATCCTCTCATTACACCAAACACTTCTAAACCATGATATATACCCGTGCGAACCACCGCTCTTATTGCTGCATTCATTCCCGGGCTATCTCCACCCGATGTTAAGACACCTATTTTTGTAACTTTTGTCGGCATGATAAGCTATAAGTTCTTTTAATTTTCTTGTAAGCAGTATAAAAAGTAATATGTGTATTTTAAACACGGAGCGCAAAATTAAGCATTTACTCTTAAACGAAATTCGGATGTACTCTTTTGCCGGTTCTATTTACAATAATTGTGGGCTTAGGCCTTTTCTATTATTTATAGCAGAAAACTACTCTTGTCCTCATCTTTGGCCTGAGCCTGGCAAAAATATCACGCCAGATTTTTTAAATCCGCTTGCAAAAATTTTTCCTGCTGACTGGTCCTATGATAAAATACTACTGATGTAATTTGAACATCATAAGGTGAGCGTCGATGCAAAAGGTTTGATGAGGAATAGATGGCGTAAGAATTGTATTCTTCAAAAAAATATTTAAATGAACAAGGATAAAAATAAGGGCCTTGCAGACAATAACGGCGGCAAATTTATTTTGAACGAAAGCGGCACATCTGTTACTATTGATGCAGAGGGTGAATTTTCAGAAGATAAAGCTATTGATGAAGCTGATAAGCAAGTAAATGAAAGTTTCATAAAGAAACCAGAAAATCATGAAAAAAAGGATTGAAAATACAGCTCTTATTGTGCTTTAAATATGCTTTAATTCATCAGTAAAATATTTACACTTCGTTGTAATATATTGAAAGCAATTTCTGCCATTAAGTTTTCTCTGTCTAAGGTTGGATTGACCTCAGTAATTTCAAAACAGCAGATTTTTCGATTCTGCATAAACTTGCTAACAAGGTCCTCTGCTTCTCTTTCTCGCAGCCCATTGCTCACAGGTGTTCCTGTTCCTTTTGTTATAGTTGAATCAAGGCAGTCAACGTCGAAACTGACATATAGGTCGGTGCAATTGCTTAAGTGTCTGACTACAGATCGAACGACACTTTCCGGTCCTTTTCTTCGCACTTCAGCGGTAGAAATTACCTTCATTCCATGTTTATCTATTAATGCTTTCTCTTCCCGTTCATAATCGCGAAGCGAAATAAAAACGATGTCTTCGCCCAGTACTTTAGGAGATATGTTACCAAGGTTTTGCAGATGATGCCAATATTTTTCGGTCTCTCTGTCTAACTCATGGGCACTGCTTTCTGCATTATCTTCTGCTAAGGCGGTAGCCAAAGACATTCCGTGCATATTGCCTGACGGAGTAGTATACGGAGTATGTAAGTCGGCATGTGCGTCTATCCAGATTATACCGATTCTCGATTCTGGCTTTGCCATTTTGATACCTGCTATAGTTGCACCCGCTATGCTATGATCGCCACTTAAAACAACAGGAAAAAAATTATTTTTGATAGTCGTCATCACCGACTTGCTGACCCGCTCATACATTGTGCAAATACCTTTGATTCGTTTTGCATAAGGAGAAGAAATTGGTTCGAAAAGAATATTATTTTCTGTAGTAATTTTTTCAGAAGGAAAGTGAACAAAAAAATTACTCATAAAATCGAGTGCTGCGATTTTTATCGCATCTATGCCCAGGCTAGCTCCACGGGTGCCGGCTCCAATTTCTGACGCAACTTCAATTAACTTAATATTCTTCATAAACACTGGCGGATAACGGGTCTCAAATAAAGCTTTCGGAAGAAGTAGAGCCCGGATAAAAACTTTTATCCGGAATGAAATAATTCACCAGCAGCAGTGCTGCGGAAAAATGGAAAACTTTGATAAAATAGATATGAGTATGCATATGCTTTCCAAAATTACAATTTTCCTTCTAACGGGTTTACATTGCGAATGCTACCAATCGAAGCAATTATTTTAAAGCGTATAAACATATCTTCACTATACCATTTTTCTTCTCTTGTTTTTCGTATAACTTCAACATGTTCTTGCATTTTGTAGGAGAACGCTTTCATGCTTTCCTTGCTATCCCAAATACTAAAAGTTGCTTGCTTTACCCAAGGGATTTCACCAATTCCTAGCGATGTTATAAAGCCTTTTGAAGAAGACATTTTTTCTGCAACACCCTCTACGTGTTGCCAAAAGCTTGACAAACGATTAACTTTTATAGTTGCCCTGGTAAGTACAGCAATCAGTCCTTCATAATTGGAGCTCTTTGGCAAAATTCCAAAAGCTTCTTTGCCATCCCACGTGCCATGACCTTCTATGGGTTCCAGCACAATCGTCCATTTGCTGCATTTAAAAAACTTCCACCACTGATCTATAAAGTTCCCATATAATCCCTTGTATTCTATAATATGCTTGTTAGCCCCTGCTTCCAAAGTAGAAGTAACAATTAGAGAACACCATTGCCTTAAGTCAGGTGTTTTATCAAAAGTGCCGTTTTTACCGCAGCCCATCAGTTTGTAAAAAAGTAGTTTTTTATTGAAGTATAAGGGAAAACGAAAATAAGCCATCGACAAAAAGCCTCCCCAGGCTAACCACCTGGGATAGCGAACAATCGTGAGATATGCATACATATTCGATATGGATTTTTTTGCTATATACATTAAGTGAATACAAAGAAAAAGTAATGGGAATGGAAAAAGGCAAACTACACCTTTTAATACTTTTTACATGTGGTTTTAATAGTTCTGAATTAAGGTCACTTTGTTGGTAACCTCGGACTTACATTTGGTCAAATAGCTTTTGCGGCAAAATAAATGGTGAAACACAGGATAATTGCCAGCAAAACAGCGACAAGTAATTTATATCTATTCCAAACGGTTTGCATTCTGATTTCTTTAGAAAAGTCATAAATTTTCCTATACATATTATTATCGCTACCTGCAATTTCTGTTAGTCGAAAACAAATTTTTTCTACATCTGCAAATGGCAGAAGTCTCGCACAAGCCATCATTTCTTCTATGATGCGTGTGTTTAATTTTGAGTCATTGTTGTGCTTTAGTATATGTATGTTATAGTTTGATAAAATATGTTGAATTTGGTGAGACAGAGCAAGTTTATTCATACGATCAGGATTGTATGCGGCCACTTTTCGTCTAAGTTCAATCGTTTGGTTTAATAGCATTTGGGGAGTAGTTGTATGATCATTCTTCTTTTTTTCAGTCCGTGAGAAGATACCTCGAGTCCTGTTGTATTCTCCCCGTTTTCTCGTATCTGAAAGAACTCTGTACGCCTCAGTTATATCTTTAAACCTGGCCTCATAAAGCTCGCTACCCAGGTTTTTGTCCGGGTGGTATTGCAATGCAAGCCTTCGATAAGATTTTTTAATGTCAGCCTGTGAAGCAGAAGGACGTACCTCAAGAATTCTATAATAGTCTTTCGAATGTAGCATAATCAACAGCCGCTGCCTTACCTATTTTTTACATAATGAATATACGGCGTTAAAAAAAGGTGCCATACCAAAGGAGCAATATTTTGAAAAGTTATTGAGTGAGTATAAGTAGTAAGTTAAGATAAGCCGAGACCAATGTTATTGCATAGAAACTTGCTGTTACAAGCAAAGGGTATGTGTGAAAAAGTAAGTTGTAATCTAAGGCAAGGGTAGAAACTGGCGGTGGTTGATCTTTTTCAAGCACACAATACAGTTAATATTACGCAGGAAACCGGATTGGCATTGAACGATTTAAACGGATAATAATAAATTTGAAGGATATGATGGAAACAGTACAAATAAATATACAAGTAGAGGATGAGCAGATAAGAGAGCAAATAATAGCGCAGCTATCAATGGAAGACTTTGATGCATTTGAAGAAAATGATCACGAATTGCTTTGCTTTATTGATTCGGAAAAATATAATCCTTCTCTCATTCAAAATATTCTTTCAAACTACAGATTGAGTTACACTGAAACGGTTGTTAAAGAACAAAACTGGAATGCGTTGTGGGAAAGTAATTTTCAACCCGTTGCAGTTAATGATTTTTGTGCTATCAGGGCTGATTTTCACCAGCCTTTTTTTGATAAGGAACACGAAATTATCATAACTCCAAAAATGAGTTTTGGAACTGGTCATCATTCCACCACTTATATGATGATTTGTGAAATGAGTAAACTTAATTTTAAAAACAAGCGAGTGGCAGATTTTGGTACCGGAACAGGTGTATTAGCCATCTTAGCGGAAAAACTTGGTAGTGAATTTGTGCTGGCTATAGATATAGATGATTGGAGTATTGAGAATGCGACAGAGAATATTGAAAAGAATGGTTGTAAAAAAATACAAATAAAGAAGGCCAACTCTTTTTGTGAAGATGAAGATTTTGACGTCATCCTGGCTAATATCAATAAAAGTGTTATTCTCTCTAATGTCGGCTCTTTGCTTTCCGGTATCAATTCCGGTGGACAACTTTTAATAAGTGGGTTACTAAAAGAAGATGAAAATGAGATAGTTGCTGTTTTTACTTCAAAAGGAGGTGTGCATTGCTCAACAGTAGAAAGAAGCAATTGGCTTTGCATTTTAATACAATATCAAGGTTAGAACCCCGGGCTCGTTTTGCCGTTTTAATTATAAATTTGCTTTCTAAAGTTTTTTTCGATCTCTTATATGTCAGAACTGTTACTATTCATATTAGCCTATATTTTCGGTTCAATACCAACTTCTGTATGGGTCAGTAAACATTTTTTTGATGTAGATATCAGGGATTATGGCAGTGGCAATGCAGGCGCCACAAATACATATAGAGTTCTGGGAGCAAAATGGGGCACTTTCGTAATGGTAATAGATGTTTTAAAGGGGCTTGTTGCTACATCGTTAGTTGTTTTTATGCCTTATTATATGAACAACGCATTTGCGAAAACCAACTTTATGGTCGGCCTTGGTCTTTCAGCTATCGTGGGGCACATCTTCCCCATCTTCGCAGACTTTAAAGGGGGGAAAGGAGTCGCAACTTTGTTTGGAATGATCATAGCACTTCAACCCATCGTTGCCGTATGTTGTGTCGGCGTTTTTCTTTTAGTTTTGTTTTTAACACGCTTTGTTTCTTTAAGTTCTATTCTGGCTAGCGTATCGTTTGCAGTTTTCATACTTTTTATCTGGAACGAAAAAGAACCTCTTTACAGAATTTTTGCAGTCTCTGTTGCTTTAATGGTTATATTAACCCACCAAAAAAATATTAACCGCATTCTCAAAGGAACTGAAAGTAAGGTTCCAATCTTAAAACACCGCGACAGGAGAAAGAATAGCAGAAAAGATTAAGACTAAAAATTGTTACAGTTTTTCTAATTTATTTAAGAACCGTACTCTTTTTGTTTCTTGTTTATAAACTGTTATAAACCATCTTTCTCTTGGTATCATTCTTGTTTATAGCTACGAAAAATGAGTATGAAAAATAAACTAACTTTATTAAGCATTCTTGTAATGATGCTGGTTGCCGCTTGTACCACCAATGCCATTACAGGTCGCAAACAACTGTCTTTGGTTTCGGAGGATCAAGTTCAACAAATGGCCGTCACCCAGTACAACCAGTTTTTGTCTGAAAATAAAGTTGTAAGTTCTTCTCAAAGTAAGGACGCTGAAATGGTAAAAAGGGTGGGAAGCAGAATAGCCTCAGCTATAACAGATTTTTACACTAAAAAAGGTCTTGGTAAAGAACTTGAGGGTTATCGGTGGGAATATAACCTGGTTGCAAGTAATCAGGTAAATGCGTGGTGTATGCCGGGTGGTAAAATCGTTGTTTATTCAGGCCTGCTACCAGTTACTCAAAATGAGGCTGCATTAGCTATAGTGCTGGGGCATGAGATAACCCACGCCGTTGCTAACCACGGAAGTGAAAGAATGAGCGAAGGATTAATACAACAATTAGGTGGAGCTGCTCTTTCAGTTGCTTTATCGAGTAAACCTGCAGAAACAAGAAATCTATTTTTACAGGCATACGATGCGGGATCTACTATAGGAGTATCGCTACCTCATAGTCGTAACCAGGAATATGAGGCAGATAAGTATGGGTTAATATTTGCGGCATTAGCAGGGTATAATCCGCGGGAAGCAATTCCTTTATGGCAAAGAATGGAAGCTATGAGCAGCGGGCAACAAAGGCCACCCGAATTTTTGAGCGATCATCCTGCCGAAGGTAATCGTATACAAAGATTGCAGCAACAAATGCCGGAAGCTTTAAAATATTATCGCCCAATGGGATCAAAATAGAGGGTTTGACCTCTTTTTAACACCAAAAGTCGCTTTGAAGTTCGCTTTAAAGCGACTTTTTTCTTTACTTATAAGTTCTTTTTTTTACCTTTGCTCCTCATTTTCGATAACCTTAAATATTTTTGAGGCATGTGTCAACAAACTTTGTTTGCAAAATTAGAAATCTCCAACGAAAAAAATTTTCTTATTCAAGGTCTTCCTTCTTCAATCGAGAAGCAATTCATAAAGTTATCTTACTCAAAAAACGTTACACCGCTTTTGAGGATTAAAAAGATAGATTTTGCTCTTGTTTTTGCAATAAACGGCAACCAGTTGAATGGCATTATGAAAGATGTTATTCCGGTATTGAATAACGATGGCAAACTTTGGATAGCCTATCCTAAAACGGCCAGTAAAATAGCCAGCGATCTTAACAGAGATTGCAATTGGGAAATTTTATCGAGTAATAATTTTGTCAGTGTTTGTGAGGTTACCATAGACCATGTATGGAGCGCATTGCGATTTGAAAAGACTGATTCTTTTGAAAAGACTGATTCTATTGTACCGGCAGTATCTGAACCTGAGAAATTGCCAGAAGTAAAAAAAGTAGAATTAAAAGGTGTTGACTTCGATAAAAATCTTGTTGTTGCACCGGTCGAACTGGAAAAAATGTTCTCGGGACATAAAAAAGCGAGAGAGTTCTTTCAAAACCTATCGACCACAAACCAAAAAGAATTTGTACAATGGATTGAAGGTGCTAAAAGACAAGATACCCGAACCAGGCGTTTGCAGGCAACGGTCGAAAAGTTATTAGCTGGTAAAAAAAGCCCCTTAGAAAAATAATTGACTTTTAAGACTTTTATAGGAAGTGCATTCAAATCTTGAGTGCACTTTTTTTGTTTTGAAAATATAGGGATAATAATATCAGAGGAAAACAGATGAGCAGCGGTGCGTTTTCTTATAATAAAAATGCGACAACTTTATTTGAAAATAACGGTTCCTAACTGTCTTGTTATTTTTTGTTCTTCGTCTTTAAGCACTTTGTGAATTTTAATCAAATCCATCTGCTCCTCAAAAGTGGCTGCTTTTTCTATATCTCTTTGGTTTTCGTCAAACATCTTCTTTATTTTTCTTAGTTTGAAATAATTGAGGCTCATTGTTACATCTTGCCTGCTAATGTCGCGGTTATTAATATTCATACCTTCCATTATAGAATCCCATTTAGGACTCAATTCATATTGTTGAATACTCAAATTAACCGCCAGTTTCCTAATACTTTCATTTTCGTTATACAGCAATGTCTTTGTCGATGGCTGCAGGCCATTGTAATATTGATCTTTATAAATCTGCAAAAGTTCGTCTAATTCAGGAGTTTCAATGTTATAGTGTTCCAGCTCATCAAAAATATAGTCAGCCATTGTCTTCTCATCATCCCATTTCAATAAGCCGTATTCAAGTAATGCTCTTAATAAATTTTTTTCCTGGTTTTCGTCTTTAATAAGTAAAGCAGAGGTAGCATTGTCGACCTTATTTTGATCTTCATGCTCATCGGGCAGAGAAGTTATATTGTTCTGTCTGTTTTCATCCCTTGTTAGTTTTTCACGCTTCAATTTATTAACAAGAGTAGTTAATCCTCCTTCATCTATTTTAAGAATACTGGCACATTGTCTTATATAATCCTGCTGTTTTGTAAAATCTTCCGCCCGGTGGAATTTGCTGAGCGTTTCCGCAATTTGGTTTACAACTATCGCCTTCTTTGCAGTATCACTTCCTGCATCTTTCAACATTACTTCCAGTTGAAATATGATAAAGTCTTTTTTATTCGTTTGTACGAATTCAGTGAAAGGTGTGGCGCCGATTTTCTTTACATAGCTGTCAGGATCTTCCTTATCCGGTATCAGCACCAGCTTTACGTTAAGGCCTTCTTCAAGGGCCATGTCCAATCCTCTTAAAGCTGCTTTTATACCAGCCTTATCACCATCGTATATAATGGTTAGGTTGTTTGTATGCTTCCTGATTAACCTGAGCTGGTCAATAGTCAAAGATGTGCCGCCACTGGCTACCACATTTTCTATTCCAGCCTGGTGCAGGCTAACTACGTCCGTATACCCCTCTACCAGTAAACATTCGTCATACTTGTTTATAGCTTGCCTTGCAAAGTAAGTCCCGTAAAGAATCTTGCTTTTTACGTAGATCTCATTTTCGGGGGTATTAATATATTTGGGAGCCTTTTCATTTGATTTAATCACTCTTGCGCCAAAACCAAGTATTTTGCCACTTAAATTGTGAATTGGGAAAATAATGCGGCCTCTGTAGTTGTCATAATTTGTGTCGTGTCTAACACTTACCAGACCGGCCTTATGGGCATACTCGAGGCTAAACTGATTCTTTATCAAATGCTGAGTCAGGTCATCTTTTTCTTCCAGATTATACCCTAACTGAAACTTTTCGATCACCTCCTGCCGGAACCCGCGATGATGCAGATAGGTAAGCGCAACAGATTTTCCCTCTTCGGTTTGAAACAGGTTTTTTGCCAAATGGTTCTGTGCAAAAGCATTTAAAATAAAAAGGCTTTCGGCTACTTGCTGTTGTTGTTTTACTTCCGGACTTGTTACAGTTTCTTCAATTTCAATATTGTAACGAGCTGCTGTCCATTTTAAAGCTTCCACATAACTGTACTTTTCGTGCTCCATTACAAAGCCGATAGCATTGCCGCTTTTTCCGCAACCGAAGCATTTATAGATTTCTTTAGCAGGCGAGACCGTAAACGACGGCGACTTCTCGTTGTGGAAGGGGCAGTTTCCCAGGTAGTTTGCACCCCGTTTTTTTAGCTTCACAAATTCTCCCACAATCTCCACTATATCTATTCTGTTTGTTATTTGTTGTATCGTGTCTTGAGTAATCATTGCGGTAAACGAAGCTAATATCTTATTGTTTAAGTTAAAAAAACGGAACTGTTAAATGAGAAAAGACAGTGTAAAGTTTCCATACCCTTCATTGCTGCGATACAATTCTCCAACTTCGTTACCACTTAGTTTATTTATTATTAATATATTATTGGAAAAAGTTTATCTTTTGTTTCCCCTGATAATTAAATGGAATAGTTACAAAAAAACCTCCTTTGCCCACCCTGGTTGATCCCTTAGCTCCAATAGTTACTTCGTTATTAAATATCAAGCTTATTGAGTTTCTTAATAATCCTTTCATGTCGACCTGCATGTTAGCAGGAATTGTAAACTCGGATGTTTTAGGAATGTACATGAGCGTATCAAGAACAAACTTGCCTAAGTGATTGCTATCGATATAAAGATCGCAGTTTACATTTTTGAGATTAACGCCATAATTGTTGGGATTGTAAAAAACCAGATCCATAGAAACCTTAGAGGTATTAAGGCCTAGACTTTCTACTCTTATGTTTTTGATATTCCGGTAGTCAAATGCTACCGGCTTTTTACATGCGACAATAGAGAGTATATAGACTGACGCTAGAAAGGAGAGGAGTTTTTTCATTCGAAATGTTTGCAGCAAAGTAAGTTTATTTTTTAATTGGGAAATGGGAAAATAATTTGCTATATTACCTGCTAATAATTTTAGAAAACGGAACAAAAGAGTAGATGCTGCACCGTATTACAGTTACTAATATTTTTAGTGTGTGTATAAGTACTATAAATTTTTGGTTATCAAACAGTTATCAAAAGTAAATGCTATTAAAATAAAAGAATAAGTAGGAGGTAAATGCCTTTGTTAGTCTACCCTTTTTTCTAGTTTCAGTTGACTAATAAATTTTACCATAATATGAGGTATTATATTGATTTACAGTTGTTTCCATGCATTGACTTCTTTAAAATTTTAAAGAGGGAAATAAATATGCAAATTAATATATACGAAAGGTTTAGGAAAATGAGTTTTCACAATCGTTATGTGGTTGCTGGCGCAAACGGTATCGTAAATCTTACTATTCCGATTAGAGGAGGAAGAGAGCAAAAAAGATTAATTACAGATGTTGAGATTGATGACACAAGTGATTGGCAAAAAAAGCATTGGCGAACATTAGTCTCTGGTTATGCTAAAGCTCCTTTTTTTGATTATTATTCAGAAGAAATCAAGGCGCTTATATTTAACGAGGAAAAAAGTCTTGCTAATTTTAATATTTTTATTTTGGAAAAACTACTTAATTGGTTGAATATTAATATAGTCAATTATAATTCGTCATCCGAACAAGCTTTTAGTAGAGAGTTTCATAACACCCTCCTCCCAAGAAATTTCCAGAATAACGATTTAGATTGGAAACCTAAGTACGCTCAGGTTTTTGAAGATCGGATCGGGTTTCAGCCTAATTTAAGTGTTATTGATTTGCTTTTCAATGTCGGCCCGGCCTCTTCAGGTTTATTAATTAGTGGTCGTGTTTAAATGGCCGTTTTTTTAGGTAAGTAGCATAACTTACTGACTTTTAATTGCTTTGACGCATAGTTAGATTTTCTTTTAAATGATTTTATTGCATCAAGTAGTTTATTTCACATGTTATTCGATTACTATTAAATCCTAATTGTTTGCCGTACATTGCCCTGTGTTTTAACCTCTCCTTAAATGATTTTTAAAAACATCTTAAAGACCTTTTTATCCTTATTCATCTTTTCATGCGCATCGGGTCAGGATTTTAGTAATAAGGGGAACGAATTCTGGGTAGGGTATGGGTATCACCAAAGCATGAACGTCGACAATAACCAGGACATGGTACTTTACTTTACATCTGATGTTGCTGCAACAATTAAAGTGGAGATACCTGCAGTGGGCTGGGTGAGAACGTACAATTTAAATGCTAATTCTGTTAAGGAGTCTGATCCAATTCCTAAAGTTGGTTCTCAGGATGCACGTTTATTGGTCGAGGGAACTTCTAAAGCCGGCATTCATATTACAAGTGACAAGCCTATAGTGGCTTATGCCCACATCTATAATTCGACTAACTCGGGAGCGTCGTTGCTTTTCCCCGTGAAGACGCTTGGGCAGGATTATTATTCATTAAATTTTACCCAAAAGGCGAATACTGACAATTCTAATTCATGGGCGTATGCCATTGCTACTGAAGATAATACGACAGTTGAAATTATTCCCTCCGCAAACACGCTTACACATACGGCCGGAGTAAGTTTTACGGTTTTGCTTAACAAGGGGGAAATCTACAATCTCATGGGGAAGACCTTCGAAAATAATGGTGAAGACTTGACGGGAACGCGAATACGCTCGATTAGTTCGGGGTCGGCAGGTTGTAAAAAGATTGCGGTTTTTTCGGGATCGGGGAGATTATCTATTAACTGTGATAATACCTATGCTACCACTTCGGACAATATTATCCAACAGGCTTTTCCGCGCAATGCCTGGGGTAAAAAATTTCTTACCGTACCAACTTCCAAACTCACTAATAACTTTTTTAGAATTGCAGTTAGTGATCCATCCACCGTTGTGACTGTAGATGGAGTAAGAGCTACTAACCTATTAAAAAATTTTTACTACGATATCATTTCCAATACTCCAAAAGGTATCACTGCGGATAGACCAATCATGGTAGCTCAATACATAACCTCAGCAAATTCTTCCAACGGACCTACTTGCGGTAATACAAATAATGTAAATGGGAATCCTAATGGAGATCCGGAAATGATTTATTTAAGCCCGATAGAGCAAACTATTGATAATATCACTTTAAACTCGACCGATCACTACCAAATCACTGCTCATTTTATTAATGTCATTATAAAAACTTCCGCTATTAACAGTTTTACGCTTGATAATCTTGGTATGGCCTCTTCTTTTAGCAAACATCCTCAAGACCCAAATTACTCGTATGCTGTCTTTTCAGTTCAAAAAGGTCCGCATAATTTAAAGGCTGACTCAGGTTTCAACGCTATTGCATATGGATATGGCGTTTTGGAATCGTACGGATATAATGCCGGAACTAACATAAAAGATCTCAACCAGTTTATTTCTTTAAAAAATCCCTATTCGACGGTTAATTATCCGACTACCTGTAGAGATACAAAATTTCTCTTCGCCATTACTTTGCCTTATAAGCCATCAGCGCTTACCTGGGATTTCGGCCTCGATTCTCATATTGCTCCAAATCAGTCCGTCACGCAAAATAATCCTCTTTCAGATTCTGTTTATACGCGCGACGATAAAACTTTATATGTCTATTCATTGCCATCTTTGTATTCTTATAATTCAACCGGAACTTACCCATTAAAAATTACAGCTAACAATCAAACCGGTGAGGGTTGCAACGGTTTACAGGAATTGACATATAACATTGAAGTAATAGAACCGCCCGTTACTAATTTTACTTTTACTCATGGCGGATGCCTAACGGACTCTGTTTATTTTAATGACGCCTCCGATGGCCGCAACAGAACATTGAACAGATGGCTTTGGCAGTACCCCGACGGAACAGTCGATGTCGTTAGAAATCCTCGTAAGCTTTTTACTGTGTCCGGTTCTTATAATATTAAGCATTCCTCTATAAACGATGTTGGGTGCGCTACAGACACAACAAAAATGTTTACTATTGCTCCTCAACCGGTTGCTGCTTTTAATTTGTCTAATGCTGCATGCCAGGGAGCTACTGTAACATTCGCCGACGCTTCAACCATTGCATCAGGTAAAATCGTAAAATGGTATTGGGATCTGGGTGATGGCCGCCTAATTACGAATACTACGAATGCCGCCGTCAACACAGTTTTCAATACTCCGGGTAACTATATTGTATCGCTTCAGGTGGAAAATGAGTCGGGTTGTAGAAGTAAGATTGCCAAGCAAAATATTACCGTGCAATTTTCACCAATTATTGGTTTTGATATGCCCGGTGTGTGTTTGCCCTTGGGAAAAGCAGTATTTAGGAATCAGACTACAATAAATGACGGCAGTGCAAATTCACTGACTTACTTATGGAACTTTGGAGACGGAGGAACATCAACCGAAACAGATCCTCAATACATTTATACAAAGCCCGGTCCGTTTAGCGTCAATTTAAAAGCTACCTCTATTTTTGGTTGTTCAAAAGACTCGACTAAAGTTTTTTCTAACATTTATTCTAAGCCTGCCGCAGCATTTAATTTTAATCCTAATAAATTGTGTGATACCGATACTATTCGCTTTACTGATGCCAGTAATGCACAAAATAGCACGGTCGCAGTATGGAATTGGAAATTTGGAGATGGAAGAAGTAGCAGCAGTCAAAATCCGGTAATTAGATTTTCGGAGAGCGGTTCTTACCAGGTTTCATTATTTGTCGGATCTGCTGCGGGATGCACATCAGATACTGCAAGAAAAACTATCTATATAAATAAGTCTCCGACGGCATCGTTTGCAATTTCCGGTTCAACCTGCGAAAACGAGCCATTTACGATCATGGATCAATCAAAAGCTAATTCCGGAACAATAAATAACTGGACTTGGTATTTTCCTGATGGAACAACAGAAAGTCACCCTAATGGAAATTCTTTTACGAGAAATATCGCACAATCGGGTGCATATACAATTGCACTTGTAGTTGGAACAGATAAAGGTTGTAAAAGTGATACTTTCAGGCAAGCTGCTCTTGTGCGCCCGGTGCCGGTTGCAAATTTTGTATTACCTAAGATTTGCGCAAATGATCCATTTGCTCTTTTTAAAGACAGCAGTTATATAGCCGGAAATAGTGGCGGAGGGCAGTTTACTTATAAGTGGGATTTTGGTGATACTAATTCCTCTGCTACAAATCCGAATACTTCCAACCAACAAAATCCACAACATAAGTATGTTGCGGCAGGTTTGTACAGGGTGTCTTTAACAGCAACGTCAGGCACAGGTTGTTCAGCTTCTACCACAAAATCTTTCACTGTAAGTAGTGGTTCGCCAAAAACCGATTTTTCTATAATCGATGATGGACCTGTTTGTTCCAATGCTGAAGTTCGAATCAGAAATAATTCTTCGGTAGATATTGGCTCCATCACTAAGGTTCAGTTAGTTTGGGACTCTCAGAATAATCCTTCCATCGTTGAAAATGACAACAGCCCTTTTGAAGGTAACATTTATAGTCATACGTTTACCGCGGCTCAAACTAATCAAACCTATCTTGTAAAAATGGTAAGTTATTCGGGTGTAAATTGTTATAGTGAGAAAGTTATTCCTGTTACTGTAAATCCTTCACCCAAAGTCACGTTCACACCAATTTCCCCTATTTGTTTAAATGATAGTTCTCGTGTTATAACTGAAGCAAAAGAGACAAGCGGTATTGATGGTGCGTTTGCATTTAGCGGAGTTGGGGTAAGTGCTTCAGGTAGCTTCAATCCCGCGGTTGCCGGAGCGGGAACTTCGACACTTAAATACGTATTTACCTCGTCTGCCGGTTGTAAAGACTCTGCCTCCCAGGTGATTGAAGTAACACCAAACCCGGTTGTATCATTTAATTCGCCTGTGTATGTTTTAGAGGGCGGCTCTGCTGATTTAAACCCTTCCATTGCAGGCAATGCCGTCAAGTTTCTTTGGTCCCCGGCTACTTATCTTAATAATCCTAACATTAATAATCCGCAAAGTGTTCCTAAAGACAGTATTACTTACCATCTTACTGCTACAACACAGAGTGGTTGTGAAGGAACAGGCAACGTGACAATACTAATCCTTAAAACGCTCGGAATTCCGAACGCTTTTTCACCAAATGGAGACGGTATTAACGATGTTTGGAATATTGCGTCTTTAGCCAGTTATCCGGGTTGTGTTGTGGAAATCTATAACAGGTACGGATCAATTGTTTATCGAAGCATTGGTTATTTAAAGCCCTGGAATGGAACATTTAATGGCAGTTCTTTGCCGGTTGGCGTATATTATTATATTATAAACCTTAAAAACGGAAGTAAGCCTTATTCGGGAAATGTAACAATCGTGAAATAATTAAAGGATATAAGAATATTTATTTTAAGATTTGATATCCGTTCTTGAATAAGCAATAATGCCATACATTTAAAAATGAAAAGTAAAATTTTCTTTACTGTTGTTACCTGTTTTCTGTTTTTTACACCTTTTGCTCAGCAGTTACCTCATTATACCCAGTATGTCCTAAATAATTTTATTTTAAATCCGGCGGTGGCAGGCATTGAAAATTATACGGATGTTAAGATCAGTCATCGCCACCAATGGGTTGGTATAGACGGTGCACCCGTTACAACTTACCTCACCATTCATGGTCCTTTAAAAAAAAGTGACTATGCACGTGAAACTGCCACGGGTTTTCATATTGACGGAGAAAACCCGAGAGGCTCGGCATATTGGAAGAATTATGAAAAGGCCGACCCGCATGCGGGTATCGGCCTGACCATATTAAATGACCGGACCGGTCCTTTAAATCGTTTCGCGGCATATGGAACTTATTCCTATCATCTTGGTATTGCACCCAAAACTAGTTTAGCTATAGGTATTTCGGCAGGGGTAAAAAATACTACTTTAAATGCCGGTAAACTTTCTTTTGATGTGCCTGTTGATCCTGTAGTAGCGGGAAGTGGATATTTAAATAGACTAAGTGCAGATATGAATGCCGGACTGTGGCTGTATTCTGCAAACTATTTTGCAGGCATTTCTTTTCAAAACATTATTCCATCTAAAATAAAATTTTCTGAAAATACAGTGAAGCTTGAAGGTGGTCGCCAAATACCTCATACTTTTTTGACTATGGGTTACCGTTTTTTTGTAAATGACGACATAACTTTTCTTCCCAGCACGATGTTAAAATATGTTTCGTCAACACCTATTAGTTTTGATGTAAACGGCAAGCTGCAATACCGGGATTTTTTATGGGTGGGAGGTAGCTTACGCTATAAAGATAGCTGGGCCGCCATGGCGGGATTAAACATTAGCAACGCAATTAATATTGGCTACTCATACGACATTACTACCTCGGCATTGAATACAGTAAGCAGAGGTTCTCATGAAATTGTTATAGGCTTTTTATTGGGGAACAGGTACGGCGACTGGTGTCCCAGAAACTTGTGGTAAAGTAGCCGCGGCAGATGTGCCGCCTGTTATAAAAACTATTGCTACTACAATTTCCAAAAACCTTCTCATTGTTACCTTATAGCTGATTAAATAGCAGAGGGTGTTACAAATGTTTCTAAATATATTTACGTCCTCAAACTCCACGTCTCATGCGCAAGCTGGCATTACTCATACTTGTCCTTTCTCAAATATCATTAAGAGCCCAGGTTATAACCGACTCAATGCTAATAGAAGGACATTTCAGAACATTTAACTATAACAATCCGGGCAAAAGCAAAAGAGAAAATTTAATGTTTGTAATGCATGGTTCGGGTGGTAATGGAAAAGAAATGATGAACGCAACAAAATCTTTGGAAGCAAAGTCTGGGGCAGAAAAACTTTTAATAGTCTATCCTGATGGATATCAACATTATTGGAACGAATGCCGCAAAGCTGCAACTTCAACGGCAAATATTGAAAACATTAATGAGAATGCTTTTTTTGACTCTATGATACATTATTTTCAAAGCAACTATCAAATCAATAAGAGTAAAGTATTTGCGGTTGGTACATCGGGAGGCGGTCAAATGGCTTACAAACTTGCTTTAACGATGCCTGAAAAATTTAAAGCTGTTACTGCTATCATTGCCAATTTGCCTGATACAAATAACATGGATTGCATCGAAGTAAAACGGCCTGTACCTGTAATGATCATTAATGGAACTGAAGATCCGCTGAACAAATACAATGGAGGTATGATGGTATTAGGAAGTGTGACACTTGGATATGTGCGGTCAACTGACAGAACATTTAGGTACTGGTCGAGCCTTGCCGGATACACAGGTGAACCTGTAAAAGAAAGTTTACCGGATACAGATCCGACAGATGGGCGAACTATAGAGAGATACACGTATAAAGCAAAAGGAAAACCGGAAGTAGTGTTGTTAAAAGTAATCGGCGGCAAGCATGATTATCCAAAAGATATAGATGTACATGAAGAGGCATGGAAATTTTTTAAAAGACAATAAGATTTCTGAGTTGAGCCGGTTCGTGAAATCATACTTTATAATATTCTTATCGCAGCAAATGAAACGTTACATAAATTTTCTGGTCTATTTTATTGTATTCACACTTTTAATGACGGGCTGCCGAAAAGATATTGAACCTCAAGAGGTTGTTCCAAACGCTGACCTATTTGTTTCCGCTACCTCTTTGGGTGTTTTTCCTAAAGCTTCACTTCAGGCTTTTGCGGTATCTGCAGGGTTGTCTGTTTATACTAGTTTTGTAAAATATGATGTAGAGTTTTATAAGTTTGTTTATAACACGACTTACAAAGGTAAAATCATTCAAGCCTCCGGTTTACTGGCAATCCCAAAAAATGTACAAGGTGTTCCTTCCTTACTAAGTGCTCAACACGGAACCATGTTCAAAGCTACCGACGCTCCCTCCAACTTTCCTGCTACTTTCACCGGTTTTGAATTGTTTGCTGCCGGTGGCTTTATTACGGTCATTCCTGATTTTATCGGATATGGTATTTCTCAAAATATTCCTCATCCTTATTATGACCAGCAATATTCTGGTTTTGCTGTTATAGATATGATTAAGGCTGCTAAATATTACCTGTCTCAAAAAAATATAGCCATCACTGACAGACTATTTTTAATTGGTTATTCAGAAGGTGGATATGTAACTATGGCGGCTCAAAAAGAAATAGAAACCAACCCAGCAAATAAGTTAACGGTTACTGCTGCTGCTGAAGGTGCAGGGGGATATGATCTAAATGGCATGTTGTCCGCAATTGCAAATGGTTCAACCTATTCTGCACCGTCGTACCTGGCTTTGCTGCTTAATGGATATAATAAAACCTACGACTGGAACCGTCCTTTCACCGATTTTTATCAGCAACCTTATGCTGACCGAATACCTTTATTATTAAATGGAACAAGAAAGCGTAGCGAAGTAGACGACCAATTAAATAAGTCTCTGGCAGCCTTATTTAACCCTTCTTTTTATACCGCCTTGCAGAGTCCGTCAGCAGAAACTGTTCTAAAGCAGAAACTGACCGATAATAGCTTTCTTGACTGGGTACCTAAAAGCCCTACACGATTGTATCACGGCACTGCTGATGAGGCTGTTTTTTATCAAACTTCCGTAAACACTTACAATAGATTTAAAGCTGCAGGAGCCACCAATGTTGAACTTTTTACTATTCAAAACGGAACTCACGAAAAAAGTGTTCAGCCAATGATTGAGAATGTACTGCCATGGATACAATCGTTGGACAAGTAATTATAGTTGAATTAAGTATTAGGATTAAACTATGCAGATTTGTGAGGTCTAAATAGTTATAAAATAATAAGTTGCTATGAAAGCTTTAATAAACATCAATATAGATTTTTAAACAAAAAATGGGCAGCTTTGCTCATAAAACCCGTATTTTTAATTTCCTAGAAACACTTAGATAATCATATGAAAAAAGTTTCCATTTTATTTTTAAGTTTGACGATCGCAGGAATGAGTAACTACTATTCTTATTCTCAAACAAAAAAACCGGTTAAAAAGACGACTAAGACAGTAGCAACTAAGACCACAACTTCTTCAACAAAGAATACTTCATCGAAGGCTGACATAGATCAAGGAAAACAACTACTTTCTAAATCTGATTGTCTTTCCTGTCATCAGCTACAGGTTAAGGTGGTTGGGCCTGCTTATACTGCCGTTGCTGCAAAATATCCTGCGACAGGCGAAAATGTTGATAAGCTATCAGATAAAATTATCAAAGGCGGATCGGGATCATGGGGGCCGATTCCTATGTCTCCTCATCCCAGTATAGCTAAAGCTGATGCAGAAAAAATGGTAAAATACATTCTTTCTTTAAAAGCAAAATAAACTACTCTAAGTAGTTTAGACTGCCTTGTTTTTGATATTGTCTTTACCGAATTGGAACCAGAGAGCATAAAGATGCAATGCCTGTACAATCAGGTGTTGCATCTTGTATTTCTACCGTGAAGGGATGTCAAACGGGTTGCGTGTGTAAGGTATATCTAGGGGCAGGTATTTGTCACGGCGGTTACGATTATCCCATATCCTATAACGGACCTCGCATTTTAGAGGAAAGAATTCAGAAAGTGTTTAATTCTGCAAGAAGGATAGAAATAATTTTATTAAGTAAAAGAATATTTTAGCCAAATTAAGATGTTGATCTCAATACCTTGTTTCTTAAGCTGGTCTGCATGACAGTACATGACGGTTGTATTGATGGCAACGTATATTTTGCAACTAATAAAACTAATCTTGCTCACTCGTTAATTTTATTTGTAAGTTTACCACTAACGATTATAAAAAGCTTGTCATGAAAGTTTCTTCTTATTATCTTATCAGGTCCGGGCCTTTCCTAACAAGGTTTTCGTATTCATCTGGTTAAGCAATTTTTTTACTGTATCTTATTTAATATCCCCGGTTTTTAACCTGCCGCTCACGTTACTGCAAGGTTTCTTGTGTAATAAAAATGAAAGGCATAACTTAGTAAAGGGAATGAAATATAAAAAAGGGCCTTCCCGAATTATAAAACAAAAACAAGTGCTTTTTTAATATTTTGTATCAAAAAACGGCACTTAAAAATTTTCATACTTTGCTACAATTTTACCTCTAACCCCTAAAATTGTATTTGTTTTTGCTTATTAAAATAACCAATTGATATGCGTACTAAAGGAAAACTGTCTATAAAATTATTAATTGCTCTCACTATTGTTATTCTTGCAGGTGTTTATTCCACGACCATTAAGAAGACTTTCAATGCTCCTGAAGACACTAACCCTAAAGTTCAAAAACTTAAGTTACCGCCAAACTTCAGAGCAGAACATTTATATAGTCCTTCTGAGGCGGGAAATGGTTCGTGGGTATCGATGACCTTTGACGACAAAGGCAGAATGATTACTTCCGATCAGTACGGTTATTTATACAGGCTAACTATTCCTCCGATTGGTGCAGATACAAATACCAACAAAATTAAAGTTGAGAAATTAGAAATCAGGGTTGAAGGAGACACAACCAATACTAAAATAAAAATGGGGTTTGCTCACGGTCTGTTATATGCATTTAATAGTCTGTATGTGATGGTCAATCATAACCCTGATTCTGTAATGAATAAAAACAGCGGTCTTTATAGGCTGCAGGATACAAATAATGACGACCAGTTTGATAAAATCACACTACTGAAAAATTTAGTTACTCCCGGTGGAGAGCATGGTCCTCATAGTATCGTATTAGCCCCTGATAAAAAGTCGATTTATGTTGTAGCTGGAAATCATACTGACCTACCTCCGATGGATGCCTATCGTTTGCCTAAGACATGGAAGGAAGATAATTTATTTCCTTTAATAAAAGACCCCAACGGTCATGCCAATGACCGCTATGCTCCGGGCGGGTGGATTGCTAATATAGATTCAACAGGCACTAAGTGGGAATTAATCAGTGCGGGTTATAGGAATCCTTTTGATATTGCTTTCAACGTAGACAACGAATTATTTGCTTATGATGCCGACATGGAGTGGGATTTTGGAATGCCCTGGTATAGACCTACCCGTATTTGCCATGTAACCAGCGGCAGCGAATATGGTTGGCGGACAGGAAACAGTAAATGGTCCCCAACTTATCCTGATAACTTGCCTGCTGTTATAAATATTGGGCAGGGCTCACCTACTAACCTTATAAGTGCAAAGAATGCGAAGTTTCCCGAGAAGTACAGGCGCTCTCTTTTAGCCTTTGACTGGAGCTTCGGAATTATATACGCGATTCACTTAAATCCTGAAGGATCTTCGTATAAGGCAAATGCAGAAGTATTTGCTTCAGGTTCTCCTTTGCCTCTTACTGATGGCATTATTGGCCCTGATGGCTCGCTCTATTTTCTTACCGGCGGACGCAAACTTGATTCTGATCTTTACCGAGTTTATTATGGCGAGAACACCAGTTCAAATGCACCTCTGACTTCAAATCTTACATCTGCACAAAAGCAGGCGCAAAACACAAGGAAACAACTCGAAGCTTTTCATGGAGATCCTGATCCTAAAGCAGTAAATACTGCATGGCCTTATCTCAAAAACCCTGACCGTTTTATTAGATATGCCGCTCGTATCGCTGTTGAACATCAACCGGTATCTGAATGGCAGGAAAAAGCTTTATCAGAAAAAGATCCTCAGATATTAACACAGGCAATGATTGCTTTGGCTCGCACAGGCAGCCCTGATCTGAAGTCAAGAATGATTAATGCAATATCTGCTATAAATTTTGCGCAGTTACCTGAGTCGCAAAAAATAGATGTAGCAAGAGCAGTTGAGCTACTGGTTTTACGAATGGGCAAACCAGAAGGCGCTGATTATAAAAGGTTAATTGCTTACTTAAATCCTAGATTTCCTGCATCAACTAATGAACTAAATCGCATATTAAGTAAAGTACTAGTGAATTTAGACGCACCGGGAGCAGTAGCTAAAACGATGGCTTTATTGGCTGTCGCAAAAGATGATGATAATGGCCAAAAAACCTTCACCAGCTCATCAGACCTTGTTGGTCGCAATCCCCAATATGGTCTTGATATTGCCGGAATGCTTGCAAAAACTCCTCCTGCACAAAAGATTTATTATGCTACAGTTCTAAGTGAAGCAAAAAATGGCTGGACTCCCGCATTGCGTGAAAAGTACTTTCAATGGTACAATACTGCCTTTGGTTTTAAAGGAGGTAATAGCTATATCGGATTTATAGAGAAAGCCAGAAAGATGGCGCTTGCAAACGCTTCGAAAGAAAAATTTGAACACTTCAATTCTATATCTGGTAACTCGTTATTAGTAACAAAAGGAAGAAATGTTGCTGTTGTTGGTAATCCTAAAGGTCCGGGAAGAGACTGGAAAATGGAAGATGCATTGAACGTGGTTAACAACGACTCCACCGACCGGGATTTTGCACAAGGTAAAATGCTGTTTACCGCTGCACTTTGCAGTAATTGCCATAGTATGAAAGGTGAAGGCGGCGGTGCAGTAGGACCAGATCTCTCGCAACTCGGCACTCGTTTTTCTAACAGGGATATACTCGAATCAATTATTTTACCTAGCAAAGTAATATCTGATCAGTACGCAGCTACCGATTTTATAATGAAAGACGGTTCTACTATAACAGGAAGGCTAAAAAATGAAGAGAATGGAAAGTATTACATTTCAATGAATCCTTTCTCACCTCAGACACTCCAGGTGATTCAGAAGAAAGATGTGGCGAGTACAAAGCTTTCCAATGTATCTATCATGTTTCCGGGTACGATTAACAGGTTAAATAAGGAAGAATTGAAAGACCTGCTTGCCTACTTAACCTCCGGAGCCAACAAAAATCACGAAGTATATAAACCAAAAGCAAATAAAGCTACAACAGCATCAGTAAAATAAATCGAAATTAAAAGCAAGAGTTAATACTGCTAAATAACGAGATACGGTAACGGGATACACAACAGTACTGAATGTTGATAGGTTGCTTGTACACCCAAATCTTATGAATTTGCTTAAAGCTTTGTATTTTTTGCGTCAATGCTATCCTATGACTGCTACGTTGGTGTAAGATATAGCAGGTTGTAGAAGTTCTTCTGTCCATTTTAAGCGTAACACCTTTATATCAAAATATAAAAAGGAGAAACAGGTTTGTTAGTTCATAATTGGAAAGGCAAGATTTCTAATGCAGCACAGTTAGGTGGTATAGAAACGTCTGTAATGGACAACGGGGCCGCTCGCGGAACCCGAATAGCATGGATAAACACTGGAACAGGACTCCGGTTTAAAGTGGTGCTCGACAGAGCTATGGATATAGCTGATACTTTTTTTAATCAGCATAGTATTGCGTGGTTAAGTCATGTAGGCGTAACATCTCCCCAGCCGTTTTCAAATGCGGGTTTGGACTGGCTTAAGACTTTTGGAGGAGGATTATTAACGACTTGTGGATTGACTCATGTTGGCGGGCCGGAGGCAGATGAATTTGGGCAACGTGGAATACATGGAGAAATAAGTAACCGTTCCGCAGAGATTGAATCGATCATTCAACCGGATCCTGTTGTCGGTAAATTAGAGATGAGCATAACAGGAAGGATGAAGGAAACACAGGCTTTGGGACCAAATCTCGAATTAAAAAGAACAATTTCTGCAACACTCGGAGAAGCGGCTATACGAATTCATGATGAGGTATCGAACCGGGGAAACATGCCTGCGCCCCATATGCTTTTGTATCATTTCAATTTCGGCTGGCCTTTAGTAGATGAGGGAACTGAAATAATATGGGAAGGCAAATGGCAGCCTCGTGAAGGTAACAGCAATAAAATTTTTAAAGAAGGAAACGATTATCGCAGATGCCCCGCTCCCTTAAATGAGCACAATGGCAGAGGCGAGGAGGTGGCAATGATAGATATTAGTGCGGATGCCTCCGGATTATGCACCTGCGGACTTTATAATAGTAAGCTTGGATTAGCGATGTCGCTACGGTTTCGAAAAGAACAGTTGCCGTGGCTGATGAATTGGCAACACTGGGGCACAAATGAATATGTGACCGGCATTGAACCTGCAACGAATCAGTTAATTGGCCAGGCAAAAGCGAGGGAAAGAAAAGAACTAATTTTTCTACAACCGGGAGACAGCCGAACCTATGATTTGGAAATAGAGGTATTTGATAATCAGGAGAAGATTGAGCTATTTCTTAAAAAATAAAATCCTACTCTTTAAATATAAATATTATGAGACTTTTTCCAATAAGTATTAGAAAATTCCGGTTTTTATCGAAGCACTCAAAGGTCCCCATTCCACCAACTTAAATACTACTTCTCTTGTTCCCTTGAATTAAAATTTTAAAAGGAATACCCCCAAAAAATAATACCAAAATTTATTTTAAACGATTGCTTATCAAATTATGAAACAAAAAATCTCAGAGAGGAAAAAGTTTACAGTTGTGCTTTTTCTTTCGCTATTAGTGTGCTTGGGAGCATGGGCTCAAACAAATGTAAGGGGAAAAATTACTGATGATAAAGGGGTGGGCTTATCAGGAGCCTCTATATTACTAAAAGGAACAACAACCGGTGCGGGCACTGATGCAGACGGTAACTTTTCTATAAATGTGCCTTCAGGTAAAGGGACTTTAGTTGTCTCAAGTGTTGGTTTTGTTACCCAGGAAATGCCTGTAAACGGCCGTAGTAATGTTAGTGTTTCATTATCTCCGGACGTCAAGTCGCTTGAGAATGTAGTCGTGGTGGGCTACGGAAGCCAGCTAAAAAAGCAAGTAACAGGAGCTGTTCAAACAATTAATGAAAAAGAGCTTAAAGATTTACCAGTTTCGCAGATAGGGCAAAAATTGCAGGGCCGTTTGGCTGGTGTTCAAATTAACCAGACAACAGGTAAACCCGGCCAGGGCCTGAATATCAGAATTCGTGGGCAGTTATCTGTTTCTGCAGGTAGCGACCCGTTATATGTGGTTGATGGTTTCCCGCTTACAGGCAATATTGGTGCTGTTAACCCTGACGAAATAGAAACGATTTCTATTTTAAAAGATGCTGCCTCAACTTCTTTGTATGGATCCAGGGCGGCTAATGGAGTAGTTCTGATCACCACTAAAAAAGGAAGAAAAGGTCAAACAAATATGAGTTTCAATACCTACGCAGGCACACAGCATGTACCCATGCGCGGAAGGGTAAAAATGATGGATGCAGTTGAGTTTGCTCAATTTAAAAAAGAATATTATGAAGATGCAGGTCAACCGGTGCCGGTTGAATTTCAAAACCCTGCTCAATATGAAGGCAAGAACAACGACTGGTACGGAGCACTGTTAAGAGATGCACCTTTGCAAAGTTATAACCTGACACTTACTTCAAATACTGAAAAGTTGAACACTGCATTAGTTGCGGGTGTGTTTGACCAGCAAGGGGTTGTATTAAATACCAGATACAAAAGATATTCACTCCGGATGAACTCCGACTATTCGGTTTCTGATAAAGTGAAAATTGGATTTAATTTAGCTCCCCAATATGTTTTTGACAATACACCGAGAACAGACGGCGACAGGGGGACAGGCATTCTTTTTAATGCGTTACATACCTGGCCAGTAATGCCTATTTACGATGCAAGTGGTCAATTAACTAAGTTTAATCAGTTTCCCGGCAGCACAGGTAACATTTTCGCTTATCCTAACTGGGTAAGAGCGGCACAGGAGTTGGTAAATGAGACAAAAAATGTCAATATTATATCAAACGCATATCTTCAATACCAGCCTATAAAGGGGTTGACTTTAAAATCTACTATTAATGTCGAATACCTGAATTCGAGGTTCTTCTTTTTCAATCCTTCAACAGCTACCAGTCAAATTAATGTTCCTATACCAACAACGGCTGTTTCGATCAGGCAAAATGGTGAAAGCATAAGCTGGCTGAACGAGAACCTGGCTACCTATACAAAGAGCATTGGGGAACACAACTTTGAACTTTTAGGGGGATTTACTCAACAGAAATTCAGCCAAAATTCTACTCGTATCCAGGCCGATACCTATGCTGACGACAGACTTCCTACCATTCAGGGAGCACTTAATATAAATCGCGGCGGAACAAACAATCAGGTAAACGAATGGGGCTTGAATTCTTTTCTTTCCAGGTTGACGTATAATTTCAAAGGCAAATACTTGTTAACTGCTTCGGTTCGTACCGACGGGTCTTCCCGCTTTGGAGTTAACAATCGCTGGGGTACCTTCCCTTCGGCTTCTGCAGGGTGGGTTATATCAGATGAAAATTTCCTGAGGGACTCCAAAAAAATATCGTTTGCAAAATTGAGAGCCAGTTACGGTGTAATTGGAAACAACAATATTGGTAATTACACGCAATATGCACTTGTTAACAATACTGTAAACGCAGTTTTTGGAAACACTGTTGCTACTGGCGCCCAGGTAGTTTCGCTTGCTAACAATAACCTCGGTTGGGAGACAACTAAACAAATTGATGTGGGTTTAGACTTGGGCCTATTCAACGACAGAATACAATTTACATATGACTTTTACACCAAAAACACTACTAATTTATTGTATAGTGTTCAGGTTGCTCAAGAAGCAGGATTCAGCAATTTTAACGACAACATCGGTGAAATTAAATTTTGGGGTCATGAGTTTGCCGTAACTACAAGGAATACCGAAGGAAAACTTAGGTGGACTACCAACGCGAACATCTCCTTTAACCGCAACAGGGTATTAGCTTTGGCTGAAGGAATAGACAGGGTATATGGTACTTTCCACATTACGCAAGTAGGGCAGCCATTTGGGCAGTTTTACGGCATGGTATCAGAAGGGTTGTATCTAAACCAGGCTGATCTTGACAAGAGCCCCAAAATTCCTGGTCGTTCTACTGTAGGTAGTATAAAATTAAAGGACGTAAACGGCGATGGTGTTATTACCTATGGTGGCAATTTTGACGACAGAACGATCATAGGTAATCCATTTCCTAAATTTACCTATGGCATCGTTAATAGTTTAACATACGGCAACTTTGACTTCAGCGTGGTCGGGTCGGGGTCTTATGGCAACCAACTCTTTGTTCGGCACATCTATAGCACAGCAAATCTGGATGGTGTTTTCAATTTATTGGAAGAAGTAAAATACCGTTTCCGATCTCCTTCTAACCCAGGCAAAGGATTTTTTGGAACAACCGTTGGAGGTGGCAATGTAACCGGCATAGAGAGAGACTGGATCAATAGCCGTTTCGTAGCGGATGCTTCCTATTTTACAATCAAAAATGTTACCCTTGGCTATAACATCGGAGTCAAGAATAAGGTTTTTAAATCTGCCCGCGTTTATGCCTCCATTCAACAGCTCTACACTTTTACTAACTACTGGGGAGGTCCAAATCCGGAAGTAAGTTCTCAGGCGAATGGTGATGGTGATGGCGGTAATTTAAGCCAGGGTGTAGACTTTTCCAGTTACCCTGTTCCTCGTACGTACACTTTAGGCGTTAATCTTAATTTCTAAAAAGAACTGAATTATTTTTTAAAAATCATTATTACAACACAATGAAAACAAAAGTTATAGTAACCTGGCTAATAGGTTTGGGGTTAGCGGGCTGTTCTAAAAACCTCGAAGTGGTGCCTGCGACAACTTTAAGTTCGGCTACCTTTTTTACCCAGGAAGCGGATTTCAAACAAGCGGTCAATGCAACTTATGTACCTCTCAGGCCAATTTATAATGACCGGGACTGGCTTTTAGGCGAGATGCATTCTGACAATACGTATTACTTTCGTAACATCCTTTTTGGAGCTACAGAACAGCAGGAAAATATTGCTGATTTCAGTTTGCCTACTTCCAATGGTCTTACTACCAATACACATGTACTCAATGAATACCGCTTACTTTACCAGATCATAGCACGTGCAAACCAG
>JBBPZJ010000292.1:0-10010 GCA_038199395.1 Chitinophagales bacterium
ATCAACCTACACTCAATTATCTATCTTTGTATTGAAACAAAAAAATAAACAAAGAAAATTAAACCATCGAATCATAACAGCCCATTCCCAGCAAGGTTCCCTGATGTGGCTTATGTACTACTATCGTTTCAACTGCGGTTTTTTATGCATGAAACACTTTGCAGTTTTTGTAGCAACCAACTGGAATTGTATATTAGAAAAAGCTTTACAAATCTTCGCTTACCCCACCAGTTATTACATAAGGGACATCAGCCGGTTGGGTGCCAAGCGGAGGCGAAGTCATTCAGAAACATGCGCAGCAGTTTCTAAAACAAGCGGGTGGAGTCCCGCTGCAATAACGAAGCCCAGCGGCTTGAGCTATTGGCTAAAGTAAGTAATGCCTAATGATAATAATGCCGTTTGTTTTAATAGACTATAAATGGGGAAAGGTTTCTAGTTGCAGTCATTTTTCTTTCTTTGTCTTGAAACAAATAAAGAAACAAAGAAAATTCAAGCAGGGAATGATAACAGCCCATTCCCTGCATTGTTCGTTGATTTGGCTTTTGTACGACTGTGGCTTCAACGGTAGTTTTTCATGCATAAAACGCTCAGCAGCTTTTGTATAAATATTTGAGATGATTATAAAAAAAGCTTTTATTAATCTCCGCACACCTCGACAGTTATTGCATAAGGGACATCAGCCGGTTGTATGCGAGCGAAGGCGCTGTACAAGGCAAAGTTTTTTTAATTACTTTTATAAAAGAAAAACAAATAAAATGAAAATTGAAAAGGCGATTCTGGCAGGGGGATGTTTTTGGGGAGTGGAAGAACTAATACGAGATCTACCTGGTGTAACAGACACTGTTGTCGGCTATACCGGAGGAGATGTACCGAACGCCACCTACCGCAATCATGGCACGCACGCTGAAGCCATCGCAGTCACTTTTGATTCAGACAAATGCAGTTATAGAAAACTGCTCGAATTCTTTTTTAAAATACATGATCCAACCACACGTAACCGGCAAGGGAACGACCGGGGAACCTCATACAGATCGGCCATTTTTTATTTGGATGAAGAACAAAAGAAAACAGCAAACGGGTTGATTGCAGAAATGACCGCCTCAAAAAAGTGGCCCGGACCTATTGTAACGGAAGTGGTGCCTGCCGAAGATTTTTGGGATGCAGAGACAGAACACCAGGATTACCTGCAAAAATATCCAAACGGTTATACCTGCCATTACTTAAGACCCGAATGGAAGCTTTAACCGCTAGCTTAAGTCATTTGATCAGCACTGCACTGTCTAATAATCCTAAAATGTAGAAGTATTTGAATCCGCATTTTTAAAAATAAACCACCACATTCAGCAGCGTTTATCAGCTTTTAAATCTCTTTTAAAATTATTTTAGTTCTTATATCTTTAGAAGAAATTTTTGGTAAACAATAAAATTCACCTAATTGAAAGCAGTAAACATAAAAGCTGTCCGGTCAACAAAAGTTAAAACCTTCCTGGCTTTTTTTGTTTCTGTTATGGTACTCACTTCATGTCAGAAAGAGATTACGACTGATCCTGGAACTGGTACTACTACGCCTCCGGCAAATAATTCTTCTAAAGTAAAAACTTACACCGAGGATGCTACTTATGCAGATGGAACCCGTTTAAAAGAAACATTCAATTTAGCTTATGATAGTAATGATAGATTATTGAGCGTGACTTCTGCCACTTCATCCGGAAATAAATTCGTTTATCTGTACAGTTCTAACAATACATATACTCTTGACATTTATATTGGCAATGTTGTGTCGCTACACGAACTGTTTTACCTGAATAGTATGCAGTTAGTGGACAGTACAGTTCAACATGATTTATCAGGCCAGGACACCACTACTGAAAAATACCTGTACAACAGCAGCAAACAACTTGTAACATTAAAAGAATACACTTATACTAAAAGGTCAGGCTCAACTCTAATAAACACAACCGGGTATGTAACAAATAATGCCGGCAACGTAGTACAGGAAAACCACTCTTCTGCCACAATTAAATATGAATTTTACCCTGATTTACTCAATAATGTGTCAATTGGAACTGCTTATTTTTACCAAAATAAAAACCTGGTTAAAACCGCTACGACTGTGTTTCCAAATGGGTCAAATGAGGTTACTACCCACACTTACACTTTTGATTCAAATAATAGAATTACCAGTGAAAAACAAGTTTCAACAGTGGGAACCATTATTCAAAGTTATACCTATTAGGAAGTTTTTGTTTAGCAACTCTCCTTTCACGTCTATCAGCAACTGCAATGAAATTAATCGTTTGAATTGAACGCTTTTAGTTAAGGAAAGTCTTCAGTTACTGTAATTAACTGTAATAGTGCTAAAAATAATCCCCACTATTTATCTCAGGATCATTTTTATCACTTTGAATTTTAAATTCACTAAATTTAATCTGTAAGAAAAAGGGGCACAAATTTTATACATCACAGGTAACTTAACTTTATGGATGATTTCGGGAAACTTATTAAAAATACAATTATGAAAACAAATTTCACTTTAGCTATTGCCATATTGTTCTTTGCGATTATTGGTACCCAATGTGCTTCCAGCCAAAAGTATAAAAGCGCTGCCGATACCCTCAAATTGAATAAAGAATATGCGGACGTAAATAAAGATATCGCAGACCTCAACGCTAAAATGGTTGAAGCACAAAATGAATTACCAAAACTTCAGTCAAAAGCAGTTACTCAAAATTCACAGGCGCAAAACGCTTCTAACGAAAGCAGCAGGCAGGCAATGAAAGTTGAACCAGGCGATCTTGGAGATGCAAAAAAGGCAAAACGGAAAGCGGATAAAGCAGTAGACGAAGCGAAAGACGCAGAAAAAGCCGGGAATAGGGTAAAAGATAAGAATAAGAAAATAGAAAAATTGCAATCTCAGCTTGAGAAAAAACAGAAGAGATTGCAAGAGTTGGATAACATGCGCTCAAGTATTGCCGGTAACCCAGGCAGTAACTAAAGTTTACTTAAGTGTTCGCCATACAATAACTACTTCCGGCTGCTATATTTTACATCGTATTGCAGTGCTTCTATAGCATTTGAAAGATAAACAAAAGGTGAATTCCAGTTGATGGCTATCTCATTGGTAGAATAAGAACAATCCTGGTCGAGGTACGTTGTCTCCGGCTCAGAAAATTCATATCCTGCACATTTGTCTTGCTTACCAGGATTAGGGCCACCGGCTAATAAACCGGGAACAGGTTCGGTAACTCCATCAGCTACAGATGGGCGATGATGCGGGTGCATAGTAGATTTGCTGCCAACCCCGGTAAGAAACGAATAACCTGTTGCATTTCTTCCAAGAATATAATCGAGATTGGTAAGAGCGTAATCAATGTATTTTTTTTCTTTTGTAAGAAGGTAAGCATTGATTAAAACAATGCCCTGGTTGGCCGCATTCGAATTACTTCCCCAGTTAAAGTCTCTTTGAGAATGCCCCATTACAGTTTGAAAAGCATTTCCGGATACACTACTAATATACTTGTCTGCTAAAGCTGTTACAAGCGCAGTCATTGTACGAATATTGGCTTGTGCATAAGCAGGCAACTGTTTTTTAAAACGAAGAATAGTATAATGGCCCAGCAATTCAACACTTGCCCATGAGGGCAAAGAAATACTGTCTTTCTTTTGTTTACTATAAGCATCGTAATAAGTTTTGTTACCTGTTGTTACAAACAACTCAGCCGCAGCCCAGGTCCACTCATCACTAAACGATCTGTCGCCATATCCACCAGTGGTTATCTTTGGCTCATTAGCGTTGTTTATTGCATTTTGGTTGTACTCCATTGACGGATTCGTCTCTGACCATTGCCATGCTTTTAATGATGCTTTTAGACAGCTATCTGCTAAACCCGGCAGTTGCTTTTGAAACCTTTTTAAAATGCGGCTTGCCTGTGCCGTAACAGCGGCAAAATCCAACGTAGCAGCCACACCTTTCTGAACCACATATCTGGAAGCCGCCGTTACTCCCGGCATTACCATTCCATCGAAAGATGCATTGGTACATTTGTTATATACACCTCCGTCATACGGATCCTGCATTGTCAACATCCATCTTAAGTTATAAATTAATTCGTTTAAGATATCAGGAACCCGGTCATTACTTTCCGGTATGTTTGTTCTTAATGTATCAAAGTAAGCAGAAAAATCTTCGTAGGCCGATAACATCGTGCCCATAGTGATGCCGCTGTTTACAATGTATTTATTATAATCTCCGGCATCATACCAACCACCCGGAGTCGATATTTTTGTTCCCGCCGGACGTTCTTTGCTTGCCGCTGACGGATGGATTAAAACTGCATCATCCCGATGGCCCGCCGAACGGTGCCATTTACCTGCATACTTTTCTTGCAAAGGCATTGATACCCTTTGGAAATAAAAACCTTTTAGTCCGGCAACAGCGGCAGCATGAAGTACATTCTCGCCAACAACAAAAACGTAAGAATGCCCGATACCGGGAATAAGTACTATATAGGTTCCGGAAGTATGCAAAGATGAAAAATCAGCAATTTTTGTTTTTGTAGATGAATTCCTTGATTGCATTTCATTGCTTAACGTTCCTCTAAAAGCGGTGTCTTTCAAGTTTGTAGAGGTAACATAAAAGGTCGTAGCATCAGTTGACCCGGTAACAACAGCAACTTTAGGAGCATTGTTATAATAACCTAGTTGATTAATCTTAATGCGGTCTGTTACAGTTTGCGCATGGGAGCTTATCGCAATGGAGAGCGTCAACATTAACAGGAATAAACCAGTAGCTTTTTTAACAGGGGAAGCGAGAAAAGAGTACATCTCAGCTTGTACGTTGTTGTTATTTTGCATGGGACAATTGTGGGTTAACGAGGTATAATTGTTGATATTTAAACTGAAGTCATTTTTAATTTCAAATATGCAATACCGTTCATTCAGGGGAACAAACATTTCAGAAGTTGGTTTGGGTACATGGCAGCTTGGAAGCGCAGACTGGGGCATTGTAAACGATGATGAAGCTTTTTCTATTTTGAAATCTTTTACAGATGCGGGAGGAAATTTCATAGATACTGCTGATGTGTATGGTATGGGCATAAGTGAACAGGTTATTGGAAGGCTTTTAAAAACTATAGATAAAGAGGTTTTTGTTGCTACAAAATTGGGACGCAGGTCAGACGAAGATTTTGGATGGCCACAAAATTTCACATATGCTGGAATGCGTAAACAAATAGAAAGATCCCTAAAAAACCTGGATGTTTCACAACTGTTTGCCGAGCAGCTACATTGCATACCTACAGAAGAACTAAGGAAGGGTGATGTATTCAAACACTTTAGAAAGTTGCAGGATGAGAAACTGATTAAACATTGGGGCGTAAGTGTTGAAACCAGCGAAGAAGCTTTAATATGTCTTGAGCAGGAGGGGCTAGCTTCTTTACAAATTATCTTCAATCTTTTCAGGCAGCATGTGGCTGAGGAAATATTTGCAAAAGCGAAAGAAAAAGATGTTGCATTAATCATACGTGTGCCGCTCGCCAGTGGCTTGCTTACAGGAAAGTTTAACGAGAATACAAAGTTTGATGCAAAAGACCATCGAAACTTTAATGCTGACGGCGATGCTTTCAATGCGGGTGAAACTTTTTCGGGAATTGAGTTTTCCAAAGGAGTTGAGCTATCTCGTGAAATCGCCCAATTATTACCAACCCAGCAGATGGCACAATGGTCCATTAGATGGATATTAGACCATCCGGAAGTAACCACGGTTATACCTGGAGCTACTAAAGTACTGCAGGTAGAAAGTAACGTGGCAGCATCAGCACTATCGCCTTTACCGGAAGAAACCCATCGTACACTTAGAGCGCTATATGATGAAAAGATAAAACCCATTATCAGAGGCCACTATTAATTATTATTTGTTTCTTATTTCGTTTTTAAGTGCAGGTTTTGCCAGCTCTTATTTTACTATTCGACGCTAAAAACCAACTTCTACGATTGATGGAGCCTTCCGTCTAAATTATATTTCTTTCCTTTTTCTGTTTCAAAAGTAATTACCCGATTTCCATATCGCACATGAGCGACCTTTCCCAGCTTAGATAATATTGTAATATTTTTTTATTTGCCTTCTTCCCAATCTATATCTACATCAAATCCGCATCTGGCAACTGAATTTTTTAATCACTGTCATGATTACTTTTTTTCTACTACTAAAAAAACTGCAGCACGGGGTGGGATAGTAACCTGTATTCCATTAGTGGTGTTAGCACCATAAGCCTTCAAGGTTGTATAGCTATCTGAAGGGCCACCAGCAACCAATGAATTGCCCCGGCCATTTACAAAAACCTTTCTCGAAAATTCGCCGTTATCATTTCCACCAGTTAACGTGTACCAATAAAATTTGGCTCCTGGTGTAAAATTTGAAAATTTCAGGTTGGTTGTTTGAGCAGTAACTCCCCTGTTAACAATGGTTGCCCCAACTTCAGTATTATTAAATGTGGATGCATATGCACTAATATCGGTATTGCCAGTAACTGAAGAACCCACCAACCTGTCCCCCATCATTTTTTGGAAGTAGTACATGTGGTAAAATACGGGTCTCGGATTCCATTTGGGAACACCCGTTTCATTGCCATTGTTGAACATCCCATGGTCGTTGCCATTGTCCCATGCGTTTGCCAGATCCCAGCGGCTCGCCATTCCATATTTATTGGTTAAAAGCTCGCCAAGAACCAGGTCGGCATGTAAACCATTGACATGCGAAACCATTTGCATCGAACCAGTTGCAAAAATGTTCCATTCTGTGAGAGCCAGAGGTTTTACTGATGAAGCGTTATTCGTTGCATTTGACTTAAAATAATCCATCATACTTTTCGGTTCGGCAAGAGCGCTGTTGAGGATAACCGATGCTGTAGAGTTTTGGTTGTAAGGAGTAAAATAACTGTGAACAATATAATAATCAGCCACACTACCGGCCTTTGAAAATACTCCTGCGTTCCAATTTTTATCGGTTGCGGTGGCATAAGAAGGGGCTTCTTTTTCCAGTAATTGTGCGCCTATATAGATTGTTTTACCAATGGAAGCGGTTGCTTTCCTCATACTATCCGCAAATACTTTATAGTGTTGTCCATACAGATCACCGGTAATTATTTCAGGTTGTCCATCCCGGTTTTTGGAAACATTTATGCGGTAGCCAGCTTGCCATGTTCCGTTGCTTTCGTTGCCTATTTCCCAATACTTTGTTCTTCCGTTGTCGTACCTAACCCAGTCAGCAGCAAGGTGAGCGGCCTGCGCCACGGGATCTGGACTGGTGCCATAACGAGCGTAGCCGTAGTTGACGGTTATGATGCCTTTGCTGCCGGTCTGTTGCAACATGGCGTAATAATTATCGAGAGATAACGTCCAGTTTTCGGTGTTTTTACCGTACCAATAGCCGTTAAGGAACCTTGCGCCATTAGCATCGACAAGGCTATCGGGAGCATCTGATGGTTTGGTACCTGCAGATGCGTTCCAGAAGTAAACGCTACTAAGATTACCGCCGGGAAAGCGGATAATGTTTGGCTCCAGATTTTTTATATAATCGATTAAAACCGGCTCGGTAACCATCTGCGTCATGTACGTATTTGCATTATTTCCATAAATGGCCGGAGGTATTTTGGTGATGATCTTAGAAGCATCAATATTGATGGTTGTGGTGCCTGCTGCAGGAACGGCAGTATCAATGTATGCAGGCGCGCTAAATGTTTTTGGAGTCCAGTCATCAAGAAAAAAACCGATGGTATTGGCAACAGCCGGGTCTACTGCCGGCGTTGTAACAACTGGTGGCACAGGTGGTGTTGAAGCAACATCTTCTATGCTTTTCTTGCATCCAAATAATGACGTAACCAATGCTACTGTTAATGTCCAAAAAATTCTTTTACAAATCATATCATTTGTTTTAGATCATTCCCTTTTTCTTGTAAGGAAATATTAAGTAAAAAAGCCTTTTTAATAAGGTGCATATCTGTGGCTCTCCAAAACTCCCTGGTTCTTCTGTGGCCTAAGTTTCTTTGAGGAAGCGAGTGAATTAAGACTACAGATGCCAAAAGGTTTGCAGATGAAGTGATTGCGTCGCAAGAATGTTGCCCGGGTAACTAAAGCTGGTATCAATACTACCGGCAATATTATCAGCAATTAATTGCTTTGTCACCTTACTTCATTCCAACTACAGGAAAAGAAAAGGAAAAATGAGAGTCTTTGTAGCATCTAGGGTAAAACAAATATTTATACGAAGTATTGTAAAAGAAGCAAGCTGGATTTATTTCTTAAAGCTCGATTATAAAAATACTTAAGGCAAAAATAGCAGCACAGAAACTATCTGCACTGCCACTTTTTTATTATGTCTTTGTGTTAGTATTAGATAAACCTGTTTATCAAATTTTCCAAATATTCCTGTCGGCCGCTTCTTCTTTCAGGCTCCCGATTTTCAATTGCATAAGTTCTCAAGTCTTCTAAAGACAATTTGCCCTGTTCGTATTCTGCACCTTTTCCACTATCAAATGATGCATATCTTTCTTCACGTATTTTCCTGTACTCCCCATTATTTAAAATTTTATCGGCCGTTATTATTGCTCTTGCAAAAACATCCATTCCGCCTATATGGCCATAGAACAAATCGGCAGGATCTATTGAGTTTCTGCGAACTTTGGCATCGAAGTTAACACCGCCACCTTGCAAACCGCCTGCTTCTAAAACAATCAGCATTGCTTCCGTTAATTCCTCTACGCTGTTTGGAAACTGGTCGGTATCCCAACCGTTTTGGTAGTCGCCGCGGTTTGCGTCCATAGAACCCAGCATACCTGCATCAGCAGCAACCTGCACTTCATGGGCGAATGTGTGGCCAGCCAGCGTAGCATGATTCACTTCGAGGTTTATCTTAAAATCTTTATCTAAACCAAAATGACGAAGGAAACCTATAACAGTGGCAGCGTCGTAATCATACTGATGTTTTGTTGGCTCCATTGGCTTAGGCTCTATAAAAAAAGTACCCTTAAAACCTTGCTTTCGTGCATAGTCCTTTGCAGTATGAAGAAACTTTGCCAAATGTTCCTGCTCACGCTTCATGTTGGTATTTAAAAGCGTCATATAACCTTCTCTTCCACCCCAAAAAACATAATTTTCTCCACCCAAAGCAATCGTTGCATCTAACGCCGCTTTCACTTGTGCACCTGCATGAGCCAATACATGAAAATCGGGGTTAGTAGAGGCACCATTCATGTAACGTGGATGAGAAAACACATTAGCCGTTCCCCATAATAGTTTGATACCTGTCTTTGATTGCTTTTCTTTTGCATACCCGACCATTGTCTGCAATCTTCTTTCATTATCTGCGATATCACTGGTATAGTCAACGACATCTACGTCATGGAAACAATAATATTCCATACCCATTTTTGTCATAAATTCAAACGCAGCGTCCATCTTATCTTTTGCTCTTGCAATGGGATCTGACTTTTCATTCCATGGAAAAATCTGGGTTCCAGGTCCGAAAGGGTCTGAGCCTTCATTATTAAAAGAATGCCAGTAAGCACATGAAAACTTCAGGTATTCTTTCATTGTTTTACCTGCAATCATTGTGTTTTCATCATACCAACGAAAAGCCATCGGATTAGTACTTTCAGGCCCTTCATATGTAATTTGTTGTATCCCGGGAAAAAATTCCTTTTCACCAATTAAGACTGACATAGCTATCTGTTTTTTTATTTAAGAATATTGTTGGAAAGCTGGGGCTATTTACTTCAATCAGCCACCTTCAACTTTTGATTTTGTAATTACCTGAGCGATGACCACTGTTTTTTAATATTTATGTACCAGGCCTCGCTGCTACTATTAAGCCTCGGTTGGCCGAGTAGGCAAGAGGGAATTTCACCCTCAAGCCTCTCACAGAACCGTACTTGACAGTCTCCCGTCATACGGCTCTTCCCAGTCTATTTGTACTTTTGGTTTGTTCGTCTCAAGACATTTAATTGACTTAATTG
>JBBPZJ010000293.1:0-3434 GCA_038199395.1 Chitinophagales bacterium
ATAACCCATCTCTATTTCAATTTTAGCTATTACAAAATTTTCAAACAGCAATTGTCTGGATATGAATAAATTATCAGTATTAAGCATTAACGTAAATGCCGGCACGTCAAGCGAATTTATAAATGAAATTACTTCGAACGCCCTTGATAAAAAAAGTCAATACGTATGTTTGGCTAATGTACATATGCTGGTTGAAGCTTATAAAGATTTAAGTTTCGCATCAATAGTTAACAATGCTAATGTAATTACTCCCGACGGTATGCCTTTAACCTGGGCGATCCGGATGTTGTATAATATAAGACAAGAGCGGGTTGCGGGCATGGATTTACTTCCGGCTCTTCTAAAGAGGGCTTCAGCCTTAAAACTTCCCGTATTTTTTTACGGCGGTACGGAGCAAATGTTAGCTAGAACCAAAATTTACTTAGAAGGACACTTTTCTGATGTAAACGTCGTAGGCACATATAATCCTCCTTTCAGAGCGCTTACTACACAGGAAGATGACGAGATAGCGGAGTTGATTAATAGTTCAGGGGCTGCATTAGTTTTTGTAGTGCTAGGATGCCCAAAGCAAGAACGATGGATGGCCTCAATGAAGGAAAGGATAAACGCGGTTATGATTGGCATAGGAGGAGCTCTTCCTGTACTTATTAGTATGCAAAAAAGAGCACCCGTTTGGATGCAAAATGCTGGTCTTGAATGGGTGTTTCGTCTTATTCAAGAGCCGAGAAGGTTGTTTAAAAGGTATGTAGTAACAAATTCTACTTTTATTTACTTAATAGTTAAAGAGTATTACTCCAGGCGTAAACAGAAGATGGATTACAAATTCAAGCAAGATTTATTGAATTAAAAAAGGGTTTTACAAGTGTGGCTTTTTTAGAGAATCTCTTTACTGCTTTATACTACTGCAATAATAAAATCTCTCTCCTTTAAAAAAATTGTTTATGATACTTCTCAAGTTATTCATTATTCTATTTTTATTTCTTTCCCTTGTTATATCAATTATTATTTTACAAGCTTTCTTTACAAAGTTGTGGGAAGACGACGCTGTATAAAAATACATTGTGAGCCGGCCTACAAACTCCATTTTTTAGGACTCTTGTAGAGTTCTTGATTTTATCTTTTTTAACGCTGCCTTTTTTATTGCAATTATTACGATAAGTGCTTTTTATTTTCCCATACAAGTGCGCTTGCCCCTAGTATGGCAGCATCTGCTTCTTTTAATTCGCTGAAAATAAGCTTTACTTTATTCTGAAATATCGATAGCAGGTTTGCTTCCAGATGTTCAATTGCAGGCTTCGTTATCAGATGTCCTGCTTTACATAACCCGCCAAAAAGTATTATTGCTTCAGGAGAGGAGAACATCCCAAAATTTGCCGGGGGCTTTTCCAAAAATTTCACCCGTAAACCTAAATACTTCGTTTGCTATTTTATCGCCTTGCATCGCACATTCATACACCACCTTGCTATCTATATCTTCTTCTTTGAAATCTCTTAAAAGGCTGGGATGTTGGCAATAGTGTGATAGCATTTCAATTGCTGCTAACCTAACACCTCTAGCAGATGCATAGGACTCAAGCGAACCGCGCATATTAGTTCCAGGGTGTAACCTTCCATTTGGAATAATGATGGTATGACTAAGTTCTCCGCCAAATCCATCATGTCCGTATATTAGTTCACCATTGGCAACAATACCGCTTCCTACTCCTGTGCCAAGAGTAATCATAATAAAATCTCTCATGCCTTTAGCTGCACCGTACATCATTTCACCTACTGCAGCAGCGTTAGCGTCGTTTGTAAGAGACGCAGGCAAGCCAAACTTTTCGGTCATTAATGAAGTGAAAGGGATAATGCCTTTCCACTTTAAATTAGGAGGGTCTTATATGGTTCCTTTGTAATAATTGCCGTTAGGCGCACCAATCCCCATACCCCTAATATAATCTTCATCGCCCAGTAGATCAATTGCTGGCTTTATTGCATCATATAAAGCATCGATGTAATCATAAACATTATCGTAATAATTGGTAGTAATGGCTTTTATTTCAGTGGGCTCAGGAAATGGACTTTCGAAAAATTATGCTTAAAACCTGTTTAAAGCCTTTTTGCCCTGGTGGATAATTAATAAGTTTTTTTACATGTTGTTTTGTTAAGCTGCTTCAGTTATATGAAGCGGCTTTTTTTATGCTTTTTATTTTTCAAGCCCAGCCTTCATACTTAGGTGAGATTAGGCATTTGTGTAAAGGGACGTAATTGAAAGGAAGATGCTTTTTAAAAAATCCTCGAATTTCCAGGAAGGCTTTAAAAATGCCTTTAAGAAGCATTCCTTCAACTTTAGCTTCATAATATTCTACGCTATAATTACTTTTGCCGTATTAAGTATTAAAATTTTTGCTTTTTTCAAGTAGACACTTATGAAGAATATTGTAATTACCGGAGGCGCTGGTTTTATCGGATCACATGTAGTAAGATTATTTGTAACAAAATATCCTGCATACAATATTATAAATGTAGATGCACTTACTTATGCAGGCAACCTTGAAAATTTAGCAGACATTGATCAATCTTCAAATTACACTTTTGAAAAAGTAAACATTTTAGATGTAGAAGAATTAGAACGTGTTTTTTCAAAGCACCAGGTGACAGATGTCATACATCTTGCGGCTGAGTCTCATGTTGACAGATCAATAGAATCTCCATTAGACTTTGTTTACACCAATGTTGTTGGTACCGTTAATCTGTTAAATGCTGCCAAAAAACATTGGAGGGAAGATTTTTCTAAACATCTGTTCTATCACGTATCTACCGATGAAGTGTATGGAGCATTAGGAAATACGGGTTTTTTTACCGAAACCACACCTTATCACCCCAACTCTCCTTATTCTGCAAGTAAGGCATCTTCCGACCATTTTGTAAGAGCTTACGGAGAAACTTATGGTCTTCCTTTTGTTATTTCTAATTGTTCTAATAATTACGGGCCGTATCATTTTCCCGAGAAGTTGATACCTCTTTTTATCAATAATGTTATCACCAAAAAACCCTTGCCTGTATATGGTGACGGCTTATATACCCGCGACTGGCTGTATGTAAAAGACCACGCAATTGCAATTGATACAGTTTTTCATTCCGGAAAAGAAGGCGAAACCTATAACATTGGTGGATTTAATGAATGGAAAAACATTGACCTCGTAAAATTGCTCTGCAAGCAGATGGACGAAAAATTAGGTAATGCCCCCGGTACCAGCGAAGCGTTGATTACCTATATAAAAGACAGACCTGGACACGATCGCCGGTACGCAATAGATGCAACAAAGATCAATAAAGAATTGGGATGGAACCCTACCGTTACTTTCGAGCAGGGACTAAGTGAAACAATCGATTGGTTTTTGAATAACCAGGAATGGTTGAGCCATGTCACTTCTGGTGCTTACCAGGAGTAC
>JBBPZJ010000294.1:0-18292 GCA_038199395.1 Chitinophagales bacterium
CTAACGTACGACCGGTAAACCCAAGCCAGGTCTTATTTACAAAAGTCAAGTTCTCGTCAATACCTGCTACCCATAACATTACGGGTACGTTATTAGCCATATTTCTCAGCCATTCTTCCCTCTCTTCAAGTAGTTTTTCCGCCTGCTTATGCTCTGTAATATCCTCTATCGCAAGTAAAATCAATTGCCTGCCATTGGTTTTCTGGGCAATTTTCCTTACGCTAATCAGTAATACTTTTTCTCCGACACCTGTAAACGTATGTCTTAGCTCGTACCCAAAATACTGGCTTTGCTTAGGGAGAACTTCCTGAAGAAATTCTTTAAGTTTAGGAATGTTCCATTGTCCGTTGCTTATTTCGTAAATCAACCGGCCCTCAGTTTCCTCCGGTTTAGTATTAAAAATGCGATAGAAAGCTTTATTAGCAGATCGCACAAGTAAAAGGCTATCTAAAACAATGACAGCTTCTCTTATTGTTTCTATCACTTTTTCTGTGTAATCGTAAGATTCAGAAAGCTGTTCGCTTCTTACCTGTAGCTCCTGGTTGATTGTCAGCAACTCTTCGTTACTTGATTCTAATTCTTCTTTCGACGTTTCCAGTTCCTCGTTTATACTTTGTAATTCTTCATTGCTTGATACAATTTCTTCATTTGCCGATTGCAGCTCTTCATTTGCAGTCTCCTGCTCTTCTACCAAAGAACCCATATCTTCACGCAAAGCCATCAATTCGTTCTCCAGTTGCTTTACCCGCCGGTCTTTAGAAAAGTTTGCTTTTAGATCTGCCGGAGAAGGCGTTTTCACCTCTTCAAAAATGATTAGTAAAAGCTTCTCCTTAACTTTCTCAACAAGAGGAATTATCTCAAATGCTAAGTGATGTATATTTCCTTTATGGGTAATGTCTAAACCTGTTACTTTTACGGGTTCACCTGACTTTATCACTTTGTGAGCTGCATTTCTCAATTCCAGCTCAAGACCGTTTCTTACCATTTTAAGCAGATTGAGACTAGCTTTTCCCGGAGAAGGTTCAAGAAACAAACCGGTAGCTCCTCTAAACTGCACAATATCAAGATCGAAGTTTACAACAACTCCCGGTGGCACATATTGTGCTAAAAGGATACCATCAACAACACTTTCTATGCTCAGGCTTTCTGTAACTGTTAGATCCTTTGTAGGCTGCTTAGCAGGCAATTTAGGTAACATTCGTTCCGTTATTTCATCCGGATGATAATTTAAGTCGAAAATGGCCGCAGAAGGTGCTTCAGCTTTTTTTATATAAATTTTAGCCTTCCTGTCGGCCTGCGAAAAAAGATTGGTTGATGAACCAATAGTTTCTGATTTACCAAGAATAAGGTAACCTTTTTTATTAAGGGCATAATGAAAATTGCCTAATACTTTTCTTTGTAAAACAGTGTCAAGGTAAATGAGCAGGTTACAACAACTGATAAGGTCTACACGTGAAAAGGGAGGGTCCTTCAAAATGTTGTGGGGAGCAAAAACACAAAAATCTCTTATGCTTTTATTTATTCGAAAATGTCCGTCAACCATTGTAAAAAAAAGATCCAGCCGCTTTTTCGAAAGTTGCATTACATCAGTTGTAGTGTATAGGCCAAGCCTGGCTTTGGCGATAGCCGTTTCACTAAGATCGGTTGCAAAGATCTGGAACGGCTTGTACGCTCCCCCGCCCATGATCTCGGATAACATAATGGCCAGTGAATAAGCTTCTTCACCTGTAGCACACGCAGGCACCCAAATGCGCAAAGGATCGTTGGATGATCGGTTCTTAAGTAACTCAGGCAGCAGTTCCTTCTTTAGGTAATCTGTTGCTTCCCGATCTCTAAAAAAATGCGTTACGTTAATGAGAAGATCCTTGTAAAGCAAATTAACTTCCTGGTTGTGTTGTTTTAAATAGTCGACGTACCCGGGCAGGTCGTTCAGCTTATGCAGCAGCATGCGCCTGATGATTCGCCTTTTTATGGTATTTTGCTTGTAATGGGTGAAGTCGACCCCCGTAACAGTTCTTATCAATCGAAGAATTTTTTTAAGCTCTTCAGTTTCTATTTCTGCAGATCCTTCATCTGCCTCCATATCGCCTTCATCGAGACCATCGGGCTGTATAAGACTCAACAACATAGTGGAGTTCTGACTTAGGCGTGCAAGTTCCTGAGCCATTTCACCGGGAGACATTATTGCGTCAACAATTCCTTCGCCTATGGCTGTTTTAGGCATACTTTGAAACAAGGCCGATTCATCTTGTGCGAAAGTAATACCCCCGGCTTCCTTTATCGCTTTGAGGCCTAAACTGCCATCCGATGCGGTTCCGGATAATACAATTCCTATGGATCCCTCTCTCCTCTTTTCTGCCAATGAAATAAAAAAAAGATCGACCGGAGAATGTTTTATAGGCGCTTTAGCTCTTTCACTTAGCTTGAATACACCTCCGTCTAATGTCATATCTGTATTAGGCGGAATAATAAACAAATGATTAGGTTGAATAGATGTTCCGTCCTGCACTTCAAAAACATTCATTAGTGTCGCACGCCGTAAAATAGGTACAAGGGCACTTTCATGACTGCGATCAAGATGTTGTATATAAACGAATGCCATGCCGGTATCAATTGGCAGGTTTTGCATCAGTTCTGTAACCGCTTCCAGTCCGCCTGCTGAAGCACCAATAGCAACCACCGGAAAAGGTCTCGCCTCTTTACCGTGCAGTATATCTCCATTTTGCGGCGGGTTATTCATTATGTGTTATTATTTCAAAAAAAGGATTTTGATATCAGAAAGTGTAACGATTGCAAAAACTGCAATATGATATATTTTTAACCAGTAGATCCGATCAAGATCACATAGTGTAAATTTATACTGCTACAAGTATATCAAAAAAAATTCAGTTTATTCGCAATAACCATCGAAGGTTTTGTTCAATTTTTAAATTGCCTGTTCAGTAAAAATTTACACATTCCATTAATACCTATACAGATACATCACCGGCCAATTCTCCTTTAAGACAACACAATTAAATTGTTTAGCTTCGTCCTACTTTAGCTCATTCACCTTATATTTGTTACATCCCCAACAAGCTTTTATGCAGCCAATATCTACGATTTTGATTGTTGATGATGACAAAGAAATGTTTATAGAAGCAGTTGCGGAGATAGATAATTCTGTTGACTGCATAACAGCGTCGAATGGGTACGAAGCATTGCAAATTTTGGAAGAAACTACTACTTTCCCCGATTTAATTTTTCTTGACTTAAATATGCCGCGAATGGGCGGAAAACAATGTCTTGAAGCTCTTAAAAAAAAATGAAAAACTTGCAGGTATACCTGTTGTTATTTACACCACGTCAAAATTAGCAGAAGATAAACAAGATGCAACCAGGCTAGGTGCTGCTTCTTTTATAACCAAACCCAGTTCTACATCTTCTTTAAGAAAAGATCTGTACCTTTTATTTTGTAGAAGTAAGGAACCAAAAGTTTCCCGGTAAAACGCCACCTACTACTGACAATTTCCAGACTCTTCCTCACCAGAAACACTAACAATGCCCGGCCCTTTTACTGCTGTCAAACATATTGCTGTTATAGTTGTCCTTTTTTCCACGAATCTTATTGCCAACTTCTAATGTTTGCAATATGATGCTCCTGGTAACTTCAATTCTAACAGCATGTCGTTCTGTGTAAAAATGGAACTTTTCTCTAAGCTGCTCGCATTTTTTAGATAGACTCTTTATCTTTAAAAATAAATCCTTATCCCGAGCCTTTTCGACTTCACCTGAATAGACATCTAATGGTATGCTGAATAATAAAGGGGATTTATAATTAAATTCTAAGTCTCTGCCTTTTAGCAAGTATGCTTTCTTTTCCATGAGGTGGTAGTTTTTCTTAGAAATTAAATACATCCTTCAAATAAATGTCGCTGATTACGTTTGTAACGTTACGACTTTTCTAATAACAAAATTTTCTTTTGTTGGGGCCTTTATAATTGAGGCCAACCGAACAAAAACTGTTGTTAGTATCTCAACTAATTCATCTGAATTACCTGGCTTAGCTATGTAATAATGTGCGCCGTTTTTAAAAGCTGCATCGATGTCTTTTATGTAATGAGATGTAGAATATACTATAACAGGTATTTCGGCCAACGTCTCACTGTTCTTAATAAACTTCAAACATTCGATACCGCCGATTACAGGAATATTCAGATCAAGAAAGATTATAGAAGGACAAGGTTGGCTTTTAAGTAATGTAATACAATCGAGACCATTTTTTACCCTGGATACATTGCAGGAAGGAGACACTTTTTCTAAGGCTTCAATAAAAAAATGATAATCATCTGAATCGTCCTCAGCCAGTAAAATATTGGTTTTATTCATACTTCATACTTAATAAATCGTTTAGAAACTAAAACCGTTAAGATATAAAACTATTGCAAACGATCTGCCATAAAATGCACGTTACATTTACAATAAAAATAATGGAAGGCGCTAACAAATGTAGCGTGATGTGTGTAAATATTTGCCTATATAAAAATATCTCAAACACTTTTTTATACAAAAAGCTTAGATAAGATACCAATTTAAACGGGGTAAAGTAATTCCAAACTATTTCCACGGTTTGTAGTAAGAGTTCACTACGCAGCCTTACTACATAACTCCAACATTTCTTTTGCCAAAACAACTAATTGAGAAAAATTATCTGGCTTCACACGGTAAGCATGTGCCCCTTTAACCAGACAATCCTGTATATTTTTTGGGTTGCTGGAAGTACTCAAAATAACCTTTGGAATTCCTTCATATCGCTTATCATTCGTAAGCTGCTGCAATACCTGTTCACCATTCAACTCTGGCATATTATAATCTAACACGATAAGGCAGGGTAGCCTGTTATCAGAAACCGTAGACAAAAATTCTAATACCTCCTTACCGTCATTGACTATGTGAAGCTTAAAAGACGGACTAACTTCAGTAAATGCATGAACAATCAATTCCTGATCATCAGGATCATCATCTGCAAGCAAAATGGTGTGGGTTTCTTTCATTGGCATGCAAAATAGCAAAAAAAAGACAATACATCCATTATCCTTTTGCCTATTGTTCTATGGAATAAACATAAATATACTGCTTTGATGTTAGGATTACCCATTGTTTAACGATTGCAAGGCGAAGCGGAATATGTTTGCTATCACCCGAAAAGTACAATATCGATAACGACAAATACTCCTCAACTTTCTAAAAAAATTCATTACAACTAAAAGAAATTTTTCTTTAAACTGTTAGCCGCCACCTACTTTTTGCTGCTCGGGTCTTTCTCTATATCCTGGCACCTCGTTGTCTGCAGTTTGTTGCGCCTGATTGCCAGAAGCATCAAGTGAATTTTTATTTAACAAATTTGCAAAATCTGCCAGTCCTTTCTCCCAGCCATCCTCTCTTGGATGCAGCATTTCGTCACTCTGAATGGTTTCCTGCAAGACATGAATTTGGCTGCCGTTTTCGTGCGTAGCAAAATGAATAGTCAACCTATAAGACGCATTTTTTACCGCATTCTCAGGGAATTCCCAATTCCAGGAATAAACCAGTTTTTCGTTCTGCCCGACTTCATCGTAGGTGCCTGATATTACGAGTGCATTATCGTTGAAAACATACTTTACTGTGCCTCCAACCTTTAAGTCATTTGTTACTTCAATCAAGTGATTTCCTAACGGCTTCCACCATTGCTTCAATTGCTCCGGGTTGTTCCATGCTTCATACAATTTTTCTACGGATACAGAGAACTGCTTTGACGCCTCTACTTTTTGTTTATTATTTGTTTCCATAACTCCTGTTTTGATTTTATAAATACACAGTTTTATTGCTTTTGTTTACACTTTTACCTTATAATTTTGAATTATGTATACTAAATATTTGTTTGCGATCATTACTATTATATTCTTGTCATGTAAAAACAAATATGCCAACCCCCATGTAGAAATTGAAACAAAACTTGGTGGAATTGAAGTAGAATTGTTTGCAGATAAAGCGCCAAAAACTGTTTCGGCTTTTTTATCCTACATAGACTCCGGCTATTACAAAAATGCGTCATTTTACCGGGTACTAAATTTAGACAACCAGCCGTCGGATGCATTTAAAGCAGAACTAATACAGGGAGGTATCTACAGGTCGAGAAATAAGCCAAAAACCGCACTTACCGGCACACCTCATGAGACTACCCGGCAAACCGGTATTTTGCACCAGGACGGAGTTATATCACTTGCACGGCTTGAACCAGGTACCGGCACCACCGAATTTTTTATGTGCATTGGAGATCAGCCAGGGTTTGATTATGGAGGACTGAACAATCCTGACAAACAAGGTTACGCTGCCTTTGGAAAAGTAGTGAAGGGGATGGAAATCGTACGAACAATATACAACAGACCTGAAGATGACAGCTACTTCAATCCGCCCGTGTACATCTTTGATATACGAAGGTTATAGAGTAGTATTGGAAATAAATCTCAACCTGCAGATATTTATCCAAACCTGTTGCTCCGGACAAGAAAAAATAGTATATAAGCCTGTTATTGCAACAAGAAGGGAAAATATCTTTCAAAATAAACTCAAACGAAACAGAGCAAATTGAACATGAGCTAAACAACTCTTTTTCGCATCACGTTTCTTTATCCATCCACGAGAAATCCCTTGTGTCTTTTATAACGATATAAACAACTAAGGAAATGAAAATGCAGCCAGTTATGTACCAATAAAAATAATTTTCATGCCCTTCATTTTTAAAAAATAGCGCTATGTACTCTGCCGTCCCTCCAAACACTGCCACTGTAAGGGCATAAGGCAAGCCGACACCGAGCGCCCTTATTTCAGAAGGAAACATTTCTGCCTTTACTATTGCACAAACAGAGGTATAACCACTAACAATGATCAAAGCACTTAAAATAAGGAAGAAAGCCTGGATTTCAGAACTTGTATGACTTAATGTAGTTAATATCGGAACCGTAAAAATGGAGCCCAAAACGCCAAACCCCACGAGCAAAGGTCTCCGACCAAAAAGATCAGACAGATAACCAAATAACGGTTGCAGAAGAGCATAAATCAGCATGAGCCAGAAAATTATAATGGTTGAGCGGTCTTTTGTAAGGTGAACGGTATTTACCAGGAATTTTTGCATGTAAGTGCTGTAAGTATAGAAAGCAAGCGTGCCACCCAATGTAAGGCCTACAACAGTAATAACTGCGCGTGGATGCCGTTTCAATAAAATTTTTAAAGAACCACGCTCTTTTTCAATAGCAGTCGTTTTTCTGAAAGATTGAGATTCTTCTAAGTGAAGACGAAGATAATAGGCAACAAAGGCAAGCATTGCCCCTATGGCAAATGGAATTCTCCATCCCCACTCTTCTAATTGCACTTTTGACAAAAAAAATCTTTGCAGTAAAAGCTGAATTGCCAGAGCAACCAGTTGCCCTCCTATCAGTGTTACATATTGAAAGCTGGAGTAAAAGCCGCGGCGATTGGCAGTAGCAATTTCACTAAGATAAGTTGCAGAGGTTCCATATTCGCCGCCAACACTCAAACCTTGCAAAAGACGGGCAAACAATAATAATGCCGGCGCTAAAATGCCAATTGTAGAGTATGAAGGTGTTATTGCAATAAGTAAAGAACCGAACGACATCATCAAAACAGATAAGGTCATCGCTACTTTTCGACCTTTTTGATCTGCAATCGTTCCGAAAAGCCACCCGCCGACAGGCCGCATTAAAAACCCAACTGCAAAAATTGCTGCAGTATTTAATAACTGGGCAGTTGGGCTTTGTTTTGGAAAAAAAACAGGTGCAAAATATAGAGCAAAAGCAGAATAAGCGTACCAATCGTACCATTCTACCAGGTTGCCAATTGATCCACCAAATAGTGCTTTTAAACGCCAGACTGCAGTTTTTTCTGTCTTTGTGTTCAAAATTATTTTTTTGTTGTACGCACCTTCAAAACAATCAAATGATCAAAAATTATTTAAAATATTTTCAAACTCAATTAAACTTATAAAAAATATCATGGTCTATTATGTAAATGAAAAGGATAGAATAGAATAATTTAAATATTTCTTGTTTTATTGTTTTAGTTGATGGTTTATGCAAGCAGGGTTAAAAGGGTGTTCCAAGCGGAATACCCTTATTTTTTTGCGCTATCCACGTATAACCTTAATAAAAAAGCCGTCCACTATTCATCATACTTTCTCTTCTTTCCTATCTCCTCATCCGTCAGGTGCTCATCACCATTATTTCCGGTAATCGTTTTTGCGGCAATGAAAAGTATAATAAAAAAAACTGCTGTAAGAATTAGTTCAGGCCATTTAACCCAATAACCAATAAATGCGTAGATGCAGGAAACAGAAGGTTCTGCGGGATTATAAATTATGGTAACAATCTGTCCCGGCTTATACTTTTTTAGGAACCAGGTGTTCGTTTTATATTGCAATTTTTCGCTGCCAACATTGTAGTCTACCACCACCAGCGGTGTATTATTTGAGGAAGAAAAAGATGCTTGCGATACAACCCCTTTTATGTATTCACCCTCATAATAATCTGGAATACGGGTAAAAAGTACGTACAAAGAAAAAATTACAAGATATAAGAAGATGAGTCCTTTGTACAAGTGAAACGAAATTTAGATAACAATAAAACTAAAAGTATTTGTTGAAGAAGTAGTATTTTTTATCCCTTAGTTCCTGCTTTAATCATTTCAGTTTAAACAAAGCAGCAAACATTGTGTCTGCTTTTATAGTATATCCTTTAAGCAATTTCATTTCTACCAGCGAAAAGTTTGATTGATTTTGTAAAAATGTAACCACTTCTTCGTTTTCTTTTTCGAACACCGAACAGGTAATGTATAAAAAATAACCACCTTTTTTTAAGTAAGGGACTGCATTAATTGCGATCCTCTTTTGCAGATTGCTATAACGTGTTATTTCTTCCTTTTTAAAAAAAATCAATTGTTCAGGTGTTCTACTCCACGTGCCCGAACCGCTGCAAGGCACATCACAAATAATAAGATCAAACACGGTATTTCTCAGGGAGGTATGAAGACTATCAAAATTACTAAGATCTGCAATAAAAGACCGATAGTTTTTTAGTCCTGCCTGCCTAAACCGGGTATGAAGGTTATGAATGATCGATTGACGTACGTCGGAAACAGTCAGGTGAATATTATTAAGCAAGTCAGAAGCCATAATAGCTTTTCCGCCACTGGCGGCACAACAATCCCACACCTTTGCTGATTTCTCCAGCTCGACTTCGTGAAAAAATTTTCCTACTGCTTGCGAACTTGCATCCTGTATTACAGCATCTTTATTAATCTCTATTACATCTTCAACCTTTGTTGCATTTTCAAATGCAAAACAGTCTTCATTTATTTCTTTAAAAGCTATTTTTGAATTAGTCAGTTTACTTTTTACTAGTTGCTGTTTTCCGGGCCTTACTCTTATAAATACATTTGGCTGAATAAGAAAAGAGGTACTAAAGTTATCAACATCTACATCTCGTGAAAGCTCATCATTGAAAGGAAAAATGATGTTTGCATTAATATTTAGCAGGTTCAGTTTGTCTTTTAGAGGCAGAATAATATTGTTATTCCATTCTGGTCTCTCATTTTGCAACCACTCATTAACAGAATGAGTGCATAAAAACATTCCTGCCAATAACCTTTCATCTAAACCGGATTCGTTGAATGCCGATCCTACCCTGAAAAAATTGTAACAAAGTGAACTGATGTTCTTTCTATCCCGGCTGCCATATTTTTTCTCTGCGTTGAAGAACTTTTTAAGAAACAAGCTAAAAGGCACATCACCTTTGTATTGTTGAAGTATAATTTTAGCGGTATTTAGATGAGCGTAAATTCTTGACATAGACAATGTACAATAGTACACTAAAACATATAAAGAAGAATTACTAAAGCGTACCTGACACAAAAGAGTCTTCCGGGTGGAAGACTCTTTCGTATTAATGTTTAATTTATTTCTCTTTAAAATCAACTAAAAACTCTGTCATGCGAACGTTTATCGTTCCATTGAGGAGTTGGAGCGAAATAACTTTTATCAGTAGCATGTAAATGTTGTTTCACCACGTCATCATTTAATTCAATTCCTAAACCCGGGGCAGTAAGTGGTACGTTGGCAAAACCTTTTGTTATCATTTGTCTTCCGTCGGTAGTTTTTACCAGGTTTTCCCACCATGGAAGGTCAATTGAATGGTGTTCCAGTGCCAGGAAGTTTTGCGTTGCTGCAGCGCAATGTACATTTGCCATAAACGATATAGGAGTGCCCGCCTGGTGCATTGCCATCGCTATTCCATGCTCTTCAGCGTAATCGCCAATTCGTTTGGTTTCTAAAAGTCCTCCTGAAGTAGCTAAGTCAGGATGAACAATATCAACCGCCCGTGCATCAATTAGTGGTTTAAAGCCGGAAAGAAGATAAATATCTTCCCCGGTTAGCATAGGTGTTTCTAAAGCATCAGATAAAGTCTTCCACTGTTCTGTATAATCCCAGGGAACAACATCCTCCATCCAGGCTAACCTGTACTGCTCAAGTTTTTTGCCTAGTCTGATGCCATTATTTACATCAAAATGACCATAATGGTCTGTAGAAAGAGGAATATCATAACCCAGCATTCCCCTTACATTATCAACCAATTTGGCTAAGCCATCTAATCCCTTGTCGGTTATTTGTATTTGTGTAAAAGGATGCCTCGTGTTACCATAGGCCAGGTAATTATTACTTCCCCACTGCTGAAGATTTTTTTGGTCATTTAGCCAGAATTGCGAGTTTACAAGTCCTCCGGGTAAATCCTTTATTTCTCCAATTCCAAGATCCATTTTAAGCCAGGTATAACCTTGGTCATTGATCCGGTAGTTCATCAATTTTTTTTGTTCTTCAGGAGAATTCGACTCTGGAGTATCTGCATACAACCTTACTTTATCCCTGTATCTTCCGCCTAAGAGCTGCCATGCGGGAACATTGTAAGCTTTCCCACAGAGATCCCACAGAGCCATTTCTACGCCGCAAACACCTCCTGCCTGCCTTGAGGGCCCACCAAATTGTTTTATTGATTTAAAAATCATTTCAACGTTGCAGGGATTCAATCCAAGAATTCGGCTCTTTAACATCAAAGCATATCGCTCATCGGCTCCATCCCTCACTTCACCCAGCCCATAAATTCCCTGGTTAGTATCAATGCGAAGCATAGCAGTACGGCCAAGAACAGTGGTTACAGCGTAGCGAACATCTGTTATTTTTAGGTCAGAAGGAGCTCCAAAACGCTTTACGCCTCCTGTCGTTTGGGCGATTACATCTTCTATGGGAGTAAACAAAAAAGAACTTCCCAGTGCGATACCACCTAAAGTTGACTTCTTAAAAAAAGAACGCCTGCTATTCTCAGATTCAACATTTTTTTCCGGTGTATAAACCGTAGGATCTTTAAGGCCGAGTTTAGCAGCAAATTTTTCCGATGGGGTCATAATAGTTGTATTATTTAAAATTGAAGAGATTTAATTGAAAGTAGTTTTAGAAAATTAATGAAAGAAAAGTTCCATCCAAGAATAAATGGCGACAAAGTAAAATCTTATTTATCCCACCATACCCTGGTATCCAAATTATCAGGGCCCTGTGCTGCAACTGCGGCCTTTAGATTTTCGGGGTTTACTGAAATCTCAGAATTGGGATAAGTTAGCCTCCTGATGAAAGCGCCGGAAATAGTTTTGCCGGGATAAGGATTTGGCGTTAGTGCAGGAAATCCGCTTCTCCTGAAATTGGCCCAGGTCTCAGGACCGTTGAGGAACGAAGCAACCCAATACTGTGTATTAATTTGTTCCAAAGCTTTTGAAGGATCCAGGGGATTTGCAGCCAAATACTCTCCGATTAAAGAAGGCGAAACTGCTGAACCGGCATCATACGTTGCAAGTTGTTCCATGTGTGCTCTTATTCCTGCTGTGTAGTAGCTGGCAGCAGTGCCGGTTGTTATCCATCCTCTTTGAGCTGCCTCGGCAAGCAACAAATTTGTTTGACCAGCGGTAACAAAATAAACAGGCGCAGTAAGTTTAGCCATACGCCTGCGGTCAAGTTGACTAAATTCATAAAAACTGACCAATCCCCTCGCAGCTACGGCAGCTCCTATGGAACCATTATCGTAGCCCAGTGGCATGCCTACCTGTTTAGACGGGTCAGTAGTGCCAACAGCAGGAACCTGGTCAGGCCCTGATTTTGCGCCAAGATATCTTATTGCAATAGACGGCAGGCGAGGGTCATTTGTGCTTTTTAAATAGTTAACAAAAGGTTCGGCAAGGTAATAATTTGCCGCCTCTGTTGAGTTAAGAGTACCACTAAGGTTTGCCTGGTAATCGTTAGTTGTTCTAAAGTAAGCATTATCTGCATTTGAGAGTATCACACCACCTGCAAATGCAGCCTGAACGGTTTGCTGCGCTTTTTGTGGATCAACTTTGCTCAGGCGCATGCCCGCTCTTAGCAAAAGAGAATATCCAAATTTCTTCCATTGAGCAATATTGCCACCATACAATACTTCACCGGTCTCTGTTGGTGAAGACGCATTTAATGCAGTAGTTGCTTCAGTTAGTTCAGTTATCAGTTTAGGATAGATGTCTTGTTGCAGATCATATTTAGGTAAAAATTTCTGGTCAATGTATCCTAATCCTGCCTCTGAATATGGAATGTTACCGTATGTATCTGTAAGTATCATAAATGCCATAGACTGTAAGATCCTGGCCATATTCATCAGGTTACTTCTTGCAGGTACGGCTTTTGTCCCTGCAATTACATCTCTTGTATTACGTATTACGTTGCGGTAATAACTCTGCCACAAAATCTGTGTGTTGTCCCGGTTATCCTGGTTAAAATTTCCCCCGGTCAATACACCTGAATTGGGTGTAACCAACTGTTGTACGATAGACAATTCATAATTCAAAGTTGTGCCCGAAGGAAAAGAGACATTAACAACAGCATTATTAAATTGAAAAACCGGATCAATAGCAGTAGCGCTTGTTCTATTCTGATTCAGTTCAGATAAACTTTTTTCACAGGATGTAATAACAAATAAGGAAATTATAAGGAGACTAAAGTTGATTATATTTTTCATATTTCGCTCTTATTAAAATTTGATATTTAAATTTAAACCCATACTTCTTGTTGAAGGAAGACCTGTTGATTCCAGGCCCACCAGGTTGTCAGAGCTGTAACCAAACGTTTCAGGATCAATATTATCAACCCACTTCTTCAATATCAGCACATTATTAGCAACAAAATTTAAACGAACACCTTTAATTGGAGAGTTTGAAGGAAGGTATTTGGTGAAATCGTAGCCAATAGATACCTGGCGGAGCTTCCAGTATCCTCCATTATAAATAACAGGTTCAATGAGCGCTTGCGAGCGGACAACCTCCCAATACGTTTGAACAGGAGCGACCACTGTATTTTTGCCACCACTTGCATTTACTCCGGCACCTATTACTCCCCCTTCCCTTCCTTCCAGAGTAATTTTGTGAAGCCCATGACGAATTAAATTAAAGTTGGTGCCCGACAACATTTTATTGCCAAGTTTATAGTCTATTAAAAATGCCAGGGTAATTCCTTTAAAGTTAAAAGCGTTAGTAAAACCTCCCACCCATTTAGGCAAAGCGCTTCCAAAATTTACCAGGTCATCGGTTTTTAAAGGAAGGCCGTTCGACCCGAAAATTTTATTTCCCTGTGCATCTCTTTTATAACCAAAACCCGCTATTTGCCCCATTTCCATACCAACAATTTGCCTTAGTTCTCCATTAAATACGTGCGTTCCTACGGTAATCCTTTCTCCGGGTACATCAGTTTTTAAGCTTAGCACCCTGGTAATATTGTATGATGTGTTAGCGGTAAATTCCCAGGTAAAGTTTCTTGTTTTATATGGAAAAAGATTAAGTAACCCTTCAAGACCCAAATTACGGCTGCGGCCGCTGTTGATACGTGTATCGACAAAACCGGAAGCATCAGAGATTTGAGCTTGTACAATTTGGTCAGTCGTTATTTTGCGGTAGGCAGCGACATCGAGATTAACCCTGTTGTTAAACAATTTTAACTCCAGACCAACTTCAGCCTCAGCTACTCGCATTGGTCTCAAATTAGCATTAGGCACAGTCGATCCTAGGGGTCCTCCAACCGGCTGCGGTGCCCCGCCAGGGTTAGGAAGCAAGTTAGAGTTGATGCCGTAAAACAACAGGTTTGCATAGGGTGGCACGTCGGTATCACTTCCCACTTCAGCGTATCCTGCCCTTATTTTTCCAAATGACAACCAGCTCGGCTGAACTTGCTCAGAAAAAACGTAGCTCGCCGATACCGATGGATACAAAATACTTCTGTTCTTATCAGATAAAGTAGAAAACCAATCGTTGCGAAGTGTTCCGTTTATATAAAAAGTACGGTTATAGGAAAGCTCAGCAGAACCATACACTGAATTTACTCCTCTTTGGGAAAGGTCATAAATCGGGTCTTTGGCTCTTCCATTTTGAACAGTATATAATCCCCTGATGACAAAATCAGTAACCTGAACACTATTTAGATCCGATCTTCTGCGCATTTGATTGGCTCCTGCTGTAAGGTTAGCCCCTATTTTACCAAATGTGCGGTTAGCGGCAACTAACACGTCGGCATTGAATTCTCTAAACCTGCGGGCTTCCTGAGTATAAACGCCATTTACAAAGCCGGCTGGTGCTGGCCGTATGGAAGCATGTCCTGTAGGAAAATTATTGTAGTCCTGATCGCGTGACCAAAAGTCCTGGCCTATTCGTCCCTGTACATACAACCACGGTAATATATCATACTTCCCGGAAATATTGCCGAAGATTCTATCTCTTCTAATATTTTGAAACTGTTCGGCCAACACCCAATAAGGATTTGTACGGTTCTTAAACCTCGAATAGACGTATTCATTTCCATCCGCATCATACTTGTTTGCATCAAGCACTTCTAAAGGCATAGAATTGGCAAGATTGTAAAGGACAGTAGGAATAGAATTATCCTGATTGGCTATATTAGGTGGGTTTTTATTAGTCTCCCTTGAATAATTTGCGTTACCAGAGAAACTGAACTGATTAGATAATTTATAGCTAAAGCCGAGATTGATTGTCTTACGATTGAATGTATTATTCGGAACAACCCCTTTACTATCCATATTTCCCATTGAAAGATGCAAACCTCCTTTCTCACTTCCTGTTTCTAATGTTACAGTATTAGTAAGGTTTTGCCCGTGCCTGAAGAATTTGCTTATCCTGTTATAAACGGGTTCGTAGGGTACTACAAGGTTATTAAACAAAACCTGGGTCATTCCGGGTTGAAATTTTTCTCCAAACGACCACTGCCCCGATGTAGGATTAGGAGTAGTAGGGCGCTTACCGTTTTCGCCCTGGCCATAGACGTATTGATAATCGGTAAAATCAAGGGGTTTTTCGTCGGTATAATTAACATTGTATGTTACTCCGAGTCCTTTGCCTGAACCTCTTGTTTTAGTTGTAATCATAATGACCCCATTTTGAGCTCTCGAACCATAAAGAGCCGCTGCGGGAGCACCTTTTAGGATGGTCATGCTCTCTATATCATCAGGGTTAATGCTTGATAAACCATCTCCTCCATCCGAAGTGATTCCACCTCCCCTAACTCCAATTGAATTGTCTGAAGCAGCATTTCCCGGATTGGTTCCGAAATTGGTATTATCAATAGGAATTCCATTAATAACGATCAAAGGATTGTTTTGGCCTGAGATGGACGACTGGCCTCTAATACGTATTTTAGATGTGCCTGCAGGGCCGGTGCCTAACCCACTAATATTTACCCCGGCAACCTTGCCTTGCAGAGCGTTCATTAAGTTGGGTGTACGGTTAACTGTAAGTTCGTCCGCCTTTACATTCGTTGCAGAATAACCTAAACTTCTTGATGATTTACTGATGCCCAAAGCGGTTACTACCACTTCGCCTATGTTAGTTTCTTTTTGGGTTAATGAGACTGATCCAACAGATGATCCGCTTACTCTTACTTCCCGTGGGTCATAGTTTACATATTCTACTAACAAGACATCACCAGATACAGCATTAATTTGAAAATTACCGTTTGCATCGGAGACGGCAGACCTGTTTTTACCTTTAACAGTAATGGTTGCACCGGCTAATGGAGAATTGTCTTTGTTTGAAGTAACTCTTCCCTTCACAGGTTCCTGCCTGACCTCTTCTACAAAGGTTCCGGCTTCTTCTGTTTTTTGTGCTTCGTTTCTTTCTGCTGTTTGCGTTGCTACCGCGGATTTCTTATTATCTCTGGCTTCAACAGGTCGGTTGTTTAAGGAGGTACTGCCTGAGGAGTTATGAACCTGGGCTTCACAAAGGGAATAACTACCAATAATAAGACCTAGGCTGAGTAGCCTGAAAGCGGCTTGTTTTTTAAAAGTCATATGGCAATTTTAGTTTTAGTTATTCAATTCCAGTAAATCATTTCATTGGTTGTTTATGAAATTTCATGTATTGAATTAATTATTCTTTATCCTGCTACTGAGATTGCATTAGCAGGAAATGGATTGTTAATATTACTAATATTCAATGAAATGATCAAAATATCCTGTTTTTTTTATGAGGGAAAACGAATAGAGGAACCCCTGTAACAATTGCTCTATTTGTTTTACCAGAAAAAATGATTAATTGAAAAACCGGGAAATAGGCGAAATAAAAATTGAGAAAGATAAAAATTGTAGCCAATAATACTCCCGCTGTTACTGAATTTTTCTCTAATAATGTTGGAAAATAAACCAATGTTTTAAGTGTTTGGTTTAAGATTTATTAACATCGTTACTGTTAGGCGGGGTCGTTTGAATAATCCGGTATTAGTCTCCATCGGATAGAATGTGGGTTTTTAAATCACCCATCTTTACTGGCCTTGAAGTCAAAAAATTTTCAACATTTCCTTCAGTCATTTCGTGCCCATCAATAATAATAATTGTTCCTGTACCGATTACCTCAACATCTAACCATCTCTAACAATAACGGCGGTATCTTCTTCTATGCCCATTCATATGGCCCTTGATTACAAACTGTTCGCAACTTCAATTTCTTTCAACTGGAAAAAATGCCAGACTTAGATTGAAAGAACTAAAAGCTGTTCTTCTCAGTATAAATTAAAATACCTCCGCAATTGGGAGGCATTATTTAAAATAATCTTTTTGAGCTGTATGGTTAATTAATTCTCTTTTTTAAAAAGTCGTTCCATCAATTACTTTTACTTTCTTTTTACCAACTTTCTTTTCAAACTCCATTACTTCTTTCGGCTTTGTTTTCACAGGTTCCTTAGTCATCTTCTCATTAGTTTGAGCAGCATCTTTTGCAGGTGAATTTGCATTCGCAAACTGGTCTTGACGCTTATCCAAAAAGTAGTTTTCAGTTTTTGTAATTAAACCATCGTTGTAATAATTCCAGGTACCATGCTTTACTGAACTTCCTTCTATTTTTATAACCTGCCGATACATTTTATTGGGATCTACAGGATCATAAACATCTATAGTATCATAAGGATTGTCAGGATTAACCGCTTTCCAGCTTTCCTCCCTTACCAGCCCTGCAATATTATAGTATTGGCTCTTGCCATCTTTATTACCCCAGCGATATCTTTCTATGGCATATAAATCACCCATAGTTGTGTATGTTCTCCAGACACCTTCCTTTTTCCCGTCCTTATACGAGCCTTCTTCTTCCCGCCCTGGTTCACCGCGTAAACCTTCAATCTTTATTGCCCACCTACCCTGCCTCAAATCGTTTTTATCAACACAATTGATTGTATCATTATTACTAGTCAGCCGGTAACTTTTCCATTGGGCATTAACTGAAAAAGAAAATAATAACAATGAAATAAACAGCAACTTCATACCTGTAATATTAAGGGTTAAAAGTAAATCGATTCTTATGATTACAGGGAATGATGGTGTTAAATTAGATGTAAGCTAGCATCAACAAGAAATGGAAACTACCAGCAGCAGTTGTACTTATTTTTCAAGCAGGCTTAATAAAGCTAATTCGTAACCCTTTAGACCGAGCCCTGCAATCGTTCCTTTGCTTTTTGCCGATATGTGACTTATTTTTCGAAACTCTTCTCTCGCATGTACATTGCTGATGTGTACTTCTATAACAGGAGTAGTAATGGCAGCTACAGCATCACCTATTGCTACCGAAGTATGGGTATAACCACCAGGGTTTATAATAATGCCGACATAACTAAAACCGTACTCCTGCAATTTATTAATCAATTCGC
>JBBPZJ010000295.1:0-6820 GCA_038199395.1 Chitinophagales bacterium
ATATTGTACGACACCCGGCCAAAGCCATTTATTTTTTTTGACCCGGTGCCGTATAGAAAGCCGGCGATATATTGAAGTTGCGGAAGAGGTAAAGTGTAGTTGTGAATGAACGCACCGATCATTCCTTTGTCATAATAATTATAGCCGACAGCCGGAGCAATGTTAACATAAGTGTTGCTGCTATTCAGATTAAAAAGGAACGATGGTTTTATTGGTTTGTTTTCACTTTTAGCAAAAGTACCGGTTTTATAAAGAAGGTCAAATGTAGCAGTAAGGTTTTTTCCCGAGCTTTTTTCAATGCTTGCTTTAAAATCTGTCGGGTAAGGGTGTTTGAATTTCCATTCATTATAATACTGTTGCATGCTCTTATCAAACAATTCTTTGCCTAGTTCATACTCCAGTTTCTTCATCCACTGACTTGCTTTGTAGTAGGCCGACAACGCATAATTTATGGTTATGAAACTTGCAGCAGGTGTTTCTATCGGCTGGTCTTTTGCCAAACCTGCCACCGTTTGCAATAACATCTCTTCCTCACTTCCTGGTTGCTTACCTGCAAATGGCCCTTTCTTAAGACCTGAAACGGGGTACTTTTCATTTTCATATCTTTTCTGATAATAAGTGTTCATTCCCTCATCCATCCACGGATGTGTGCGTTCGTCTGTAGCAAGTGCACCGTAAAACCAGTTGTGGCCGATCTCGTGTACAATAGTGGCATCTAGTTCGTGTCCTGTATCGGTAGAAGTTATAAGTGTGATCGTGGGATATTCCATTCCGCTACTGTTTTCATTTTTGCTACCCTGTACAATACTGCAAACAGTATAAGGATACTCGCCCACCCATTCGCTATACTTTTTTATTCCATCTTTAGCGTAACCAATACTTTCTGTCCAGCCTTTTGATTTCGGTTTGTAATAAGAAAAAACATCTACAATCTTTCTTGTTGATAGCTCTAAAGTGTCGTAGTACACTATAAAATCTTTACTTGCAAACCAGGCAAAATCATGAACCCTGTTTTGTTTATAATGCCACAATTTTGTTTTCCCTTCTATGGTATGTTTGCCATTCTTTTTCATTTGTTGTAGAGTTGCTGTATCCTGTAAAACTCCCGTTGATGCTATAACATACGCCGAAGGCGCTGTTATTTCTACATCATAGTCACCAAATTCACTGTAAAACTCTCCCTGGTCAAGGTAAGGGATTGGATGCCATCCTTTATGATCATACACAGCAGGTTTAGGGAACCACTGGCTTACCTGGTAATCTTTGCCTACGTGCCCGCCTCTCGAAAAGTTATAGGGAAGCTTTGCCCTGAATGGAGTAGATATAACGGCTTTATTGCCAGGTGCCAGGGGTTTTTGCAGCAGTACTTTTATAATATCTATATTATTGCTATCACTTACTATAACTGCATTGCTACCATTTACTTTAAAGTCAAGCTGATTGATATATCCTTTTTGCGAAGGCTTTGAAAAGTAAAAATCTGTTCTCCGTTCTTTTAATAGTTGCTCACTAAAGGCCGTTCTGTCATTTTTATACGCATTCGGCCAAATGTGAAACCAGATGAATTGTAATGTATCCGGCGAATGGTTAAAGTACTCAATCGTTTCAAAAGCATTTAAGGTATTATCCTCGTCGTTTAAAGAAACATTTATAGTGAAGTTTACCTCTTGCTGCCAATAGGTATTTTGCCCGTACAGTAAGCAGGAAAACCAAGACACCAATAGAAATAATATTAATTTTTTCACAGAAATTCCGATTAGTAATTGAAGGTAGTTATTCTGGAAAAGGAAAGCAGGAATGCCAGGTAAAGTCACAAATTGAAAAATAGAAATGCCAGAAATGCCGGAAATTGTAAGTGAACATAGAAAACTGTGGGTTTCACTCTTGATTTCCGATTTTTTATTTCCACACTACTTTCCTTTACCACTTAAAATAATGCGTAAAGTATGTATCATTATTTTAAAATCAAGTAACAGAGAAATATTCTCGATATACACAAGATCATATTGCATTCTTTCTATCATTTCTTCGACTGTTGATGCATATCCAAACTTAACCATTCCCCACGAAGTAAGGCCTGGTTTTACTTTTAATAGATATCTGTAATAAGAATTTACTGCTACTATTTGATTGATATAAAACTGCCTTTCGGGCCTTGGACCTACTAAACTCATTTCGCCTGTTATTACATTATACAATTGCGGTAATTCATCTAACCGCCATTTCCGCATAAACTTTCCCCATGAAGTAATTCGTAAATCACTATCAGATGAAAGTGCAGGTCCGTTTTCTTCAGCATCTGCCAGCATACTTCTAAATTTATAAATAGTAAAAGGTTTGCCTTTATAACCAATTCTTTGCTGTAAAAAGAGGAACGATCCGGGTGATGAAAGTTTTGTTCGAATAATAATAAACAAGAGTAAAGGACTTAACAGCAATAAAGCTGCTACAGATGATGCTATATCTATTAACCGTTTTATATTTTGTTGCCAATAGGGCATCAATGGGGTATTGATGTCTATCAGCAATGCGCCCATAACATTGCCTGTTTTTACGGAACCCGATAATATATCTAAAGTATTAGGATACAATTTTATTTCTACATCTGCTTCGCTTAGTCTTTGTAAAAGATCTTCAGTCAGGTAATTCTCTTGTTTTTCGAGTGCTATAATTACCTGTCTTATTGCCTTACTTTTTATGATGTTTTCCAAGTCATCTACAGTTCCTAAAGACTGTATCCATTTACTTAAGATACTTTTATTTGTATTGGTATTTATATATCCAACTAAAGAAAATGCCTCAGATGGCAGTGGTTTTTGTAGTTCACGAAACACTTTCACTGCATTAGAACTATTGCCTATAAGTAATGTATAAACCTTTATTTTGCCGGCTAGAAGATCTGATTTTACTTTTGTTAATATGACTAATCTACCTAAAGTAGTCAGTGAAAATTGCAATGCAAAGAATAGCAGAAAGACTTTGTAGTAATAAGTATAGGCAGGTGCTTGGTCATTTAAAATAATGCTGAAAAAAATGAGCAGACAACCTAAAAGACAGACTATAAACGTTGAAGTAACTTCGTTTAACCTTGATCGTTTGTATAAGCTTTCGCGGTAAAAACCTGTGATAAGAAAAAAACAAGCCCAGATAATTGGAATAGCAATGACAGAAGCCTGAAAGAAAACATCACTTGTCATCTGCCAAAAATTTGCATGAGATTCATGCAGCAGATGTCTTCGGTACAAGGTAAAAAACCACCAGCTAGCTATAGAAGCAATAATGTCGCTTAAAATATACCAGTAGACCTGCAATGGCTTGTATGATTTCATCATGCAATTCCGTTACCTCAGGTTGCGGTTGTGGCTTATTTTTTCCAGAATTTGGTGAGCGACTTCCATTGCGAGAAAACCATCAATTTCGCTAACCACCGTTGGCTTATTTTTCACTATCGAATCAACAAAAGCTTCCAGCTCGAGCTTTATGGCGTTGGTATCTTTTACTGGGGGATTAGCCACGGCAATAGTCTTTTTTCCGTTAGGTGTTTCTATATCAAAGGCAAAAACGTTAGTATCTTCAGGTTGTTTCAGTTTAATTATCTCCGTTTTTTTATCGAGAAAGTCAATACCTATGTAACTATCTTTTTGAAACATGCGCATTTTACGCATTTTCTTCATGCTAATTCGGCTGCTGGTGAGGTTTGCCACGCAGCCGTTATTGAACTCAATGCGTACGTTTGCAATATCAGGGGTATCTGTCATAACAGCTACTCCGCTTGCCAGAATATTTTTCACGTCACTGTTTACAATGTTTAAAATAATATCTATATCGTGTATCATCAGGTCGAGAATGACGCTCACTTCTGTACCCCTGGGGTTAAACTGCGCAAGACGATGTACTTCAATAAACATGGGATTTAGCCTGGTATCCTTTAGTGCGAGGAAAGCGGGGTTGAACCTTTCTACATGGCCCACCTGCATTTTTATATTTGCTTCCCGTGCCATATTTACCAGTAACCTGCCTTCTTCTATCGTGTGTGCAAGAGGTTTTTCGACAAATACGTGTTTGCCTTTGCGTATTGCCTTTTCACATAAATAATAATGATGATTGGTGGGAGCAACTATATCGACAGCATCACAAGCATCTATAAATTTTTCAGTGTCGGTATATCTTTTAAGTCCATATTTTTCTGTTACTTCTTTTGCTGTTTGCTCAACCGGTTCATAAAACCCGACAAGCTTGACTCCTTCAATTTCTTTCCAGTTATTCAAGTGAAATTTCCCCAAATGCCCCGTTCCAAATACGCCAACTTTCAGCATAGCAGTTCTTATATTTAATAGCCGTAAAGATAAAGCACCGGAATTTAATTGATTTTAAAAGATTGATGAGAACAGGCATTGCTTGAATTTAGCAGTTGGTAAGGAAATATGATCAATTAAGTAGATTACAGAAATTTTTCCGCTGATCATTTATATCTGTCAACCTTTATCAAAGCCCGAAATCTTTGTTCTATGTAAAGCTCGCCATTCATCTTCGAGTATGCCCATTTCTATCAAATTCCAATATGTTTCGTTATCATATCTTAAGACATCTCTCATCAAACCTTCTTTTACAAAACCGCATTTCTCGTAGCACCTTATGGCCGACTTATTAAAGTCGTAAACACCCAGGCTTATTCTGTGAAGCTTCAGTTTTTCAAATCCTATTTTTAAAACAGCATTAATCATTCCTGTACAATAGCCTTTGCCTCTTTCGGCAGTATTTCCAACCAGTACACGGCTAATTCTTGCGGCCCTGTTTTTTTCACTGATACTTCCCAGCGAAATGTGTCCCACTGTTTTACCGGTTTTTGTGTCTACCGCCTTGTAAATAAAAGCGTCTGAACTATTCAGGTCATTGGTATCCTCGATATACCAGTCCAGGCTCTCATCAGTTAAAGGATATCTAAACAGCGAACCGGCCCAATTTGTAATTAAATGTTCGCTATTCATCCATTCTATCAACTGCTTAAAGTCTTCTTTGTTGAAATATTCCAACTTAACCATGTCTTATTTTATTTGTGCTCGCTTTTTTGCAGTATATAACTGTAACGAAGTTAGATGTATAGGTAATGCCACAACAAAAAGAAGTAGTTGTATGTAACGAAATGGACACAATTAGCTTCGACCGAACAACCGGACATTGCAGTATTTAAACAGGTCAAACATTTACCCGACATCACTATATAACTCTTATCCATTCCTTATCTTCGCCATGTTTATGGAAGGAAAAAAACCTATAGTAATGAGTGGGATAAGACCCACAGGATATCTGCATCTTGGTAACTATTTCGGTGCTATTCGCAATTATGTGCGCATGCAGGATGGTTTTGAATGTTTCTTTATGGTAGCCGATTTACATTCACTAACTACGCATCCTGATACTAAAGAACTGAAAGCAAATGTTCATCGCGTGCTGGCAGAAAATATTGCTTGCGGTCTTGATCCTGAAAAGGCGGCGTTTTATTGCCAAAGCCATGTGTACGAGACGTCTGAGTTGTACCTGTATCTGAATATGCTGGCTTATAAAGGTGAGCTCGAGAAAACGGTTACCTTTAAAGAGAAAGTGCGGCGACACCCTGAAAATGTAAATGCAGGGTTGCTTACTTATCCTGTTTTGCAGGCCGCGGATATTATTGTACATCGTGCATCGTTGGTCCCCGTGGGTAAAGACCAGGAACAACATCTCGAAATGGCGAGAAACTTTGCTAACCGTTTTAATCATCGCTACGGAAATGTTTTTCCTGAACCACAGGCATTCAACTATGATGGCAAGTTGATAAAAGTGCCGAGCCTCGACGGCGCCGGAAAAATGAGCAAGAGCGAGAATGAAACTGCTACTTTGTACCTGGCTGATAGTGATGAACTGATTCGTAAAAAGGTTATGAAGGCCAAAACAGACAACGGCCCTACCGAACCCAATGCTGTAAAGCCTGATTACATTGAAAACATTTTTCTGTTAATGAAGCTGGTTTCTGCACAGGAGGTGATTGATAAGTTTGAAAACGACTACGCCACCTGCCACATTCGTTACGGCGATATGAAGAAGCAATTGGCAGAAGATATGGTCAACTTTATCGCTCCTATGCGTGCAAAGGTGGAAGGGATTTTAAATAATGAGGCATATCTGAAGGAGATAATGGAAACCGGGGCGGAGAAGGCACGAAAAAGCGCAAAGGCGACCATGGAAATAGTGCGGCAAAGCATGGGGCTGACATACTTTTAATCTTTCAGTTATAAAAATTTCATTACTTTACTCAAGTTACTTTATAAACTCCGGCAATAAATTTCATGTCAAAAACAATAAAACCAAAACACATAGCTGTAGCAGGTAATATCGGTGCGGGTAAAACAACGCTGACAGAAGCATTAAGTAAGCATTACAAATGGATTCCGCAGTTTGAGGATGTAGCAAACAACCCGTACCTGAATGATTTTTATGAAGAAATGCCTCGCTGGAGTTTTAACTTGCAAATCTACTTTTTAAACGGCCGTCTAAATCAGTTGCTGGAGATTGAACGCGGTTCTGAAACAATCATACAGGATAGAACTATTTACGAGGATGCAAACATTTTTGCTCCCAATTTACATGACATGGGTTTGATGAGTAAACGAGATTTTGACAATTATTATCAGTTTTTCCAGACATTAAAGTCAATGGTAAAACCTCCGGATCTCCTTATTTACCTGCAGGCTTCAGTTCCTACTCTTGTGGGCCAAATACAAAAAAGAGGAAGAGAATACGAGGAAAATATTCGCCTCGATTACCTGAAGAAATTGAATGA
>JBBPZJ010000296.1:0-3761 GCA_038199395.1 Chitinophagales bacterium
CGGGTAGCCAGTTATATAATCGTCTACCACCGGGCTTTCTAATAAATGTATCTGTCTTAATTCGCCACCTAATTGTAGCAGTTGCCAAAAGAATTTTGCGTCTTTTGGAAAAGGAATTCTTGGAAAATCTATTTTTAAAAACTCTTTGTATTTTTCTCTGTAGGTGGGGCTGTGCAGTACAGCATAGATGTAATCTAATAGGTCTATGGACGCAAAGGTTAGCTTATACTCTGGCCGTACTTCTGCACTGTTTGCAAAACATACTTCGCTTTCGGGTTCTTTTTCGGGAGTAAATGTTAAGCTTAAGTTTTCAGCAATTTCTTTTACAATATTTATTGCAAGATTAGGTGATCTATCACTTACTTGATCAATACTTGTCTTCTCTTTCGTTAAATAAAGTGGAAGATGATATGAAGCTTCTTTAGTTTGAAGAGAAACAGAGCACTTATCGCTTATGCAGTTGGTTATAAAAATATGTTGAAAGTCATATGTACTTTGTTGTGTGTCTCTACGTAATTGCTCCAAATGCCTTGCTGCCCTGCAAACCTTTTATGTATTTGCTTTACCACTTCGGCTAAGAAAGTGCCGGTACCTGTGGCAGGGTCGAGTATCTGTACCCTGTGTACTTCCTGCTCTACTTTTTTGCCTTGTATATCTACTTTTATTTTGGTTTTACTGGTGTCAGCTAAACCATTTGCCAGACCAAACTCTGTTTTCAATATATCATCTACCGCACGAACAATAAAGTTGACAACGGGTTGTGGCGTATACCAAACACCTCTTGCTTTACGAAGCTTTGGGTCGTACTCACTTAAAAACGTTTCGTAAAAATGAATGATAGGGTCTTCTGTTTTAGTAGACTTTCCATAATTTTTCAGTAGCTCCTCTACATTACACGCGAGAAAAATTTCTACCAATCCATCTACGATCCATTTTATGCGGTCATCTATATCGGGACCGGCTATGTAGCCAAACAGTTTGCGAAGAAAAGGATTAGATCTTGGTATCAGTTCTGCCGCTTCCTGGCGACTAAAGGTTGGTAGTGTAGGGTCGTGTAACCTTGCAGCAAACATACCATAAGCAATAGTTTGCGCATATACATCGGCAAAGCCTTTGGGTGTAATATCGTGTATAAGTATTTGCTTAAAAGCAAGCATCTGATCTTTAAGCGTAGAGTTTTCATTGTTGGCCTCGTCGCTGGTAAGTGCCTTTTCTATTACTTCAGACAATAGCCTGGCTTTACCGGCCATCATCTCTGCCAGTTTCCTGGAGCTTTTAATGGTTTGCCCGATATGCGTACTGAAGTCTTTTATAAGATTGGTAAAGCTGCTAAAGTTAGCAGGCAAAGGCGTAATAGAGCCATTGCTAATGTCGCCGATAGCTACTTTGGTTACATATTGTCCGTCACGATACAAATGAAAGTGAATGTAGTCGGTAAACAAAAGATTGGTCAACGAGGCTTTGTACCGGTCGAACTGTTCTTTATTGCCTGTCTTTCTGGCGCCATCGAGGTCATTATCGCCAATGTCTTTTGCTTCTATAAAGCCGACAGGTACTTCCTTTTTGGTAAGTATATAATCGGGTGCACCGCAGGTTTGTCGTTTTGGTTCGTTGGTCGCCCTTACGTCAGGCACTAAACTTTCTATAAGATGCTGAAGGTCGCCACGAAAAGTATGTTCTGTTGCATTACCTTGTCTGTACCGTTGGTTTATGTTGTTAATGTACTGATCTATTGTCATTGTGCTCCCCTATAGGTTTGATGTTTCAAATGTAATTTAAAAAAGCAACGATAGCAGTAGGTAGAATAGAGTTATAAGTGTACAACGAGGTAATAACGAAGTTTAAAAGTGGGTATGGTGCGTGTAAGAGGCTTTCGCCTTTAAAATGCTCTTATTGGTAAGGCGAATAACAAGGGTTTTTGTATTAACAAAAAAGCCACCTGTAAAAAATGGCTTCATAGTTTGTATGGCTTGCTGTATTATAAAATAAAGCACGATACTTCGTCGCTGTACATTTCCTGTTAATACCGCACACTTTTGAGTTCCAAATATAAAGTGCAGGTAACATTGCATTTTCGAATACGGGCAGCGGACATAACATCTGAACTTCAACTAAGAAGCAGCTTTCGTTCGGGCTGCAGTCCGGGCAGAACCAGCATAAAATATCCGCACTTCGTAAATGCAGACCGTTGTGCGTCATGCTGTTTCATCACACTACATTCAAAAGTCGCCCAAGCAGCACCAAAAATGTCCTAAATGACCATGATTAAAGATTAATCTCTTAACTACTTTTGAAACCAAAAGAAAATTTTATGAAGACAAGGAAAATATGGGCAAATCTAGCTGTGGAGGATTTAGAACGAACTACTAAGTTCTACACTGAATTAGGATTCAAACCTAACGGAGCATCTAAAGAACTAACCAGTGTTTTTGTTGGGGAAGACGATTTTGTAATTCATTTCTTTTTAAAGGACATACTGAAATCTAATGTAAAAGGAGAATTAGCAGACCTAAACAATGGAAATGAAGTCATATTTACACTTTCGGCTGAAAGCAAAGAAGAAGTTGATAATTGGGAGAAAGAGGTTAAAAAAGCAGGCGGAAGAGTTATTTCCAATGCAGAGGAATTTGGAAAAGGATATTATGGTTTTGTTTTTTCAGACCCAGACGGTCATAAATTCAATGTGTTTTATATGTAACATCCTCTACCATTGTTGGTCGCCTAACCAACAATGAATGGAAATCTATTCTCTATAATGCTTTAAAAATTTGAAACAATACGTACACTATTTCTTTCCCAAACCTGGTACTTCCTGTCTTTGGCATTTACATTGTTATGCCTCATTCTTAATTCTTACTGTATTTCTTATTTTTAAAAAGCCACGACGAAACCTGGTAATAAGCAATCGCTTTTTTTGCAAGCGAATCATTTACTGGTTCTTCGGTAGCCGAACCTGTCTTAAAATCAGGTGTAAACTGTTTCAATTTTTTTACCGGTGATTGTATAATAAGCTTTCCGTTTTCTATAAAGCCGAGGCCCTGGTAGGTGCTAATAAAAGCTTTTTCCTTGCCTGCAGACAGTCTAAAAATATCTTGTCCCATAAACTTTGACTTATAGCTAAAGTTCAGCATGCCGAGAATAGTAGGAGGGATGTCGATCTGCGCCATCAGCCTGTCTACTGTCGCAGGTTGTTTTATAATAGAGGGTGCATAGATAAGCATTGGAATATGGTAACCGGTTACAGGTAACTCTACGCTGCCGGCACTGCCTGCGCAATGATCAGCGACTATAACGAAAATAGTATTATTGAACCACGGCTTTGCAGAAGACTCTTTCAAAAACCGATTGATAGCATAATCGGTGTATTTCACTGCGCCTTCCCTTATATGAGCATCGGGTGAAATATCAATGCGCCCGGCAGGATATGTAAAAGGACGATGATTAGAGACTGTCATTATTTGTGAAAAAAAAGGCTTGCCTTTAGCGTAATTGTTGTCGAAAGTGAGACCGGCCAGAGTGAATAAATCTTCATCTGCAACACCCCAAATGTTCTGGTAATGCACTTCATCCGGCTTCAATGCATCGCGGTCTATAACGTCATAATCATTACTGCTAAAAAACTGTTTCATGTTATCAAAATAACTGTAGCCGCCATAGATGTACTGTGTGATGTAGCCTTTAGATTTAAAGACGCTGCCCAATGAAAACAGGTTTGCATTGTCCGGTCGCTTTACTATACTTTGACCAGACGATGGAGGCAG
>JBBPZJ010000297.1:0-3130 GCA_038199395.1 Chitinophagales bacterium
AATACAGCTTTAGCAACATTGGAGCAGATAGAAACAAGCTTCAGTTTGGAGAAGACAAAGAATTAAAAATTATTTCTTTGATTGATATTGATGAACCCAACATTCCCAATACGATAACATCACATGCTAACAAGCCTGAACTCGGTAAAAAATTCCCAACAGATAACCTTTCTTTCCTTTTAAGTGTCCCCGAATCAGACACAATCGTTTATAGCCAATCCGTTTTTATTCCGGAGCAAATCAAAGTAAAAACAGATCTAGAGTCAAAGAAAAAGAGGCACACGTCAATGCCTGATGCTGCTAATGAAATTTCTGTAATGGACATTGATCAAATGTTCCTGGAAATAGCTTCTAATAATGAAATGCTGGTGTATTGCAACTACAGCGTACTTATTCTGGCCGATAAAGATGTAATCAATAAATGCATCAATTACATTGATACGAACCTGTTTGCTATGGGCATTATTCCTGGCCGTAATACCTATAATCAAATGGAGCTCTTTAGAGCGGCCATCCCGGGCAATGCCGATGAACTAAAAACATATGATAAATTTCTAACCTCTCGTCCGGGCGCTGTTTGTTTTTTTTTTAAAGAAAAACTACCTGAAACCGAAAAATCAGACTACCTGCTTTACTTCACCGATCGGCAAGGAGTACCCATAGGAATAGATACTTCAGAACTTCCAATGCAGACCAACCGCATTTCCAACCGAAACAAATTCATTTTGGGTCCTTCCGGAAGCGGTAAAAGCTTTACCAATAACCGCTACATCAAACAGTGCCACGTCTTAGGAGCCGATGTAGTACTGGTTGACACCGGACACAGTTATTTTGGCTCCAACCGATACTTCGGCGGTAAATACATCACCTACAGCGAAGAGAAGCCAATTACTATGAATCCTTTCAGAATTGAACAGGTAGAAAATAATGAGGAAAAGAGACAAATTTTAAAATCATTAGTTGGCCTGATCTGGAAAGGAGTAGACGGAACTTTAAGCCAGGTAGAGGATACTGTGCTAAGTAAGTGTATCTCCGATTATTACATAAACTTCTTCAGTGATAAATCAAAAGTAAAAAATTTAAGCTTCAACACTTTTTATGAATTTTCGTGCCATGCAATAGAAGAATTGCTGAAAGAAGAAAGTATAACTTTTGACCTGCCCGAATTCCGTTTTGTCTTAAAGAAATTTTACAGAGGGGGAGAGTATGAAAAAATCCTGAACGACGATTTTGATAAAACATTATTCAGTGAAAGCTTCATTGTATTTGAAATAGACTCCATCAAAGAACACAAGCTTTTATTTCCTATAACAACCCTCATTATTATGGATGTTTTCATCCAAAAAATGAGGTACAAGAAAAACAAGAAGATACTGGTTATTGAAGAGGCCTGGAAAGCTATCGCTTCGCCAATGATGGCTGGTTACATCCTCTACCTCTACAAAACAGTAAGGAAATTTGCAGGAGAAGCTATCATAGTTACCCAGGAGCTGGGCGATATCTTAGGTAATGCCATTGTTAAGGAGAGCATTATAGCTAATTCGGACACTATTATGCTGCTCGACCAAAGTAAGTTCAGAGACAACTTTGACGAGGTGGCAAAACTTCTTTCGATTAATGAAGTTGAAAAGAACAAAATATTTACGATTAACCGCCTTGACAACAAAGAGAATAGAGGCAGGTTTAAAGAAGTCTATATAAAACGAGGATCCACCGGTGAAGTTTATGGTGTAGAGCTTCCAATTGAAGAATACCTAACATACACTACAGAGCGCCCGGAGCGGGAAGCGCTGGAACATTACCTCGACCAATACGACAGTTACGAAAATGCTATTGATGCCATGGTAACCGATTTCAATAAAAGTGGTTTATCCCTTCCCGCTTTCATCAAGCAGATAAATAACTCTATTAGAAAACAAAAAATAAAGGAGCTCGTATGAAAAAAACGTCAATTGTTTTCAGCCTGATTCTCTTTTCCTTTTTGGAAGCTTCATCGCAGGAATTAGTCTTTGACCCTGCTTTATCTGCAAACCTTGCCGTTAATGGAGCCAGAGAAGATAACTCCCTGAAGGCGATAAAAGAAAAACAAGTAATCATTCAAAACCTGCAATCAGCTACAGTAACTACAGTCAACTTTATTAATGACTGGCAGAAGAAAACATACGAAGGGATAATCTACGTGAGCAGTTCTGTAAAGAATGTCTACCAGCTGTACGAATGCGCAACCATGCTAAGCAAGATTTATGAGAACGAGAGCAATATGATTTCTGAAGCTCAAAAGAACCCTATAGCCCTTGGTTTTGCTACTAAAATGCAAACAGAAATGATTACCAGGGCAATTGGCCTTTATGGTCAAATCCAACAATTAATATTAAAAGAAGGAGACAAAAATCTTTTGATGGACGCAGGGGAAAGGACAAAACTAATGAACGAATTATTGCGGGACCTGAGTGTAATAAATTCCTATGCTTACTCAAGTTATCTTAAAGTAAGACTTGTTGTAAGACAAGGTTTGATCAACTCAATTAATCCTTTTGGAAATTTTGTGAACAGGGATGCACAAATAGTAAAAGATGTTATCGGTAAATGGAAATTCTAAGATTTTATGAAAAAGAGCTTTACAATCCTCGCCGCTTTATTATCAATATCAACAATAGACTATGCACAGCAAGACACATGGGACGTACCCGCGACCGAGCTAATGATATCGCATAACAAACAAAATTACTCAGACCACCAGGATGTAAAAAATAATCAGTTTGCTTCACAAGCAACCGTCTCAGTTTGGAAAAACAGCACCAACCAATTTAAAACCCTAAGTGACTACATAGATAAAAGATTAACCTCTGCTTTTATCGTCGTGGCCGATGTTACGACTCTTTATAATATTTACAGCCAGCTATCAGAAATGATCACTTATGAACAAAAATCATTGGTGATTGCAAAACGCCATCCATGGGCGGCCCCATTGCTGGCCAGTGAACAAGCAGCAATTATTAATAGTGGTAATGACCTTTTCAGTTATATCTCTCTCCTGATCATGTCATACGGCGATATCTCCAAAATGAAAGTGTCAGCAAGAAAAGTAATATTCCATTCAATAGACCTGCAGGTAGGCGTATTGAAAGCC
>JBBPZJ010000298.1:0-11497 GCA_038199395.1 Chitinophagales bacterium
ACATTTTACACTAATTACCAATAGAGCTGTTGATGAGAATTGAACTCACGACCTCTTCCTTACCAAGGAAGTGCTCTACCCCTGAGCTACAACAGCTTTTAAAAAAGTCATTGAGTCAGCGGGTACTAAACTGATAAGCCAAGAACACCTATCAATTTAGTATCTTAGTTGACTATTCTGAGCGGAAGACGAGCCTCGAACTCGCGACCTATAGCTTGGAAGGCTATCGCTCTACCAATTGAGCTACTTCCGCTTATTCTGATAAACAAAAAATGTACAATTCAAATTGAAGGCACAAACAAAATGTTCAATTTTTAAAGAACTGACCAGGCAAGACACTTTCCAATCTGAACTTACCTTTTTTCAAATTATTTCGTGGGCAGAGCAGGGTTCGAACCTGCGTACTCGTGAGAGAACAGATTTACAGTCTGTCGCCTTTAACCACTCGGCCATCTGCCCAAATCTTCAAACTCTTAGTTCTTACAATCGACTCGGAATAATAGAGCCGAAGAAGGGAGTCGAACCCCCGACCTGCTGATTACAAATCAGCTGCTCTACCAACTGAGCTACTTCGGCACTCATTTGAAAAAATTCATTATCAAAAGCCTTTGCAATTGAATAAAAAGAAGAACTTTTTCCTCGAAGTATAAGCTAATTATTTTCGGGATGGCAAAGGTAAGGGAAAACTTGAAATTCCAAAATTTTGAAAAAGTTTTTTCTTTCTTTTTTTCTGGAAATTTCAAATGAGGATTATGGATGGATATCAGGAATAGATTTACCAGGGTGAGAAGGATCTATAATTATAAATATAGAATCGCTATTGATAACAACATTGGGCAGAGTGGCGCTGTCGATGTAACTCTTATTATTAAAGTCATAATGATACTTGATCAATAGTCGATTTCCCTTTAATTCTCTTCGTTCAAAAACTTTTGCTTTCAATTGTTGCTGTCTTCCGCATGCACAAAAAACAAAAGCAATAAGCAAAGAAGGTAAGGCACTTTTCATAATGCAGATGAAATTAAAATGGCCTGCTAGAGGCCATTTTATCATTTATATTTAGATTTATTATGCTGCTTGTTTTTCTTTTTGTCTTTTTAATTGATTTATGAGCGATAAATAAGCATTATCAAAAGACTCTTCAAACGATTTGGAGGTAGCTTTCACAAAGAAATCACGCTTAGGAACATGAACACGAAGTTCAACAATTTTATCTTTCAATGTATGAACAATGTTGTCGAGCTTTAAAAACACATCAACTTTTGTTATTCTGTCGTGGTAAGTATTAAGTTTTTCTATTTTTCTTCTTACAAAATCCAGCAATTTTTCATCGCTTTCAAAATGCACAGTTTGAATTTTTACGTCCATAACATTTGTGTTTTATGTGAATAAATAAATAAAGAACTAAGTGTATACTTTATCTCATATTTCCTACGGGTTTTGGTTTGGTGATATGAAGTTAAAATATTGTAGCTGCAATAAAAGCTTTTATTTATGTTTTTTTTCTTTTACTATCTGCGAATTATATTTATTTCTTCAGCTTTTAATCTTAATTTAACAACCGTTTTTTTTGCCTTATAAAATTCCTGTTATGTCGCTAAAATAATGCCTGAAAAAATTTCGTCATTAAATATCAAAACCGGCAATTACCGCAAATGGAGAAAGGAACTACTTAAATAAGCCCTCTAATTTCAGAAAGACTGCTAAGGCATTTTTCATCTACAGTATCAGGCTTTGGGATGTGCCTTTTTATAAACATCTTTTAGCTTATCAATTGTATTGTGAGTATAAATTTGTGTTGCAGCAAGGCTACTATGTCCAAGTAGTTCCTTTACCGCATTGAGGTCTGCTCCGTTATTGGTCAAATGAGTTGCAAAAGTATGCCTGAGAACGTGGGGGCTTTTTCTCTGTAACGTCGTTACTGACGAGAGATTTGTCTTTACGACCCTATAAACGTATTTGGGATACAAAGGTCTTCCTTTTCCATTTATAAAAAAGTTAGAAAAAGGCAGACTGGAAAAGTGCTGTTTTTTTCTTTCAATATAACCAACCAATTGATTTGCCAAATCTTTTGCAATAGGTATTATCCTTTCTTTGTTACCCTTTCCAAGAACCTTTATTTGGCCATTTGCAACATCTAACTGGCTATCACTGAAACCAATAAGTTCACTTAGCCGAATGCCTGTTGAGTAAAACAAGTCTAATAAAAGTCGGTCTGTTTGTCCTTTCCAGGTATCGGGAAACTCCACATATTGTTTCAGGTTCTCCATGTCATTCTCAGCAACAAAGGCTGGCAACCGTTTGCCAACTTTGGGGGATACAATTGTTGTCATTGGGCTCTGCTTTATTTCGTCCACCTTCATTAGGTACTTAAAAAAGGATTTGAGTGAAGAGATTTTTCGATTCAGGCTTTTAGCAGTTATTTCATCGTTGCGCATCTCTGCAAGCCATGAGCGAACAAAGCCAGGAATAATGGCAGATAGTGAAGGACTGTCGTATTGAAATGAAAGAAAATAAAAAAACTGATCCAGATCAGTTTTGTACGAAATAATCGTATGTTGGGAATACCGCTTTTCGAACCGGAGATAATCGATAAAAGATTGAACCTGAGGATATAAAGATTGGGACATAAAAAAACTGATAGCATAAAGTTATTACTTTACTGCTACCAGTTTCAATATGTTTAAGAAAACTGAAATTAACTTTCAAAATCTCCGTTAGCCATTTGCTGGCGGTAAATTGCTTTTAAAACCTGTGTTCTGCGTTCGACAGAGGGCTTAGTAAAAGACTGACGAGATCTCAACTGCAATAAAGTCTTCGATTTCTCGAACTTCTTCTTGTACTTTTTAAGCGCCTTGTCTATGTTTTCGCAATCTTTTGAATCAATAATGAGCATAATAGATACCTCCTTTGGTAAATTTTTGGATTGCAAATATATTACAAGTACTCCAAATTCCAAATATATTTAGATCTTTTAAAAAGAGGGGTAATTTGCGCCCATGTTTACAGGAATTATTGAAGCATTTGGCATTGTACATTCCGTTGAAAGCCAAGGTACTAATACTACTTTTTGGATTTCTTCTCCTATTTCAGATGAGTTAAGCATTGATCAAAGCGTCTCTCACAACGGAGTTTGCCTGACTGTTGAACAAGTAAAGGATGGCAGGCACCGCGTAACTGCGATTCAAGAAACGCTAAAGAAAACAAATCTAGCTGATTGGGAGGAAGGAATATTGGTAAACCTTGAAAGATGTATGATTTTTAATGGCAGAATAGATGGCCATATTGTTCAAGGTCATGTAGATGCAAATGCTGTGTGCGTAGAAAAAAAAGATGCAAATGGAAGCTGGGAATTTCGTTTTCAATTCCCCCGCAAATTTGGATCGTTGGTAATTGAAAAAGGTTCTATCAGTTTAAACGGAATAAGCCTGACACTTTTTAATGTGGATAGCAACTCCTTTTCCGTTGCCATTATTCCTTATACTTACACCCATACCAATATACAGCAAATAAAAGAAGGAAGCACAGTAAACATCGAATTTGACATGATCGGAAAATACGTAAACAGGATGTTTACTTTACAGAAATAATATGAATATTTATGTGCCTTCTGTTGCTATAGCTATCCTTAATTGGAACGGGAAAAAGTTTCTCGAAGCATTGCTGCCCCAACTTCATCAATTGACTTATTCAAATTATACTATTTATGTTATCGACAATAAAAGCAGCGATGATTCTGTTGCCTATATTCGCTCAGATCATCCTTCGGTTAACGTGATAGAGTTGGATGGCAATCATGGCTTTGCGGGTGGTTACAATAAAGGCCTGGCCGGTATGAAGGAAGATTACTACCTAATGATAAATTCAGATGTAGAAGTACCTTCTTCGTTTATAGAGCCACTTGTCAAGATGATGGAACGTGATCCTAAGATTGCAAGTTGTCAACCTAAACTACTTTCTTTAACAGACCCTACTATACTTGAACACGGTGGCGCTGCCGGTGGCATGCTCGATGTACTTGGTTATCCGTTGTGCAGGGGAAGAGTTTTTGATGCTTCGGAAAAAGACTATGGGCAATACGATCAGGAGACGGACATATTTTGGGCGAGTGGGGCGTGTTGCCTGATGAGAAGAGATGCTTACTGGGAATTAAATGGAATGTATAACTTCTTTTTTATGCATTCGGAAGAAATTGACCTCTGCTGGCGATTTATTGCTGAAGGCTACAAAGTCAAGTACTGCCCGGATTCAAGTATTTATCATCTTGGCGGTGGTACGCTTTCGCATCAGTCGTCTCGTAAGACTTACCTTAATTTCAGAAATAACATTATAATGTGTTTTCGAAATTCTCCCTGGTATGTAAACCTTTGGCTCATCCCTGTAAGAATAGCTTTAGATTTTATTGCAGCGTTCCGTTTCTTATTGCACGACTGGAACAACTGCAAAGCTGTATTTCTCGCATACAAGGACTTTATTAAATGGTTAGTTTTAGAAAATAACAAATTTCCTGCAAAGAAAAGATCATTATGGTCTATACCTGCTGTAGTTAAGACCTCTGTTGCATGGCAGTATTATATTAATAACATTAAAGAGTTTAGTAAGTTAAAACAATGATCAATTGACCTCAGTTACATCTATTACTCATGAGGTAACGATTTGTTTAATGATTACTACCATACATTAAAACTCACGCAGTTCGTAATAAAACTTGAAGAATTTAAACCAGTAAAAAATAAAAATTATTTAAAGCTTCGTTTAATAACCTCGTCTTCTAAGTATCTTACTACTACTTTATTAGTATCTATTTTATCGTTAAACCAATTAATGCCCGTTTTAAACCCTCTTCTAAAAACCGGTAAACGATGAACAGTAACATGCAAAGTATCTATGAATAAAGTATCGGAAGATGTGATGAAATGCAGCTGAATTTTTTGCTCGACAGACTTTGAATAAGAAGATGCATCGGTATACTGTTTAGAGGCCTTTAATTTTCCAGCAAGCCAGTATGCAATTAGTAAAAATGAGAATATTACAACACCGTTCTTTGATCTGCTGTTTTTATAAAAAACCTCAACACTAATGGTACTTATACCTGCAATAAGGAAAATAGAAGGTAGATACAAATAACGTCCTGATTCGAAGGAGTTGACTGCCACGCCAAGTGAAATAACGGGAGCGATTAAAAGAATGATAATGGCGCCAAAAACAACAATTGGCTTCTTTTCAACGAAAGTTCTTCTTGCATATCCGATTATAAGACCAATAATTAAAAGCAGCGTAAAGGCATGTAAAAGAAAAACATTTTTAAATGCAGGATTTAATATCAGCCTAAAAAAAATGCGAAAAGTATTTGTTGTAAGATTGGCAACATTCATTGCTAACAAATTACCTCCTTCATACGCCCCCACCACCTCTGATGTAACTAGCTTTCTTACTATTATATATCCCAGGTCAACCATTAGCAGTAGACACGCATATGTGAACGTTCTCCTCCTGTTATCATTTTGTTTTTGTATAAAGGCAATTCCGAGTAAGGCTAGTGGCACTAATAAAGTTTGTTCATAGGTAAACAGACTTGCAGCAAAGAAAAAAGCGCCGGCGGGATAAATGAACCATTTGTAACAGTCTGTAAAAAACAAGCGAATTGTTAAGAGAAGAAAAATAGCTGAGAGAACAGGTGCACGACCTAAAATCCAGCCGAGGGATTCTGAAGATTGAGGATAAGCGAGAAACAAAACAACAGTTAATAGTGATGTCTGAAGGGCTTGCCGCTTCGGCATCTTTAACCATCTTGTATTTATTTTAATGGATAAATCATACAATTGGCCGCACACTATAAAATGAAGTAATAAAGCGGTAATATGATAACCGTACGCATTCTTTCCCCACAAAAACAAATCAAGCCTAACCAGTAATTCATGTATAGGGCGAACAGAATTGGTTTGCAATAATTGTCCGCTATCTGTTAAGGGAATGTGCAGCAAATCATCATTTAGGAAATAAAGGTTACCAGGCCAAAACAAGTAGACATTTATTCCTGAAAGAAATAAAATACAAACAAGCCAGGTTTTATTTTTCATAATAATGCTAAGACAGCAAGCAATACTTTTCTAAGAAAATTTTATATTGAAGTTGAGCACATTTAATTGGGGTTTTTGTGCATTAGATTGTCTTTCCCTTCATTGCTGAACTTACTGCCTGGTCCATTACTCTTTCAGCGTATGGACGACTAATATCGTTCAATTCTTCCACTTTTCGATGAATAAGGTCTTTATCTTCCATGGTCAATGCCAATTGAAGTGCTTGCATGGCTTCGGCTGTTGCAATAAGTTCGTCTTGCAATAATGAGGAAGCATTTTTACCAATAAACTTTTCCGTTGTTTCCAAAAGTTGCTCACCCTCTGTTCTTGCTTCGACCAGTGCACGTTTAGCTATATCATCCTTTGCATGAGTTAAACTGTCAAGAAGCATTTTTTCGACATCTACATCACTTATGCCATACTGAGGTTTCACTTCTATACTTTGCTCGGTGCCGCTGCGTAATTCCCTGGCTTTTACAACTAAAATTCCATCCGCATTGATCAAAAAAGAAACTTCGACTTTTGGTAGCCCGGCAGGCATACCAGGAATACCTGATAAATTAAATTCAGCCAACTTACGGTTATCCTGCACCAAATCTCTCTCACCTTGAAAAACGCTGATACGCATACCACTTTGTCCGTCTTTATGTGTTGTATACTGTCTGCCCACCTTAGTGGGTATTTTTGAATTTCGTGGAATCAGTACATCCATTAAACCTCCCATGGTTTCGATGCCTAAGCTTAGGGGGGTAATGTCAAGCAATAGAAATTCTTTATTATTTCCGGCAAGAATATCAGCCTGGATGGCGGCACCGACCGCAACTACTTCATCAGGATTTACAGTGTCGTTTACAGGCCTGCCAAAAAAAGCACTGACAGCATGTTTAACCGCGGGAATCCTGGTGCTGCCTCCCACCATCACCACACTTTCAATTTCTTCAACCCCAATTTTAGCATCAGCTATTGCACTTTTACAACTTTTAATGGTTCTTTCAACCAAAGGAGATATCAAACTCTCAAATTCGGTTTTTGAGATTTTTAATGATTGGCCATTTAATTCAGCTTCGAAGGTTTCTTCAGTTGTTAAATTTTTCTTGGCTTCCTCCGCCTTTAGCCTTAAGGCCTGAGAAAGCTCCTTATTGTTGTAAAGTTCCGATTCTGAAAGTCCTGACTTATTCATCCAGTGTTGTACAATTACTCTGTCAAAATCATCTCCACCGAGATATGTATCACCGTTTGTGCTAAGCACCTCAAAAATGCCATTGGTGATCTGAAGTATAGAAATATCGAAAGTGCCGCCACCCAAATCGTACACTGCTATCGTTTTGCTCTCTTCTTTGCCTAAGCCTAATCCGTAAGCTAAGCTGGCTGCTGTAGGCTCATTTATAATCCGGAGTACATCAAGTCCTGCCAGTTTGCCAGCGTCTCTTGTCGCCTGCCGCTGAGAATCATTGAAATAAGCGGGAACCGTAATAACGGCTTTTGTTACAGGCGTTTTCAAAATATGCTCTGCCCGTTGTTTCAGTTCTTTTAAGATGAAAGAAGAAAGATCAATTGGCGAATAAAATTTTTCACCCACCTGCACCTTCACCAGGCTTTCAGTATCGTCGTCTATTACCTTGTAGGTGAAGAAGAAGGCGTTGTGCTTAATGTCGTTATAGCTTTTGCCCATTAATCGCTTGGCACTAAAAATAGTGTTTTGCGGCTCTGTTATAAGAAACTGTTTTGCATCCTCACCCACTGTTATATTTCCCAGCTTATCAAAATGAATGATGCTTGGGACGAGACTGCTGGTATTATGTTCTTTTAAAGCAACGGGTTGTTTACTTTCAGGATGAATAATGGCAACAAGGCTATTTGTGGTTCCAAGATCTATGCCCACAATTATCTCTTCTTTTTGCAAACTTCCTGTGGCGATGTTAATTCCTATTTTAGCCATAACATACTGCTATTTTTAATGCAAATGTAGCACAAGAAACCGCAAGTGATTTTTGATTTGAGGAATTATAAGCAGGAGCAAGGAGTATGTAAGTAATTAGAAATTTACAGGAGCACAATTTGAAATACCTGATCTAAACCGGATGTAAGAAATATGGGTTATTTACTTTAAAAAAGCCTCTAAAGCTTTCGTCGGCTTACCATCGCTGCCCCAGGCACTAAGCCCGTAACCGCTCCAGCTTTTTGCCCCTTCCGGCTCCCAATAAATCACACCCAGGCCTTTTCCATCAGGCACGGCCTTAACCTTTTTTTGAACTGCAATTAGCATATCGTAGGTATTTTCCGCTTTAAAGTCTTCTCCGCCCACTTCTACCACCATTACTTCCTTACCATAACGATTTGCCATATCATTGAGGTTACTTCCTAAATCATCGATAGACGATGTGTAATCCGGATTGCCTTTAAGCCAATACGGATAATAAGACAATCCGATTACGTCGTAATTGGCAGCATGAGATCTTACGCTGTCAGACCAGCTTCTGAAACGTTGGTTGTTATTTCCCTGGTCAACATGAAGGATTACTTTGGACGTGGGACTCACAGCTTTTATAGCGTCGTGACCTTTATTAATCAATTGCGCTAACTGTTTCCAGTTAGAAGTACGTCCTTCAGGATAAATCATTCCACCCGTGGTTTCATTTCCAACTTGCACCCACTCGGGATACACGCCGCTTATTTTTAAGGCGCTCATGACGTCGTAAGTATATTTGTAAACATCGTTTAACAACTGTTCGAAATTGTGGCCTTCCCACGCGGCAGGCTTCTTTTGTTTACTGGGATCGGCCCAACTGTCGCTATAATGAAAGTCAATCATTATTCGCATTCCCATTTTCTGAGCTCGTACAGCCATTGCAATAGTCTCATCTTTACTGCAGTGACCGCTTCTTTTATCATTAGACGGATTGACAAATGTCCGCAGACGAATAGTGTTTATGCCATGATTCTTCAAAATTTCAAGGCAATCCTGTTCAATCCCCTTCTCATTATAAAACTTAAAACCGCTTGCTTCCATTTGAGGCAGCCAACTTACATCAGCACCTTTTGCAAATTCGGCTTTTTTTTGAGCTAGTTTTCTCAGGCTGCATGCAGATAGTAAGCCGAAAAAAAATATGATCGACAGGAAATACCCGAACTGTTCTTTTTGTGTCATAAAATTGCTACTTAGTTAATCATAATAACTTGAAACATTTTGCTGGCTGGCCTTTTTTAACACCCCTGGTTGTAATAGGATTTCTAAGACGTCAAAACTATTTTTTACAAATGAAGAATTTACCACGCAAGATAAAAGTAAGCAAAGCAATATTTGCATGTCGTGAAGAAGTTTGTTGATTAATTTATCTACCAATGATCTTTATGATTATTCACGCATTTTAGTTAACTTTCTTACTAAAAAGCCATATGCCAGAAAGCAGAAACAGAGCTAAGCACCATCAGCATCACAGCACTCATCGTTCGCCGCAATCTATTCATCATTCAACTGCAAAAATTAAGCGAAGTGCTGCGCTTGTAGTAGGTATTCTTGCAGCGATACTTGGTTTAGCGGTTGCTTTTTTTACTCAGGGTCCTGACTTGTTTTGGATGATTACCGGCACTTTATCAGGAGGTATTATTGGCTACCTTGTTGGTCGCGGTATGGATAAAAGTATCGGGAAGAGTAGTCGCAAATAAGTACTGTAATAGAGAAAAGATGCACTTCCCAAATCAGGTAGTACCTGATTCTCTTACTTTATTATGAAGACTTCTGCTTGAAAGATTGATAAAATAAACACCGTTGATTCGTTGCAAGTTCTTATCTATTAAACAGGCGCTTTGTAGTTTTAAATACAACTTCAATTTTCGATTTTTTTACTTGTTAAATCTTTCTTAACCGCCCAAAATTGGCGCTTACTTTGTATTGTATGCCATCACAAAAGAAATTACAAATAAAGATTACTACTATGAAAAAAAGTTTACTTTCAATAGCAATAGTTGCAATTATAGCGTCATGCAACAATACCAAACCTATGGAACAAGCTGCCAGTACTCCTACTATCAGCTCGCAAGACACCATTGGGTTAAGTGACTACAAGGAATGGAAAGAAAAACAGGAACTACAAGGTCCTCAACAAACCTTTACCAGCCCTGGAGTAACTGAAATAGCGCCACCGGCAGAGGAAAAGCGTGCTAAACCAGTAATTATTTACAGAGATGCACCTGTGTACGAACGGAGGGTGGCAAAAACATCTAAACCTGCAAGAAGCACTGTGTATAAAGCACCTGCTGAAGAAACTGAAAAACCCGGTATTGCCAAATCTCCTGCACCCGAAGGGTCAGACTCTAAAAGAGAACCTTATGGAAGAGGTACAGGATCAGGTAGCAATGGTACGGATGCTTCTACCAGTGGTGAAACTGGCACTTCTAATGAGGAAGACAAAACAGTGGCATCTACTCCTGCAGAAGTTCCTGCTAAAAAAGACGGTGGGTGGAGCAAAACGGCAAAAGGTACCGCAATCGGTGGGGCGTCAGGAGCTGTAATAGGTGCAATTTTTAGTAAAAATAAAGCAAAAGGAGCTGTTATAGGAGGTGTTGTTGGTGCGGCAGGCGGATATATATTTGGCCGCAATAAGGAGAAGAAAGACGCAAAAAATTAGTTTAAACAAATCAGATAAAAGCAAACAGGAGCATAAAATTGATGCTCCTGTTTGCTTTTATGAACTTTTTACTTCTGTGAGACGCCAACCGAACAATAGACAAAACCAGCAGTACTTTTAAGACAAGAGAAACTCTTTAAAAGAATTGTAATCAGGAGATAATCTTGTACTTACTTTTTGCTTATTTAAAATACCCTGCACACCTTCCGGGATTTCAACTTTTTCACCTGTAATAGGCTCTACCACATCATAAAATTTGACGGGATGTGCTGTTTCCAGTATAATCCCTTTATTTCCGGGATGACTATCGAGGTATCTTTCTAATCCGGCAAAGGCCACTGCTCCGTGAGGATCGAGCAGGTACTTGTCCTGGTCGAAAACTCTTTTTAGAGTTGTTTTTGTTTCTTCGTCAGATACCGTGAAGCTGCTTATTGTATTCTTTATTGCCGGATACTCATGTTTGAATAATTCAAGGATCCTTACAAAATTACTTGGGTTGCCGACATCCATCGCATTTGACAAAGTGGTTACTGCCTGCTGGCTTTGATAGCTACCTGTTTGAAAATATTTATAGACTGAATCGTTTGCATTTACGGCTGCTACAAAATGCCTTACCGGCAGTCCTGATAGATGAGCTACCAAACCCGCACAAATGTTTCCAAAATTGCCACTGGGAACACAAACGACAGGAGGGTTGTCTTTATAAGCCCACTGCTGGTAAGCGTAGAAATAATAGAACTGCTGAGGTAGCCATCTGGCAACATTTATAGAGTTCGCTGAAGTAAGAAA
>JBBPZJ010000299.1:0-9168 GCA_038199395.1 Chitinophagales bacterium
ATGATTGAAGAAACACATAAACGTGGAATGGAGTTTCATGCGTGGATGAATCCTTACAGGGCAGTGTTTAGTCTAACCCGGTCTTCCATATCGCCCACACATGTTACCAAACTATTTCCTCAATGGTTCGTGACTTACGGCGGCACCAAATACTTCGATCCCGGTCTTCCTGAAGTGCGTGATCATGTAAATAAAGTGGTAAGAGACCTGGTAGAGCGCTATGATCTCGATGCCATACATTTTGATGATTATTTTTATCCTTACCGTATACCCGGCAAAGAGTTTCCTGATAGCGCAAGTTTTGCAGCCTATGGCAATGGTATGAATAAAGATGACTGGAGAAGAAGTAATGTTGATTCTATTATTCTAATGCTTAGTCAAACTATAAAAAGTGCCAATCCCCGGGTCAAATTTGGTATCAGTCCATTTGGAGTTTGGCGAAATAGAAGGACTGATCTGCGGGGAAGCGAATCGAAAGCGAGCGTTACTAATTATGATGATCTTTATGCAGATATATTGTTATGGTTAGAAAATGGCTGGATTGATTATGTAGCTCCCCAGCTATATTGGGAAACGTCGCATCCGTATGTTGGGTTTTATATGCTGCTAAACTGGTGGGCCAATAATACTTACGGGCGACAGTTGTTTATCGGGCAAGGTATCTATCGGGCTTTAGAGCCTAAAAGTATTGCGTGGCATAAAAGAAATGAGCTGCCAAACCAGATCAAGGCCATACGGGCTAATCCTAACGTGCAGGGCAGCATCTATTTTAGCAGTGCCACTTTTACAAGTAATCCGAATGGATGGAATGATAGCCTTAGAAATAATTACTATAAATATCCTGCGCTGATACCTCCTATGCCCTGGATAGACAGCATTCGGCCTATTGCACCTTTATTTGAAGAATTGCAGGGTGGGCAGGTTAGAGTCTACTACCGGGGAGCAGAACCAATCAAGGGATTTGCAATTTATACCGTACCAGGAAATGAAGATGAAGATATAAATAATGCGACCATCGTGCAATTGATAGTTGCAGATAAAACAGTTGATATTAACCTAAATGATGTTCCGGCCAAAAACGACGAAAGCATCTTCATTTGTTCGGTGGACAGGAATAATAATGTGAGTGAATGGGTAAAGTTGAGGTAGGTCAAATATATCAACTCGTACTGCTATTTTTTAAGCCTTCTTCTCCATTCATTTGAATTTATGTGGAACTATAAATAACTCCGATACAACACTTCGGGCTTCAAAGAAACTTTTACCTTTGTTTTTCTATTTTACACCATTTCAAATTGTACAATATGCCAGGCTTTGAACTATGGGGCGATGAAGAGCGGAAAGAAGTAAACGATGTTTTAGAAACTGGAATTTTAATGCGATATGGATTTGACGCAGCTAGAAAAGGAGCCTGGAAAGCAAAGGAATTAGAACAGGAAATCTGTAAAAAGTTTGGAAGCGAATATGCACAATTAACAAGCAGCGGCACTTCAGCTCTTACTACTGCAATGGCTGCACTAGGCATCGGGCATGGCGATGAGGTAATTATGCCTGCTTTCACTTTTGTTGCGAGTTTCGAAGCTGTTTTAAGTGTAGGTGCAACACCTGTTTTAGTAGATGTAAATGACACCTTAACCCTGGACCCGGAAGCTGTAGTACAGGCCATAACACCAAGGACTAAGTGTATTATGCCTGTACATATGTGCGGAGGCATGGCTGATATGGATGCCTTAAAAAACATTTGCGAACAACACGATCTAAAATTACTGGAAGACGCCTGTCAAAGTATCGGTGGCAGTTATAAAGGAAAAATGTTAGGAACTATCGGAGATGCCGGCACTTTTAGCTTCGATTTTGTGAAGACCATGACATGTGGAGAGGGTGGCGTGGTGATGACAAATAACAAGGATGTTTACGTAAAATGCGATGGCTACACTGACCACGGGCACGATCACTTAGGCGGTGCTGACCGTGGAGCGGATCTACATCCTTTTATTGGTTATAACTTTAGAATTAGTGAGTTACATGCAGCAGTCGGTCTCGCACAAATTAGAAAAGTTGACAATTTTCTTGCAATCCAAAAGAAAAATTACGCACTGCTCAGGCAAATTATTTCCCAGGTTCCTGAGGTTACTTTCCGTTCTATTCCAGACCCTTCAGGTGACAGTTGCACCTTTTTAAGCTGGTTTCTTCCTACAGAAGAAATTACGGTAGCACTGGTTGAAGAAATGAAAGCACAGGGAATTATGGCTGGCAATTTTTATTGGTATAAAAATAACTGGCACTACATCAGCAAATGGGATCATTTAAAAAACGCCGATTTTTTGAACCAGCAAAATCAACATATCACTGATAAATTGCGATCTTATGCTACACAATCTTTTCCTGCAAGCGACGCCGTTATGAGTCGTTGCTTATCTACTGCTATCAGTCTAATGTGGTCAGAAGAGCAGGTACAAGAAAAAGGAGAGAAAATGGTTTCAGCAATTAGAAAAGTATTAGCAAAACAGAGCTCGCTTGCCTGATAAATCTAAAGTGTTACAGCATAAGGAATGGGGTTAAATGAAGTGACAGCTCAAATTGTATTACAATAGCTTTTATGACTAAGTACAAAGTTATCGTCTGCCTGCTCCTGGAAAAACCCCCGAGCCCTTTCCTTCCATTTTATCTGTATAAGCTACACTTCCCAGTCTAAATCTTAAAGGAACATTTAAAGCCTTTTCTATCTCTATTTCTTTTTTGCAAAAAAAGCCTAACGTGCTGGTATAATAATTTGAAGCCATAAAAGTAAACGGAATTGCGTGGCGGTTAGAAGCCTTTATTGTATCAGCACTGCTGTTGCTATTCAGTGCCAATCCAGTTAAAAAGTTGTTCGCTATAAGAGGTTTTCCCCCAGACACAATTTGCCGGGTAGTTTGCCCGTTTGTTGTAATGCATACAAATAAAATAATAAACAAACAAATAGTGTAACTTCTCATGCTTATTGATTTGGTTGTAAATTTACCCGAAAATGTACAAACCATTTGTTAAGGCAACAGGCACGAGATTTTGACAAATTTAAAACATCTTATTAGCGACTTTTGCAGCTTTAATTGCAAAGAGGAAACATAGAGGAATACAATGTCATTAAGTCAATCATTACAACAAAAGCTTCTTCAAAAGTTATCACCTCAGCAAATTCAGTTAATGAAGTTGCTGCAGGTTCCTACTGCTAATCTTGAAGAGCGGATAAAGGAAGAACTTGAAGAAAATCCTGCATTGGAAGTGGGAGAGGACGGTCATGATGATTTTGAGGAAGCCGATGACTTTAAAAGTGACACCGAAGATGATTACGAGTCTGAAGGGAGCACAGACGATTATGACAATATTGATTTAAGCGATTACGTACATGAAGGTGATGATGAGGTAGGCGATTATAAATTGCGGGATGAAAATTATCCTGAAATCGACGAAGGTAAGGTGATACCAATAAGAGTAGAAACGTCCTTTCATGAGGTGCTATTAAATCAGTTGGGGATGATTGAACTGGATGAAAGGACTCAGAAAATTGCCGAGCAAATTGTCGGAAGCATAGATGATGATGGTTACCTGAGAAGAGAAATTTCGTCCATTTCTGATGACCTGGCTTTTCGCCAAAATATACTTTCCTCAGAGACAGAAATTGAAAGTTTGATAAAACAGATACAAACGTTCGATCCCCCGGGCATTTGCGCCCGGGATTTAAAAGAATGTTTGATATTACAGTTGAAACGAAAGCTGGGCGAAGGAAAAGAAGTTGAAATAGCCATGCAGGTATTAGACAAGTACTTTGATGAGTTTACAAAAAAACACTACGAAAAAATTCAGCGGGGACTTGGACTTCCCGATCAGCAATTAAAAGATGTTATTAACCAGATCATTAGACTAAATCCCAAACCTGGTGGAAATATCGGCTTTGTAAACAAAGCGGAAAGCTACGTAGTACCTGACTTTTTTATACTTAACAATAACGGCAGTCTCGAACTTACCCTCAACAGTAAAAATGCTCCGGACCTTCGCATTAGTGAGGGGTACAGAGACATGATTAAAGATTATGAGAAAGGCAGCAAAAAGGACAAACGTCAAAAAGAAGCAGTTCTTTTCATAAAGCAAAAGATTGACTCGGCTAAGTGGTTTATTGATATGATTAAGCAGCGTCAGCAAACGCTGATTGGAACTATGTCAAGCATTATGAACTATCAGAAAGAGTTTTTTCTTACTGGCGACGAAACCACACTTAAGCCGATGATCTTAAAAGATATTGCGGAGATGACCGGTCTTGACATCAGCACCGTTAGCCGGGTTGCAAATAGTAAATTTGTACAAACAGAATTTGGCACTTATCGCCTCAAATTTTTCTTCAGCGAATCGCTGAGTACCGACAGCGGAGAAGAGGTAAGTACCCGGGAGGTAAAAAAGATACTGAGCAACCTCATAGAAGCAGAGGACAAACGTAAACCGCTTAGCGACGAACAACTTACTGACATGCTGCAGGAGAAAGGATACAACATTGCCCGCCGTACTGTGGCAAAATACCGCGAACAACTAAACCTGCCGGTTGCACGGTTAAGGAAGCAACTATAAATGCAAGACATTCAATCAACGTCATCAACACGGCAGCAGGTTTATCCGCTACCCCAACCAAAAATTCTAAAAGTACTGGGAAGTTTCTTCTCATATCTTTTCCATCCGTCATTTATATCTGTATATGTAGCGGCTTATCTTATTTATTTTTATCCGTATGCTTTTGCGAGATACGACCATAAGCAAAAATTGCTCACTCTTGCTTTCGTATTTTCAATTACTGCATTCTTTCCAGCGTTAACGGTATTTCTTTTATGGCGCCTTAAATTTGCAAGTTCAATTTATTTACGCACGCAAAAAGAAAGAATAATACCCTACGTAGCATCTATCACCTATTTTTTCTGGGCTTTTTATGTTAGTCGTAATATGCCTGGAAGTCCGCAGATCATGACTTTTTTCTTTCTTGGCACTTTTCTCGCTGCCAGTGCCGCCCTGATGGCAAATAATTATTTTAAAATAAGCATGCATGCAATTGGTGTTGGCGGAGCAGCTTCATTTTTAATTTTACTCGGTATCGTTTCAGGTGAGACAATTAGCCTGGCAATTGCAGTAGCTACAATTATTACAGGCATAGTATGCACATCCCGTATGTTGGTTTCCGATCATCATCCCTACGAAATATACTGGGGTTTGGTATTAGGTGTACTTTGTCAATTAGTTGCCTGCTACTTCATCATGTAATTTTTTGGGTGCCAGCAATGGAACCAAATTTTGACATTCTTGCGACGCTCCGTTTAGCTGCAACAACACGGCCGACCTTCTTCCTTTTATTCTAAAAAACACACGTTTCAAATGTTGTTCTCAATTGTCGTATTAGAGTTTAATCAATTGGCCGATTAACTCCGTTTCTGTTAGAAAATTGACTTCTTCTTTGACGTACATTGCGATAAATTTCCTTCATGTTCTATCGTTTCTTTGCTCTTTTCATCTTATGCAGCCTCTTTTTTATATCCAGTTGCAGCCATTCCCGTTATTATCAGACTAATAAGATATATAAAAAACAGGCTAAAGAATTTGCAAAAAAAATTCGTCAACAACCTACCCTTTTTACTATAGATGGAGTCAATCCACCCATCTGGGTTGGTACTACCAATTTCAACATGCGAAAGCCTAATTATGTCATCATTCATCATACGGCTCAAAATAGTTGCGAGCAAACGTATCAAACTTTTACCCTTCCCCGCACACAGGTCAGTGCTCATTACGTTATTTGCAAAGAGGGAACCGTGCAGCATATGCTGAATGATTACTTACGAGCATGGCATGCCGGAGCTGGAAAATGGGGTAATCTAACAGATGTGAACTCTGCATCTATTGGCATCGAGATCGATAATAATGGCTTCGAGACTTTTACTGAGCCCCAAATTACCAGTCTGCTTCAGTTACTTGACACTCTAAAACGAAAATACGTAATTCCGCCAGCAAACTTTATCGGACATGCAGATATTGCACCCACCCGTAAAGTAGACCCTAACATTTACTTTCCATGGAGAACTCTTGCCCAACATGGGTTTGGATTGTGGTATGGTGATACAACAAGTATTACTGTTCCGCCTGATTTTAGCAGTATGAATGCTTTGCGGATTATCGGTTATGATATTAAAGACTCTACTGCAGCCGTAACAGCATTTAAAAGGCATTTTTTACAAGACACCACAGCTTTTATTACCGATCCTGAAAAAAAGGTACTGTTCAGTCTGATGAATAAAAGCTTGTAAAAGTTAAAGAAAGACAGCCTGTTATCAAATTGGAAGTACCTGGAAACGAACTAAAGTAATTGTTGAGTATTACCTTAGCAAAAAGCAAATAACAAAAAAACCGGCAATTTTCATTACCGGCTTCTGACAAATGGGTTATAGTATAATTATGATTTTCTAAACGTAAGTAATAAAGTGTTCCCCTGCCTTATTTCCAACATATTTCCATTTAAAGAATAATTGTCTGCTTTCTTTAGAGCAGCGAGAAAGCCAGCTTCGTCATATTCATTACAAGCCATTTTAGACATCACAATATTCCGCCCAAACCTGATGTCTTTATTGCTAAAATTTAAGCTGCCGCTCATGCTGTTGCAGCCTGTATTTCCTGTAAACACCTGTCTTGATGCGTTTATAGTTAAAGAAGGCATTTGTTTCCAGTATTGAAATGGTACTGCACTTGTATCTAAAGTAGAGGTAGACTTATAGTCCATGTTTAATCTTGCTTTTGCAGTATCATATAAAGCATTCCTCCTGTTGTTTCTGCTTCTTGCACTTGATCTTCCGGAGGTGCCAGCACTGGTTTTAGCAGTGGCAGAATCTGTTGCAGAAGTCATTGGACTCATTGCCATATCAGTGGCAACAGCAGTAGAAGAGTCATGATACCAGGTTGATGTGCTGCTCCAGCTACCGTTAGAAGCGAGTAATCCATCAAGAGTCCATGTTCCGTTTAAGCTGTTGTCTTTGTTTGCTTTATATGCAAAATCTCTCTCGGCTGGGGTAAAAGAGGCAGATGCGGTCGCTGCACTGGTCATTGTATCTGCACGGCTCACATTTACATTAGAAATTCCGGGTCCTGCTGGCGGCGTAGTAGCTTTTTTAGAACTACTGCAAAAAGCAAAGAACAAACAAAGCGGTAATACAAATATTGTTTTTTTCATACTTACGGTTTTGGTTACCGCAAAAACCACAACCGTGCCAAAAATTCACTATAAGAAAAAAACAATCAAACTTTTTTTAGTACGGGCAAATACATAACCGATTGATAAAGTCTCTGGCAAGTTTAATTGAGTGTAATTTTTTCTGCCTTTTTTGCTACTTCCTTTTAAACGCACACGTTCTGCTCATCTATTCTTTCCAATTGATTAAAAGTGAAAATTTTTCTAATCTGGTTAAATCTCCCAATGTCGTAAAAGTCTCTCCCCTGCGCAGTTTATTTTTGTTGATTAATAAATGCCTGATCATTCTCTTCATATAGCTCTCGTTGGAAATCCTAATAGTGGTAAGTCGTCCTTGTTTAACGCATTAACTGGTTTAAATCAGAAGGTTGGCAATTTCCCCGGTGTTACTGTTGACAAAAAAATGGGCACTTCTACGCTTGAGCCTGGTTATACCGCAAAAATTATAGATCTCCCCGGCAGTTACAGCCTTTATCCCCGAAGAGCAGATGAGTGGGTGTCGTATAAGGTGCTAATGAATGTGGATGGAAGTGTGAGACCAGATATGGTTGTGCTTGTTGCTGATGCGAGCAATCTAAAGCGAAACCTGCTGTTTTGCTCTCAGATAATTGACCTGAAAATTCCGGTTGTTGTGGCTTTGACTATGGTCGATCTTGCTTCTAAAAAAGGTATTAAGATTGATCTTGAAGAATTGGAAAGAGAACTGGGTGTGCAGGTTGTGTCGATTAATCCGAGGAAAAATAAGGGTTTGCCACAATTGAAAAAAGTGATGTTGCAGATGGCAAGGCAACAACACAATGTGCCGGCAAGAGATTTCATCAACGTCAAGGCACTGGCAGAAACCGCCGTCCATGGTGTGCAAAAGATTTTCCCGTCATTACCGGATTATGCCGCTGTTCATTACCTGATAAACCACGAAAACTTCCCGCTTTCTCTTCAACTACAGGATAGCATTGAAAAAATAGAAGAAGTAAATCATTTTAACCCAACACGATTACAGGCCGAAGAGATCATGCAGCGGTATGGACGGATAAGGCAGATTATGCAACAGAGTGTTGTTGAAAATGATCCGTTGCAACAAAAATTATTTACTGAAAAGCTTGATAACCTGCTGTTGCATCGTACATGGGGATATATAGTGCTACTATCGGTGCTCTTTCTATTGTTTCAGAGCATCTTTTGGCTCGCCGAATACCCGATGAACGCTATTGAATGGATTTTTGCATCTGTTAGTGGTTGGTTAAGTGGCGTAATTTCTTCTGCCTGGTGGAGCGATTTAATTGTTAATGGTATCATAGCCGGCCTTAGCGGCATCCTTGTATTCGTTCCCCAGATAATGATTCTTTTTGGCCTTGTTACTATTTTAGAAGACACCGGGTATATGGCTCGCATCAGTTTTCTCAGTGATAAACTCATGCGAAAAGTGGGGCTAAACGGCAAAAGTGTAATGCCGATGATTAGCGGCTTTGCCTGCGCAGTGCCTGCTATCATGAGCACCCGTAATATCGAAAATCGAAAGGAAAGATTGCTAACTATACTGGTCACCCCGCTTATGAGTTGTAGTGCCCGTCTTCCTGTTTATACCATTCTTATCAGCCTTGTCATTCCAAATCATTATTTTTTTTGGTTTCTTAGCCTGCAGGGATTGGTAATGATGGGACTTTACCTGTTGGGAGTGGTAATGGCCCTGGTGGTGAGCTACGTTTTTAAGTGGATTATTAAATTACAGGAAAAAAGCTTTTTTATATTAGAATTGCCAAGTTACCGGGCGCCACGCTGGAAAAATATAGGGGTAACGATGATCGAGAAGGCTAAAATATTTGTGCGTGACGCCGGAAAGGTAATCATGGTTATCAGCTTGCTTTTATGGTTTCTTAGCAGTTATGGTCCCTCAAGAAGAATGGAGAATTTAG
>JBBPZJ010000300.1:0-3234 GCA_038199395.1 Chitinophagales bacterium
ATCGGAATAAGCACAATGGTATTTCCTAAAAAAATAGTAAGGATAGCTTGCCACCAGTTCATGCCACCACCAATCAAACTACTTGCAAGCATGTAAGTCGGTATACACAAACTCATGCTGATCCATAGAGCTGCATAGTTCCATGTGTTCCATGTACGCTTATTTAAAGGAACCGGAGCAAGGTCTTCGCTGTAAAGAGAAGTGTTTGTTTTGTTTGTCGCTTCGTTCATGCAAAGATGTTTTTTATGAAACCAACATTTGGTTCTTATGGCAGCATCGTCATGTTACTTACTTGTGCTTGTAGTGCTTGTCTCGGCAAGTTTCTGTCACGCAAAGAGGCAAAGGAGCAAAGACGCAAAGAACATCGTTCTATTATTTTCCCTTTGCGCCTTCAACATATTTTCTTCGTCTTTGCGTGATTACTTACTAAGCAACTTCCGCATCCGCAATCTTCAAAGCCTCGCTAATTATATCTAACCCTTCATCAATTTGTTCCTGAGTAACACACAAAGGCGGTGCTATAAAAATAAAACTCCATCTAACAAAAGTGTACATTCCCAGTTCCCTGATCTTAGCGGCCACTTTATTCATTACCGTCATTTCATCAAGTTTTGCATTAAAAGGTGCAAAAGGTTCTTTTGTCTTTCTGTTTTTAACCAACTCCATACATCCTAATAAACCCTGGTTCCTCCAATCACCAATCGAAGCATGCTTTGCCTTCATTTCTTCCATTCTGTGGTCTACATACTGTCCCATTTTTAGGGCATTTTCAAACAGATTGTCCTCTTCATAGATTTTCAAAACGGCTAAGGCGGCGGCGGTCGAAACCGGATGCGCAGAGTAGGTGAGGCCTAAAGCGAGCATATTATCATCATATTTTGCCGCAATCTTATCATTCACCATGAGGCATCCGAACGGAAGATATCCACAGGTTAACCCTTTAGCCATAGCAATCATATCGGGAACAATACCATGATTCTGAAACCCGAACCATTTTCCGGTGCGCCCGAAGCCGCTCATCACTTCATCCAGAATCAACAATATGCCGTACTTGTTGCATATTTCTCTAACTGCCTTTAAATAACCATCCGGATACAATAAAACTCCTGATGTGCCTGACTGTCCCTCTAATAAAATGGCAGCAATATTTGCCGGACCTTCATAAGAAACAATTCGCTCTAATTGAGCCACCGATTCTTTTAAAAGATTTTCTTCTCCATATTCAAAACGATAAGCATACGGAAGATCAAAATGAATAAAATTAGGCGCTTGCTGTGCATCCATAGGAAGTTTTCGAGGATCACCACTTGCCGTCATTGCACCATAGGAAGAACCATGATAGGACTGATACCGGCTGAGTATTTTATGACGACCTGTATAAAGCCGGGCAAGTTTGATGGCATTCTCAATAGAAGTAGCTCCACACAAAGTAAAGAATGCCTTATCTAAATCACCAGGACAAATTTCAGCTAGTTTTTTCCCCAACTCTCCTCTAACTTTAGTAACGCATGTAGGGGTAACATAACTTATCTGCTGCATTTGTTCTACTACAGCTTTCGTTACACGCTGATCACCATGACCAATATTTACATTCATCAAGCCCGAAGAAAAATCGATGTATTTTTTTCCGCTATAGTCATACAAGTAAACACCTTCTCCATATTTCACCGCAATTGGATTAATTCCTTTTTGTTTACTCCACGAGAATAGGGTGAAGTCGAGGTTGTCTTGTATTACTGCTTCTGCTTCTGTTATCGGTAATAAAATCGTTTCTGACATGTTAAAATATTTAAGCTACTTGCTTCATTGAAATTATTGCTCTTTGTCTAAATTCTTCAAATCATCGTTGTCTTCGTCACTTGGTTTAAATCCAATTATTCTCCTTTTTGATTTTGGCTGTTCCAGTAATTTTTTTAATGCTTGAAAGATCATTGCTATATCCTGCTTATTTTCTGTTACCTCATTTTCAAGCTTTTCCAACTTTAGTAAAATGTCTTTATTTGTTAATACTAACTCTCTCAATCTTGTAAATATCCTAATGATCTGGATGTGAACCTGGATAGCGATTGCACTATTTAAAACAGCAGAAAGCATCGATACTCCTTGTTCTGTAAATGCAAAGGGAAGTTTTCTTCGTCCACCCCAACTTGAAGTCGCATATTGCGACTTCAAAATTTCAAAATCTTCTGTTGATAGTTGAAAACTAAAATCATTCGGGAACCTTTCTATATTCCTTTTTACCTGTTCATTTAATCTTTTCGTTTCTACCTGGTATAATTGAGCCAAATCTTCATCTAACATTACCTTTTGACCTCTTATAAAATAAATTTTATCAATAATAATTTCATCTGGCAGTTCTGACGCGGTATGAGTTTTTGATTTTGCCATAAAGAGTGCGAAAACAGGTCTGAGATTTTTATAGTTAAGGGGATGGTTACGAAAAAATATTAGTCACCTTCTAAAAGCTACCTGTGTCGAGGCACTTTGATGTCGCAAATTGCGACTTCAAGCGAAATTTGGCAAGTTGCATTTCGCTTTAACTCATCCAATTCACTCCCGCCTCCGGGTTCCACTTAATGGTACTTTTTTTCAACTTAGTCCAAAATTGAATCGAACTTTTGCCGGTTATATCGCCGACACCAAACCTGCTTTCATTCCAACCCCCGAAACTGAATGGTTCGCGTGGTACGGGAACTCCTACATTAACACCTACCATACCTGCACTCGCTCTTTCAATAATATAGCGTGCAACCCCTCCATTTTGAGTGAAAACAGATGCGGCATTACCATAAGGACTTGCATTTTCTATAGCAAGTGCCTCATCAACAGTATTAGTTCGCATGATGCTAATAACAGGACCAAAAATTTCTTCTTTTGCAACCGCCATATCAGGCTTCACATAATCAATAATGGTGGGTCCAACATACGTTCCTTCCTCTTTGCCGTTTACCTTTGCTCCCCGGCCATCAACTAATATTTTTGCGCCTTGTTGTTCTGCATCAGTTATGTATCTTTCAATTCGCTCTTTACTTTCCTTATTAATTACAGCACCTAAATTTTCTCCTGGTATTATTTTTTTTGCTTTTTCAAATAGTCTAACTGATTTTTGGTTTTTTAAATGCTTATCCATAATACTAAAAAAAGTTTTTCCTTTACAGTTTTATATTGAGTGGAAATTCTTTATAATAAATTATTTCCAAATCATTTTTGTCTAACTCTCTTAATTGTCAGTTG
>JBBPZJ010000301.1:0-6585 GCA_038199395.1 Chitinophagales bacterium
CTTGCCACTTGGTAATGTTCATCCCGCACATAAGAGACTTTCGCTCTCTGGCTTTTTATTGCTAAGAACTGTATTTACCATTCAGGGCGCACCACCAAAAGTATTGCCAATAGTGGGACGTTGGAGCCATCTTCGGCAGTTTGCTCTTTGGCTTTGGTTCGGGCACGAGGTTATCAATTTGGCTTTTTGGTTTAACTTCCATCTTTAGATCAAAACTTGGCAGCGGTTACCCGGCGGAGGGAATTTTATTTCCCCACCATCGGCGATACTCAATCGTTGTTCGTAATATTTGACCAATGGACATACGTTTATTAATAGAAGAAAATTTTCATGCTGGCTTGACATTAATAAGCAGCAATCTTTATCATATAACTGAGAATAAAAGTGAGATTTGGTTTCATGACGAGAACTGCTACAATTTATTTTTTATTCATTTAAACGAGTACGTAAATACAGAATTTATTTCACCACTTGACAACAAATCAAAACATTCTCTTTTTGAATTGACAATGAAATTTCCCAAAAGCTACTGTGATAATGACTATTTTAAAAAGTTTGTTAGTGCTGGAAACTCGTTCAAAGATTTTTTGGATGGTAGAAGCATTTATGACAAATACATATCTCCTTATGAAATAAAAATTGAGACCTCTTTTGCTGAATTGATTAATATTCAGGCAAACTATATCAAGCACAGTTTATACCATTTGAGCAAAATGAAAAATAAACTGAAGCGAATGTTTAAAATAAATGGAATTGAAAATATTCCTGACGATGATTACAACGAACACTTACAATATTTTAAAGAAGCAGTTCTGGACGACAGACTAAATTTCAATCAAACTAAAATAGTTGAAGAAGTTGGAAAATATTTTTTAGCGCTTTATAACTTAGTTCACTCAGACGATAATATCAGAATTAGATTGGCAATAGATGATTGGATTTTAAAGAATGGAAGAACCAGTAAATGGAACATCGAACAACCAAAAGACATGACCGATGGAGAATTGTTTCATTGGGAAATTAAAGGATTATCATGTTGGAGGTTTGACAAAACGAGATTGACAGATTTAATTCCAACAACAGCTCACTACCTTATTGAGACATAATACTACGCACAATCGAGTAGACGGCCTCACCGCTTGTCTGCTGTTATTTAGCCTTGTTCCGGAACAAAGATCCTGGACACTTTTGTCAAAAAAGTGGCTTATTATGTCATTCTCAATGGAACTGTATGAATTTTTTGATTTGAATTTTTCAAATTCAATCTTAAAATCTGCAAGGCAAAATATGTTCATTAAATCAGTGACAACTGTTTTGTTGTTTCTTTGAAATCAGGAATTTCAGGCAAGAAGAAAAAGACAGATTCCAAATCTTGATATGATTCCTTCAAATCATTTATGGCGATTTTAAACTTACTTATTTCGTCTTTTGCTATCCCTTTTGAACGAATATAATTTAATGAAACGTATTGTTTGATAAGTGTAGAATGCGCATCCTTAATGGAAGAAATTAAATCATTAAGTAATAAAAGGGTTTCATCATCAATCTCGCTGAACCATGTTAATTTTTCGATTCTTTCATTTATAGAATTAATTGCTTCAGTTTTTTTATTGAAAACTTTTTTAAATTCCAAAATAGCATCTAAAAGCGCATTTACTTTTTCTTCATTCAAAAAGGTTTTTTTCTCTTCAAAAGAGAAATTTCTTACAATTGAAAAAGTATTCGCTATTTCAGATTTAAAAGTTAAACATTCCATTATTTAACAATATTAATTTCCTTAAAAATAGTCAATTTAAGTTGCATACTAACCGTCATAAAACGTATTTTTTCATAAAATAAACCATCTGCAATCATTCTGGACTTCGTAATGATGTGCTTACTCATCCCAATGGTTATACCTCATACGCAGTTTCTGTTCGTCCCTAAAGGTATTTGCAGTCTGGCTTACTTCAGTGCATAGATTACTCCAAGCCGCCTTACCACTTGCGAAGGTTTATTCCGCACATAAGAGACTTTCGCTCTCTGGCTTTTTATTGCTGAGAACTATATTTACCATTCAGGGCGCACACAAGCGGTTTGGCAATATGGCGGGGCGACAAATATATTCCCAACTTTTTGTTCGCTATTGGGCTTTAGCTCCGGCAGACGAATAACGCCGACCATTGAATAAACAATGAACCTTTATTTATAATTTAGCTTCCGTTACGGACCGACGTTTTTCAAATACCGCCACATCGCCAAGCTGTGTCCGTTATGCGCTAGCTAAAAAAAAATCGACAACACATGACAGATGAACATGAAGACATACGGAATTTTTTAGAAAATCTTCCGGAAAAATTCAGTATTTTGGAGGAAGGGGTAGACATTCAAATACAAAAAGAATATATCTCACATTCCGAAACATTTGACCGAGGAGAATTAACAGAGAATGAAACGTTCGGTTTAGGTAACATGTTATTTGAGGAGAACCAGCCATTAGAAAAAAAGAAAGGCGTATTAGTTCTATTAGCACATCTCGGAACCATTCAAGCATTTAGGCAAATTGAGAAATACAAGAACTACTCACATAACCAATTAAAAGAATGGACACTTTTAGCTTTGCAAGAATGTAAAATGTTCCTTGAAAGCTACCTGCTTGACGAAAGCATAGGGCTTATTTCGAGCGGACTCGGCGGACTTGCAAATAGATTAAGGTATTTTTTTCTTGTTCTGCCTTTAACCAATCAGTCATTTACAAAGAAAGAAAAAAACATTGTTGAAGATGAATTTATACTTGTATGCAAAGACTTAAATTCCATCTTAGAAACAGTAAATTTTTCTGATACTTTTATCGGGGTGACTGTTTTAGTACCTTTAGATGTGGCAATAGGAAACGTAATAGAAACCGGAATAAAAAAATGCAACGAATTGGGGGACTTTGTATTTGAGTACTATTATACAACGAATGCGAACATACCTAAACAATCTGAAATTATTGACATAATTAACATTGTAAGAGAAGGATAAAAAAAGCCAGCGCATAATCGAGTAGGCGCACCTCACCGCCTGTAAGCAATGAGGTGCGCCTATCACACCACTGTACGTACGGCCTTGGATACACCGGTTCATTAAGTTGGGGAGATACTTTGGAGTAATAAGCGAGCATTGGCTCGTAACCTCTTTTCTTCTTTGTCCTGCCGGGGTCTCCTCTAAAGGCTTTGTGGATTAGCAGGGACCCCGGCATTTTTCGCCTTTGCAGGTGTTCTTTACCTGAAAATCCGGCTTACTTCAGTGCACTGATCGCTCCAAACCACCTTGCCACCTGCTAATGTTCATCCCGCACATAAGAGACTTTCACTCTCTGGCTTCTTACTGTTAAGAACTATATTTTTGCCATTCAGGGCGCACGCAAAAGTATTGCCAATGGGACGTTTGAGCCATCGGGGGCAGTTCGCTTTTCGGCTTTGGTTCTGACAGGACGTTAATAATTTGTCTTTTTGTTGTTAACTTCCAACTTTAAATCAAAACCCGGTAGAGGCTACCCGGTTGAAGGGATTCTGTTTCGCTACCATCGGCAATACTCAACGTTGTGCATAAGCTTTCTCGCTGATAGAAGGGCAAAGGGCAAACTCTTTTATCAAGACAAAAGCGAAATTGGTTAATTTTGACACGGTAAAACTATAGCACATGGATAATCTTCTTTTATATAGCAAACTTGCCTCCCTTCCTGACAATTTAAAAACAGAGGTAGGGGACTTCATTGACTTCCTTGCAACGAAAGCCAAACAGAGACCCCAAAAAAACAGACCGACATTTGGCAGTGGAAAAGGTATGTTTGTAATGAAGCCTGACTTTGACCAGCCACTTGAAGACTTTAAAGAATATATGGATTAATGCAGCAAAATTTACTTGATACACATACGTTGATTTGGTTTATTGAGGGCAGCAAAGAACTTTCACAAACGGCAAGACAAACAATAGAAATAGAAAATGCTGACAATTATGTAAGCATAGCAAGTCTTTGGGAAATTGCCATTAAAGTAAGTTTAGGAAAGCTTGAACTTAAAACGCCTTTTAATCAAATTGACAGACAAATAACACAAAACGGTTTTGAAATCTTGCCTGTTACTTTTGAAGATACCTTAATTGTATCTGCTTTACCTTTTCATCATAGAGACCCGTTCGACAGAATTAGTATTGCTCAGGCAATAACAAATAAGTTGACAATTATTTCTAATGACGGACTGTTTTCTTCGTATACCACAAAAGTTATTTGGTAGAATAAGCCTATGCACAACATAAAGTGAAGTAGACGAAAAGGCCCATTAACGAAGACCCGATACTTTTGCTGTATCGGGGCTTTTTTGTTCTACTCCCTGTTGACCGAAGCCGGTGCAGCTATTGGGTGCAAAGTAGCTGGCCTGGGTTAAGCCTGCCGCTGTACGATTAGTTGATTTTGGTCCTGCTGGTTTCCTCAAAGGCCTTGTGGATTAGCAGGCACCCCGGCATTTTTCGCCTTTGCAGGTGTTCTTTACCTGAAAATCCGGCTTACTTCAGTGCATGGATCGCTCCAAACCACCTTGCCACCTGCTAATGTTCATCCCGCAACATAAGAGACTTCGATTCTCTGGCTTCTTATTGCTAAGAACTATATTTACCATTCAGGGCACACAAATGCATTTTGGTCAGGTGGAGGTCGAGTCGAGAGGAATTTAAAATATCGATGTCAACAGGGATAACTGCAATCTGCCCGAAATATAACGAAGTAACAGAAATCATTTACTATAAAGAAGGCAGTCGCATATCAACAATTCTAAACCACAGGGGTGGAATTAAAGAAACGATCATCATAGTAGCATAATTAGCAGGAAATGCAGGAGACTCTTCCACGCCGACAAGTTTTTCGTAGGGAGTCGAAGCGTGCATATGATGGTCTGCATGATTTTGTACCTGGAACAAATCCACAATTTTACACTCGCCTGGTATACCCCATGCATGATGCGCATGCATTTTCTCGATGGTACCTGCATTATCCTTCCTGATTAAACCATAGTGCTGCATGTAGTTTACCTGCTGGTGTAGAAGTACTGCGAAGAAACCTTGACCAACAAAAAACAACACGGAGTTTATGCCAAATACAAAAGCCAAAACAAATACAATTGATAATTGAATAAATAGGAATAATAACATCCTGTTATTGGCTGAGAAGAAGGATAGAGAATTTTTCTTCAAGCGCTTTGATTCTATTCTCCACGCATTTTTATAACTTCCAGAAATGCTGCGAAAGAAAAATGCATAAAACGATTCGCCTTTTTTTGCGCTGTTTGGGTCATGTGGAGTACATGCATACACATGGTGCCCGTGCACATGTTCAATGCTATAATGCAAATAGATTGAACAACCCAGTAATAAATACCCGGCAGTTTTTTCAGGAAGAGTATGTTTATGAATGAACTCATGGGCAAGGGTAAAACCTATTGTTCCATTCGCTACACCTACGGATAACATTAAACCAAGAAATTCTACCGAAGAAAGGGTTTTTAAAGATGCTACAATGCTTCCTGCAAAAACTAATAGCATAACAACCGGAACAAATAAAAACGGGATGAACCGATAAGCTTTATTACTTTTTGGACTCATTTTGTTGTATGTTGAAGACTTTTTACCGGGAGAAAATAATTCTAACAGGGGTAAAAGAACGAAGCAGCAAAATGGGGTAAGAAAAGTATAATATGCTCCTGCTAAATAACCTGATATTACAGTTGCAGGAATAACTAATAGTATTAAATATCTGTGAGGGTTCATATTTTATCAGCGGAATTAAAAACACTACAACCAAAAGTTCTCATTGCTTCAACCTGTTTGGTTATTTCACCGGTTAGTGCATTAAATATCTTCTTTTGGCAGAACGGGCAGTCGTGCACCCATCCATCCATGTCTACATACAAGTAATCTTTTCCTGCTCCTGAACATCCTAACCGTCTGCTGTAAAAGCCATGGTAAACTACAGATGGGTAGTCTAAATATTTTGAATTGAAGTTCACGTTTTTATAAAAGACGTCAAGTATTTCAATGTTAGAAGTTGATAGCATTACATCCTTGCCTGCGTAATGTCCTACAGCTTTAGGCTCTAATATTTGAACAAAAGATGCGTTTAATTTTTTTGCAAGTTCAAGATATTGGTACAGGTTATCTTCTGAAATAAAATTGTTGGTTGCGCAAATTGAAAGGCATAATGCAAGCTTATTAGCGATTATATTATTTGCGGCTTTCTCCACCCATTTAAAAGAGCCTTGCTTACCTCTGAAGGCGTCATGAAGTTCAGGTATCCAATGATCAAGGCTTATCGTTACTCCTGTTAGTCCGGTTTTTTTTAGCAGCCTTGCTTTTTCGTCGGTAAGATGATATCCTGAAGTATAAATCCAAAAATCAATACCGCTAAATAAAGGTAGAATTTCAATGATATCGTTAAAACGATTGAGCGGTTCACCTCCTGTAATTTGCACCATGCTTACACCGTGATCACTAAAGTTTCTGAGGATTTTTGTAACATCCTCCTTTGAAAGAGTTTCCGGCTGATTAAGGTTACTCCATTCGAAGCAGTGC
>JBBPZJ010000302.1:0-8452 GCA_038199395.1 Chitinophagales bacterium
CTACCTTTTAAAATTCTTATTAATTCCTTTGTTATGGATAGGCCGAGACCCGTGCCTCCATATTTCCTGTTAGTCGATCCGTCGGCCTGTTGAAATGCCTCAAAAATAACTTTCTGCTTATCTGGTGCAATGCCGATGCCGGTATCTGCAACTGATATGGATAAGTAATCGATATTGTTTTCTTTTACAGTTTTAAAATGAAGTGCAACAGTACCTTTTTCAGAAGTAAATTTAAATGCATTAGAAAGAAGATTATTTAAGACCTGTGCAACTTTTTGTTTGTCTGTTTTAATCTTTTTAGGAATGGGATCATGCATTTCCACCACATATTTAATCCCCTTTTCTTCTGCAACTACCGAAAATAACTGCTCAACATCAAGTGCAATCGTTTTTACTGAAACATCTTCAATATGCAAATCAACTTTTCCTGCTTCTATTTTTGACAAGTCCAAAATATCGTTGATCAACTGCAATAAATCAGACCCGGATTTGTATATGATTTTAGCGTGAGTAACCTGTTTTTCAGTAAGGTTATGATCCCTGTTTTCAGCCAGTAATTTTCCAAGAATTAAAACACTGTTTAGGGGTGTTCTCAATTCATGAGACATGTTGGCCAGGAACTCCGACTTGTACTTACTTGACTCCTCCAGCTCTAAAGCTTTTCGTTCTAATGACCGCCCTGCATTTTCTATTGCAACGTTTTTTTCTTTCAGCTCTGCATTAATCTGTCTTAATTCTTCTTCCTGTACTCTTAGTTCCTCTTCTGATGTTTGCAACACCTCAGCTTGTACAGTCAGTTCTTCATTTGTTTGCCTCAACTCTTCCTGCTGATGTTCCAAAACTTCTTTTTGCCGCTGTACCTGTTCTAATAATTGCTGCACCTTCTCTCTTTCGTTCAGAGCATGAAGTGCAACTGCTATGTTGTTACTTATAAGCTTTAATAATTGTATAGTTTCATCTTTTACCTGTTTAAAAGACAGTAGTTCAATGATTCCCTTCAGTTCATTATTTTGATATAATGAAGTATAAATAGCATGCACTGGCTCAACAGCTACTGTTCCTCCACTCACTAAAGCATACTTTGCAGGTATCTCTGAAATAATAACCGGTTCCCTTTCAATAGCAGCCTGCCCCACTAGTCCTTCATGTAGTGCATATTCCTTTTTTATCTTATCTGGTAATGCATAAGATGCTGTAAGCAAAATATTTTTTTTGTCGTTATTGTATGTATAAAATGCTCCTGCCTCCAGCCCTGTATATTTTACAACGGTATCTAATACCCGACCCGAAAAAGTACCTTCATCTAAATGACCTTGTAATATATCATTCACCTTAGCTAATCCATTTAGCAACCAGTTTCTTTTCGAATTTTGCTGGTCAACTAACGACAGCTCACTGTAATTTTTTTGCAGGTCTTCTTCCGCTTTCCGGCGATTTTTAAATTCCTGCAATACTTGCATTATAAGTAGAATTACTATACATAGAATAAGCACGATACCTATAATTAGGCCACACTGGGTAAATGCTTTGGAACTTTTGTTACGTATTTCCCTGCTTTTAAGCAATTCATTTTCAACGGATGCCATTTCATTTAATTGAAATCTTATGCGATCCATCCTTGTTTTTTCACCGGACATAATTTCCGAAATCCTCTCTTTGCTATATCCGCCCGCATCTTCGCCTAAATCTTTCCAAAACAATAAAAGATCATCAATAGACATTTTAAGTTTTGCAGTTCTTTGCAGTTGTTCAGGGTTGTCGCTAAACAAACGCTGCAATTCTGAAATCGAAGGACTAATATTTGCCAAACCAATTCTGTAGGGATCAAGAAACTTCTTCTCATTTGTTGTCCTAAACCCGCGCCTGCCCGTTTCCATATCAATGAGGGTATTTTGAATTCCCTGCAAATGGTTTATAACCCTGTAAGTATGCCTCACCAATTCACCTTCATGATACTGCTTCTGAAGCGATACAAATGAAATTGCACCAACCACCAGCACTAATAAAATGCCGAAAGCAAAGCCTGTATTTAATCGTCTTTTAATAACAGAAGACATTTCTGCAGTTATAATTTAAAAATATAAAATTGAAGATATTATTAATTTCCTTGCGATCCGTTCACGCATTACTAAAGAAGAAATTATAGCAGCAACAATAAATTTTGTCCTTACCCGGAATACAGATGTAAAAAGAAAAAGCCCTTTCACAAGGACTTTTAATTTATTAACCAAATACAGCCGACTACATTGCGATAGACGAATTATTGCTAGATTTATCTTGAATCATGTTTCTTAGTAAAGCTTTGGCCCTCGAAAACTGCGATTTACTGGTACTTTCCGTAATATCTAATTTCGATGCAATTTCTTTGTGTGAATAGCCGTCGATAGCATACAAACTAAAAACCGTACGATAACCTTCACTGAGTGTCTGAGATTTTTTTATAAGATCTTTTTCGTACAAGTTGTCAAGCGCATTATAATGGGTGTCTGCTATAGTATTTTCGATGCCATCGGCGAGAGTGGTGTTTAATTTTTTTCGTCTTATGTGCTCGATAGCGGTATTAACAAAAATTCTTCTTACCCAACCTTCAAAAGAACCGTCTCCCCTAAACTTGACGAGATTATTAAATAATTTTACAAAACCTTCCTGCAGTATATCTTCTGCATCCATTTGATTTTTTGAGTATTTTAAACAAATGCAGAACATTTTAGAGGAATACGTCTCGTAGAGTGCTTTCTGGCTTGCTCTCTCGCCCTTTATGCAATTTTCGATAAGTTGGCTTTCAATAGTAAAGATTCCATTCATGTTTGTTAAGTTTTAGCTGCGATAGCACGTTTGCGATATCGGTGCCAAAACAAATAAGAATGAAAATCAATGGATTACGCAGTTAGTTTTTACTGCCTTTTCCAAATAACAACAATGCTCTCTCAATAAGGGAAATAGTACTAAAGACTTACCTGAAATTAAAAGGAAACCGCTACCCCCAACCCTGCAGCGCTTGAAACGGATATTCTTCCGGCCTCATAAGTAAGGCCTTCTGCAAGATCCTGGCCTAACAATAAAGGTCCGTCTGCATCAGCGAAATCGACTTGTGGCATTAGATGAGCAATAGCTGCAGAACCGATTGTAGACTCATTCATAGAGCCTATCATTACCTTCATACCCAGTTCCCTGGCTTTCGTTATCATTCTCCTTGCAGGTGTAATGCCGCTGCACTTTGTGAGCTTAATATTTATTCCATGAAAATGCATGTGGCACTTATCGACATCTTGTTCGAAGACGCAGCTTTCATCAGCAATCAAAGGCAGTGCAGATTCTTTAAAAAGCACTTTCATCCCTTCCCAATTATCTTTTGCCAATGGCTGCTCTATTAACTCTACTTCCAGCTTTGCCAGTTGTGGTATTTTTTTTATAGCATCTTCTGTTGTCCAGCCTGCATTAGCATCTACCCGGAACGCTGAATCTGTTTCCGATCGCAGCGCCTCTATAATTGCGATATCCTCATCCGTTCCTAATTTAACTTTATAAATGGGCCATGGCTTCTCCTTCATTTTTTCAACCATCTTTTCGATCGTATCTATCCCGATTGTGTAATCAGTAAGAGGAGCAGCCCGGGCATCTGTGTTCCACATTTGTGACAGCGATTTGCCTTTCATTTTACCCCAAAGATCCCAACCTGCCATATCCAAAGCACACACTAAAAACGGGTTTCCGGGAAACAAATGATGCAGATAATGCCAGTAGCGCTCGGGATCGGTTAAAGCAAATTTTTCAACGAATACTTTTTTACTTTCCAGGTCGGCGATCATTTTCTCAGCCGGTATATTGTAATAACTGATTGCAGGAGCTTCACCATAACCTACATAGGGACCAAGCGCCAATTCAACTACAAATATTGACTGATGTGTTTTTGTTCCTTTTGATATGGTAAAAGGATATTTAAAAGGAAGATTAAAATGCCAATATTTTACTTTCACAAAGTGAGTTTAATTTTAGTAGTGCTTTTTTCGCAGCTATGAGTTAGCGGGTTGGGCCGTTTTTGTACTGATACTTCTTAGAATGAGCTTTTTCAAATTTAGAATTACGGGGGCTTTAAATTTCTTTTCGACTCAAATCTTCCTAACTTAATTACAAAGCCTTGCTACACAGTTATGCCAAAGCCATTGAAGTCGTCTCAATGGCTTTGGCATAAACGTAAGAAGAGGTTTGTCTCTTTTATCTACCGCTCTTTGATACTTGTGAGTGTAAATCATCCGTAAATTCTTTTTCGTTCACTAATTGTTCAAGTGAAATATGCATTCTGTAACGCCAGTAATGTTTGGAATCAGCAGGAATGTTGATTCTTTCCTCATTCGGATTTTCTCTTCTCAATGCCGCACTCATTCCCAACAGATCCTGCAACTGAAATATACTCCACATGGCTGGTGAATACAAATGCTGCAACAGTATAATCCTGTTTATCCAAGGCTCGCAGAAGTATGGAGCAGTGCCCCACTGACCAAGTTCATTATTAAAAAAGCGTTGGGTTGCTGCCCTGTCTTCCTCCCACCATCCCCTTATCGTACTCATATCATGTGTTGAGGGCGTTACAACACTAAGGTATGGGGCATCGTTTGGATGAAAAAACTCACGTGCAGGATCCTTTGGCATCCGCTGGATCTCAAGACTAAGAATAGCAAGTTCTTTCATAACACCCTGCACGCACGCCGGAACCATACCCAAATCTTCTCCACATATCAACATATTTGTACTGCGCTTCAACTCTGGCAACTTCATCAATGCCTCCCGCTCCCAGTAATTATCCTGTCTCCTGAAGAAATAGTTTACATACAACTCATACAAATGATGTTTTGTGTTTCCATCTAAATGCTGATAGGACAGCGTATCTGCCATCGCTATTCTAAAATGAAACTCCTGTTGATTCAGAGCCTCAGCTTCAAAAAAAATAACATTACTAATAAGGTTAAATAAACCTTCTTTGTAAAGTCTGTTTTGCTCTGAGTCTTCCTGGCCGGCGAAATAGTTTTCCACCTCTCGCTGGGTATCAAATGACGGCTTTAATTTATAATAGCCTTCTTTAGATGAGTCAAGAAACTGAGAAATAACAGTTTGAATATCGCCATTAAAAAACTGGTTTAAAACAGCTTCGTTTATAAACGGAGTGCATAGTCTTTCGTAGTCAAATTGAATTCCTCTTCCAGAAATTTCATTGATGTGTACAGGCACTGCCGGAACAAAGTGACCCATAATTCCCTGCACCGCATCCATGGGAATACTCCAAATGCGAAAGAAACCAAGAATATGGTCTATTCTGAAAGCGTCAAAATAATAACTCATTTGTGTAAACCGCTTTTTCCACCAGGTAAAACCATCCTCCCGCATCCTTTGCCAGTTATAAGTAGGAAAGCCCCAATTTTGTCCTTTTACAGCAAAATCATCAGGAGGAGCTCCGGCCTGCATGTCCATATGAAACAACTCCGGCTGCTGCCACGCATCGCAGCTATTTCTATAAATACCAATAGGAATATCACCTTTTAAGATAATTCCATTTTGATGCGCATAATTTGCAGCATCCCTCAATTGAAGGTGTAAATGATACTGAATATAATAGTAAATGCTAATTTCGTTAGCTGCCTTTAATGGCGATCCGGCAAGCTCATTAATTTGTTGTGCATCAAATTTTTGATTTGTTTGCCATTGATTAAAATCTGCTGTTTTATTTTGCTCCCTGAAATAAGAAAAGGCAGCGTAAGGAACAAGCCAATGTGCGTTTTCCTTAAAAAAGGCATTAAAATCAGGGCTGCTGAAGGTTAGCTCTTTTTGCGAAGGAAATATTTGTTTAATCAAATCCCACTTTACCCGCATTACTTCTACATAATCTACTTCAGATTTACTATTGAGATCAGCCTGTACATCTTTTAAAGAAGCTAATAAAGACTCGTTTTCTTTATTTACAATAGAAGGCAAATGAAGGTATAACGGATGTAACGCAAAAGCAGAAATAGCAGCATAAGGATAGCTGTCTGTAAAAGTATGTGTAGCTGTAGTATCATTTACAGGAAGCAGTTGCACTAACTTTAAACCGACCTGCTTAGCCCAGTTCACCAAAAGCTTCAGATCAGGAAATTCTCCGACTCCAAAGCTGTTATTCGTTCTTAAACTAAACACAGGAATTGCGACGCCGGCGCCTTTAAAACCGTTATTTGAAACAGCAGCGAAACCATCGGAGACAACTGTTAACTTGTCTGAAGCGCCCTCGTAAAGCGGTCTATTGCTGCCTGTTTCGTATGCGATAAAAGCATTGGTATTGATATCGAAGACACCATATTTATAATTAAAAGGGAAGTCTGCATTTGAAAGGTCAAGTGAAATAGAGTGCCATACATCTCCCATTTGTCTTGAAAGCAACAACGGTTTTTCTGTATTCCACGAACCTAATTCCGGCACGGAACCTAGAATACACAATGCCTGACCCTTAGCTAGCAACGGTGCTTTGGCTCTAAAAATATGAGTTACTTTAGAGGGCGTTGTTGCTGGTACTTCTGTAAAATTTTCTTTTAAAAGAACTTCCGTGAAAGGTTCGGTGAAGAAAGTATTTTCTATTGAAGACGATGGATTCCATGTATCGATCAAAAGCAACTCGTCATTATCAAAAGCATTATATTTTATGATCTTATCCGTTCCCCATTCAATTAAATTACTGCCATCAATATTCTTTACAATATAATTGTAAGAGATATCAAATGTTAGTCTGTGTTCATTCGGAATTTCGATAGTCCCGAACCAATAATCTTCATTCAAATAATTTAGAGGAAATGCTTTTTCAGGATCATTGTTACCAAGTAAAGGATGATTAGCGATAACAAGAAGAGACTCTCCCGGAACGGTACTATATTTAATCTGAAAAGTTATTTTACTTATTGGTGAAGCCTTTGTTTCAACTTCAGGTTTGGCGCTGTTTGCGTCTTCTGCCGCTACGGTGGCCCTTTCTGCAGTACCTGCTTCTTCGCCGGGTTTTTGTTGCTGCGCTGTTATTTCGGTTTCGATTGTACTTGCAGCCAGTTTTGAACTTTTAGGTTGTTTTGAAGGGCTTGCCTTTTTTATCGCCTTAGCAGGCTTTAACAATTCCGGTTGTTTCTCAGTATCAGGCTGTTTTTTTACCGCTGCTGCCTTTTTAACTTTTGCCGGTTTCGGCTCTATTGTTTCCACCCTTTTTAAGCTCGTTTTTTTAGGAGTTCCCTTTTTAGCCGGTTCTTTATCAACTTTTAGAACACTTGTTTTTGCAGCCTTTACCGATTCAACTGTCTCCTTTGAACTCTTTTTGCCTGCCGCTTTTCCCCCAGGCGTAACACTGTTATCCTTTCTGCTGTTATCCGCCCCTCCATCTTTTGAAACATCATCTGTTGACGGTGACAAATCTTCTTCATCTAATAGGTTTATTTCGCTCATCAAGGTTAAATTATTTATTAGGTGCGAAAATAATTAAAACAGGGCAAAAGTGTTAGAAGTACATAATAAGTTATGTAAAGAAAAGCATATACATTCTTATCGAGACACAAATCCGTTTATGTTATAAATCACTTATTAACAAAAAAGCCTGTACAACTTGTACAAGCTTCAGTCTTTTATTATATTAAGATAATTAAGCTAACTTCTTCACAATGGTTGAGTGCAATGCGTAAAATTTATCGGGGCTATAGAGGAAAAGGCAGCTTCCGTTTTTTATTTTTTCTATAATCGGCTTGTACAAATTTTCAGGCAATGCAGGACAGCCAAGGCTACGTCCGATAAAACCCTGCATTTTTATAGCACTTTCACTTACATACGGAGCACTGTGCATAACAATAGCCCTGCTGTTTGCGTTATCATTAATTCCTTTTTCCTCACCAAACAACCTCATAGAATAACCGTGCTTTCCCATGTAAGTATCACCTGTAATATAAAAACCAAGGCTGCTTTTATTACTTTCAGGCTGATTAGAAAATTCGCTTGCCATTTCTCTTCCTGAATTGCGGCCATGAGCAACATAAGTATTATAAACTACCTTATTATTCTTAAGGTCTATTATAAATAAACGCTTTCTGCTCGAAGGCAAACTGAAATCAACAATAGACAGAAGTTTGTCACTATTTAATCTTCCCGAAGCTTGCAGAGAATTATATCCTTGCATAGCATACTCATATGCTGTGCGTGACAGACCTAGTTTAGAAAGATAAAGAGTGTCATACAAAGAAGTATTGTTTTCAACGGGAACATCGCCTTCAGCAATAGCTTCTGCAGCCATTGCATCGTACTCTTTTACAGTATCAGATGTTTTTGGAATAATATTGAAGCTTTTAGTTGTAGCAAATATGAAAAGAGAATGAATAACGAGAGCTGAACCCAGAAAAACAAATAGTTTCTTACGCATAGACATTTCGTTGATGTGGTTAAAAATATAAAAAAAAGTGAA
>JBBPZJ010000303.1:0-3681 GCA_038199395.1 Chitinophagales bacterium
ATAAGGGTTTTGAGGCATTCCTTTTCCAAAAGCAAATTGTAACACCTTCATCCCTGGAAAAGCAAATTCGTCTCTCAATTCATACACAGCATCATTTATTTCCCCGAGATCTTCCGCAATAAAAGGTAAATCTCCCAGCTCTTTCCTTACCGCATTAAAGAAATGAGCACCAGGGCCGGGAATCCATTTACCGTTTTTAGCAGTTTTCGAATTAGCAGGCACCTCCCAATAATCTGCAAAAGCACGAAAGTGATCGAGTCGTAAGATGTCGAACAGCTCCATATTCTTTTTAAAACGTTCGATCCACCAGTTGTACCCGTTTTCTTTTAAAACATCCCACTTAAAAACCGGCATTCCCCACAATTGGCCATCGTCACTAAAAGCATCGGGCGGTACCCCTGCAGCACCAATCATTTTTCCTTCTTTGTCTATGCTAAATAAGTCCTGGTGAGACCAAACATCTACAGAGTCATAACTAACATAAAACGGCAAATCACCAAACAAGTTAATATTAAGGTTGTTGCAATATTTTTTCAGCTCATGCCATTGCTTTGAAAATAGGAACTGAAGAAACTTAACTTTATCTATTGCATCTCCGTTTTCAATTTCAAGTTCTTCCACGGATCGCTTATTTCTTAGCCTGTACTCTTCCGGCCACTCAAACCATGGTTGGCATTCATGTTGTTGTTTAAGCAGCATATACAGCGCAAAATCATCCAGCCAATAACTTTCTTTTTCGCAAAACCGTAGGAAAGCTTTGTGCAGGTCTTTACCTTTTCCAGCCAAAAAATGCTGCCATGCTTTCTCGAAAATTATTGATTTTACCCGATCAACGGCTTCGTAATTTGTTTTGCCCTCTTGTGGCAAATAATATTGTTGGAGCTCATCTTCATCTAGCAAACCATCTTTTGCCAGCAATTCGGGACTTATCAAAAGTGTATTTCCCGCTCTGCTTGAAATAGAACTGTAAGGAGAGTGTCCCTGCCCTTGTTCTGTAGGATTTAACGGAAGTAGTTGCCAGTATTTTTGATTACTTCTTCTTAGAAAAGAAGCGAAAGACTCAGCTTCTGGTCCCAGATCACCTATTCCGAAGCGTGAAGCAAGAGAGGATATATGAAGCAGGATTCCTGCGCCTCTTTTATTTTTGGTCATAATTATTTTAATTTAAGCACTGCCAAAGGCAAGCTTTTGAAAATTTCTCCAACGGCTATTGCTTGTTGATTACTTCCTTCTTCCTGAGAAAATAAGTGTCTGTAATTAAACGGAGCATTCTCTGGTAAGCGAACTCTGGTGTTTTTCCAATCTATTTGTAGCACTTTCTCAGCTTGCTGGTTGCAAAGGATCGCAATGTGAAGTGGGACAGCCACCACAAGCCACTGATTATTGTACCGTCGGGCAAAGGCGAGAACATGCGAGGCGTAATCACCCTCAACAGTCAAAGGGAGGTAATCAGCATTGGCAAAAAAAGCCTCATTCTCACGCCGATCGTTTAACAAGGTATGCACCAGCCATAATTTGATTTTGCCACTATACCTATGTTTCCATAAGTCTTGCAGGAGATCTTTGTGCTCTTTGTTTGCCTGCGATTCTAATTCATTCAATAGCTGCTGGCGAAGTTTATAATCGACGGGACGGCGGTTGTCAGGATCTACCAGGCTAAAATCCCAAAGTTCTGTGCCCTGGTAAACGTCAGGAACACCTGGAGCGGTAAATTTTAGCAGTACTTGTGCAAGAGAACTGATGATACCAAAGTCTGAAATCTTTTTATGAAATTGTTCAAAACTCTTCCAGAAAGGAGTTTCTCTGTCTAATAATTTTACCGCAAAGTTTTTGGTTACTGCTTCGTATTCTTCATTGGGTGTAGTCCAGTTAGAATGCGTCTTTGCCTCCCGTAAAGCTTTTTGCACATATTCCTGAATACGATTTTCAAAATCGTCAGCACCCTGTTCGGGCATCGGATATGTGCCGATGAGTGTTTGATAAATTAAATATTCATCATTTGCGTCCGGTATGTCATTTTCTTTGATATTCCTGTTAAATTGTTGCCACTCTTCAACCACTTTCAGCCACTCCTGCGCTACATCTGTAAGTACATTTAATCTGGCACGTACATCTTCTCCGCGTTTAGTATCGTGAGTAGACGTTCCATTCATACTTAAAGGCCATTTTTTTTGGCGGGTAAGCATTTTTTGGTGGAACTCTTCAGGAGAATCGCCAAAAGCTTCAGGAGAATCACCCACTTCATTGTGGCCAATAAAGCGGTTGTAGGTGTACATTAAAGTATCTTCTACCCCTTTCGCCATAAGCGGTCCGGTAAACTGCATACACCGTTGGTAAAATCTAAGCGCCCGGATGTTGTATACTTTATCTCCTTCTGCAGGTTTTTCTAATAATGCAGTTCGCAACAACTGGATTGCCCCGGTTAATAATGGGTTCCTCTCACCTATTTGGCTTAGAATGCTCTCTATAGCTAAAACTTCCGGTTCATCTAATGGAAGTTTATTTCCGTAGTAGCGGTATACAGGACACTGTATCAGGAACTGCGCAATCGTCTCTTTTAATGCCTCCTGATCAACGTTGCTCAATACGTCGTCTTCCGCCAAATCCATATCTATGAAAAGCTGATAGAGGTTAGATAATTCACCCCCCATATTTTCGTGAAGGATAAACGATTTCTTCTCAAATACCTGTTTTATAATAGATTGATCATTATTAACCAGGTTGTGATAAAAACGGGTAAAAGTTTCTTTGCTGCTTTTGTTTGTAAAAACATTGTTGACTATACCCAGGAAATCATAACCTGTGTTGCCTTGTATTGGCCAGTCGGCAGGCAGTTCTTCTCCGGGTTCAAGTATCTTTTCAACTACTACGTACGTCTCATCACCTACCAGATCACGTAATTGTTGCAGATATCTTGCTGGGTCATAAAGGCCGTCAACATGGTCTATTCTTAGTCCTTGAAAAACCCCTTCGTCCATCAGATATTTAATATATTGGTGGTAATGCAGAAATACCTCATTGTCCTGCATGTTGAGACAGATCAATCCATTGACGGTGAAAAAACGACGAAAGTTTATTTTAGAGTCAGTTTTCTGCCAGTTTACCAATTGATATACCTGTTCATCGGCAATCTTTCTAATTTGCTCGGGATCTTCGTTAATTCTTTGAAGACAGCTTTCTAAATAGTCCTTGGTTTTTTCGTTCTTAACGAGTGCGCTTAACTGCAACTGAAACTCGTGTAAAGTCTCTTTGTAGGTTTCGGGATCTTCCGACTTTTGAATGCCTCGTACCTGGTCTAATAGCTGTTGTACCGCCTGGTTTGGCTCGCCTGCACCAGCCTCCAAAATCGTTATATATGACCGTAGCCTGATGGGATAACTGCTTTCGTAATACTTCAAAACAAATCTTGGTTCTTCAAAATCAACTTTTAGTTCGCCGTTTATTATCACTTCCGTAAGTGGGCTACCCAAAAACGGGATCATTATTTTTCCATGATAAATTTTTCCTGTCCATGGTACGTCGAAGAATGAAGCATAGATCGATTTCTGGCCCTTTTCAAGTACATCTTTTAACCAGGGATTGTTAGGATCGAAGGCCATATGATTAGGAACAATATCCTGAAGCCATTTTATTCCCAACCCTTTCAGCCGTTGTCTCACATTTAATAACTGTTCTTCTGTG
>JBBPZJ010000304.1:0-4750 GCA_038199395.1 Chitinophagales bacterium
AGTGCCCCACAAAGGATAATCTCCTTCCTTCATTTTACCAATTACCAGCCATTTTGCTGTTACAACAATGGCAGTAAAAACAGGTGGAATGAGACAATAGGAAATAATTGCAGATAAAATTCCCATTGGCATACTTCCTGTTTCTTCACTCACGTAATAATATGCGACGAAAGGAGTAAATACTTCCACTGTGTACAAGCCATAAATTAGTAGAAGAGACAACGTTTGAGCAAGGGTACAGGCGTAATAACGCCAGGCTGGAACGGGATGAAACTCATGTCCGGGCGTCTCGTTAATTGTTTGTGGTGTTTTTTCCCACGTTGATACCAGCTCTTGTAAAGGCCGGTGTATATAAATATCTTTTAAAGATGCGTAGGGAACTCCACCCTCTCTTCTCAGCCTAGAGATAAATCCTGCGGCAATGAGTGAATGGCCGCCAAGATCAGTAAAAAAATCCTGGGACAAGTCTATGCTTTTGCCAGGGAAAGTTTTATGTAATAATGCCAAAACTCTATCAGCTAAACGGCCACTCAGATTTACCGTCTCTGCTGCATTTTCTTCTTCTATTTGCTGAAGTAATGCCGGAACCGGTAATTCTTTCCTGTTGATTTTTCCACTGGGCATTCGTGGCATTTCCTTCATTGACACAATAAGTGCAGGCACCATGTAGGATGGTAATACTTTAGCAAGTTTTGAACGAAGCGCATTTTCATCCATGCAAACCTCGTCTTCGCTTACAATGTATGCCACCAAATGATCGTTGCCGTTGCCATCTTTTTTTATTGCTACGGCAGCAGCAGATACATTAGGTTGTTCATTCAACCTGGTTTCAATTTCTCCCAGTTCAATCCGGTAGCCTCTTAGCTTAACCTGGTCATCTAACCTGCCCTGGAAGTCGATTGTACCTTCGGAAGTAATGATTGCCGCATCGCCGGTAAGATAAATTCTATCCCCGCGCATTTCTGACCAGGAAGCCGGCTTAGTTACAAACTTTTTATTGGTTAATTCAGGAAGGTTTACATATCCATTCGACACACCGGGACCTGATATAACCAGTTCTCCCTTTTCGCCTCTTGGCAATATGTTGAATTGTTCATCAATGACAGCTACATCATAATTTGGTAGAGGATCACCAATCGTAATCGGGTCACCAGGCTGCAACTGTATCATTGTAGCGGTAACCGTTGTCTCTGTTGGTCCATAGCTGTTAAAAAGTATTCTGCCCGGCTTGTACCATTTATTTACTACCTGTGGTGTACAGGCTTCACCTCCTGCGTTTACAAGTCTTACCGTGGCAACATCTTCGTCCATAACTGCCAGTAAACTTGGTACCGCATGCAGGATTGTAATTTGCTGTTCTTTTAATACGCTGCTTAACTCATCAATAGCTTTTGATGTTGTATTATCAGCTACCCATAGCGTAGCTCCTGCAAAATAACTTATCCAGGTTTCTTCGCACCACATATCAAATGACACGGAAAAACCCTGGTAAACCTTGTCATTTTCGTTTATGTTTAAAACTGTTTGTTCGGACCGTACGAGGTGACAAATTTGGCGATGAGAAATGGGAATACCTTTTGGCTTGCCGGTACTTCCGGAGGTGTATAAAATGTAGGCGAAATCATCTGGCGATGGTCCAACTGGTGCTTCCAGTGTTTCGTTTTCGCCCGGCATTGGTACAACCTGCAGTAAGGGACAGTTGGTGTTGAGTTGGAAACGGCTGAAACAGGCGGAAGCATTTACTTCAGATAATACTAATTCGACTCTTTCTGCCGGCATCTCCCTGTCAATTGGTACATATGCTGCACCTGATTTTACAATGCCCAATATAGCAGCATGAAGTTCGAGACCTCGCCGCCACCATATTGCAACTTTTCGACCTCGTCCAATTCCCCTGTTTACAAGATCATCTGCTATTGCATTGCTCCACTTGTCGAGTTGCTTATAGGTTAATGATTGCTCCTGAAAAATCAAAGCAATATTATTTCCATACATGTTAGCAGCTTGTCTGAATAAGTCAGCCAATGTTTCTTCTCGTAACAAATCAGGTCTTGATGATCCCCTGATTATACTTGCCGTCTTTTGTAACGTTGCATTCACAACTATTTCCTCCCCTGCTTTTTTAAATTACGTGTTTAAGGGAAAACTTCTATCGAAAGCTATTCAGTATTTTCTTCATTAACCATCGCTGTTACTAATTGCTCCCATTCCTGATGCAGCGAAGCTGATGGTCTTTTTTTGCCGGCTCTTGAGTACCAGTAATCAGCATTGCCAAGATCACCTTCTTTTCTGTGGAGGTATGCATGAACCCAATAAGCAGTTTTATCTTCGAGGTGGTCAATTAGGCTATGGGCGGTCTTCCAGTTATCTTTCGCATCATACCACAAGGCCTGAAGATAGACAGACGCTTTTGGTGGAGTGTCATGCTGTAAACTGGCTGTAAAGGAGGGTAAATTCATATGCTAAGATTTGATGATGATTTTAAAAAATGTTCGTTTCTAAATTTTCAGAATAGTTCCCCAACCGTTATAAAAAGTCCTTTTGATCCTTGTGTACCCCAGGCATAATCTATCGCAAGATTAGTACTTGATTTTTTGTTTAGTTTAATACGCAATCCTGTTCCATAGCCCGTTTGGAAAGCCTCTAAACCGCTTCCTGTAAAGCTTGAGAAAGACTGTTCGTTCAGGTAAAATACTCCTCCAAACAATCCGTTGGAAGTTAGATTAAACCTGTATTCGGATTCTAAATAAACCATCTTAGTACCCCTGTATCTACCTTGTATAAAACCACGCCCTGTGGCATTATAATTATCCCATCCTGTACTTGGTAAATCAAGGTAAGGTGGCTTGCCTGTAACTACAAAAGCATTGTAAGACCAGAATGCAAGTGCATTATTTGATTGACCTGGAAAAGGAAAGTACTTTCTTATCTCAACGATAACCGATTGCCATGTACTATGACTTCCTAAAGTTTGCAGGTTGTTTCTTAACTGAAAGCTGGCAAGGAAACCCTTTTTGGCGTTAATTGGATTGTCTCTGCTATCGAATAATGCGTTCAAAGTAATGCCCGAAGAAATGCTATTTTTTGAAGCGCCATAAATATCGTAGTCACTTGGTGTGCCGTTCTTATTTCCTTTATGCGAAATATTCCAATGATAATCTAAATTGTAGCCTGCACCGGCAAAAAAATTCCCTTTTATCCGTCTCGATACAGTTTCGTAAATGCGCACATAATCATAATTCATCGGGTCTTCGTTTAGAATAGACGCATTAGAACCAAGACCAAAAGTACTCTGAGGGTACTTATAAAATCTGAGATCTCCTATTAGCTTGTATCGCCCTTTTTTGGTAGAAATATTAGATAGTATAGGAATGAAGAACTGTTTATTTTGAGTGTAAGTTGCACTCGCTGTTATAGTCGATAGTTTTGCCACCGGACTAACCCTAAACACTACATTGCCTGAAACAACTGCTGCAAGCTTTGTTTGCAACGAATAACCCACTGCCGGAACTATTGAGATAATTGGTTTTGTCAGCGAAGTATCGCTATCAACATTTTCTTTTGATTTTTTTCTAAAAAGAGAACCGACAACATCAAAAATATCTTTTTGACTAACAAGGTCTTTATCTGCAATGGTATCTGGTGTATTAAATGGAGGATAAGTAACTTCCCTCGTTTCGAGCGGCACTTTTTTTTGTGCTGATGATTGTAAGAAACCGAGTAACCCTGTAATTAATATAAAAATTATTATTCCGCTCCTTCTTATCCGGAAGATTATCGTTTTCGATTTAAAGGACTGTTTTTTATAGGCCAGCATTCAAACAAATATTAACTCCAATTCTTTTGACTTAAGCAAAATTATTTCGTTTCAAGTTGAGAACATAAGAAAATATTTTTGTTGATGGTTAAATTTTATTCTGCATGCAGACTTCGGAATAAAGATTTAAAAAAAATTTAGGGGGAACAAGTTTTGTATAACATACAACCAGCGTCGTTAATATTCTCATTTACAGTTATGATAAAAGTTGCTGCTCTTGTTTTTGTATCGCTTTGTGTAAGCTGTTCATCGTCTGGAGATAAAAGTTCTCCGCTGATTGTAAAAACTGTGTTGCCGAAAGAATTAAAGGAAATATCGGGCATAACTGCCGTTGGTGAGAACATTTGGGCGATCACAGATAAGCCTAAGGCAAGGGTATTTAAGCTAGATGCAAGCGGCAAACTTTTACAGACAGTTAATGTAGCCAACACAGAAGCGACGGACGTCGAAGCAGTAACTTCTGACAGCTCTTTTATTTACATAGGAGATGTCGGCGATAATGTCGGAGACAGGCCTGAAAGAAAGATTATTAAAATTTCTTCTAAAAATATTCCTGAAGGAAATGAGGTGCAAGTGCAGGGCGAAATCATTGATTTTACTTTTCCTGGCGGCGGCGAGGCTGAAAAAAAGAAGCAGAATAATTTTGATTGCGAGTCATTGTTGAGCTTTAAAGACTCGCTTTATTTATTTACAAAAGACAGAGAGGATAATGAAACGAAGTTATACGTGATTCCGAAAACTGCCGGCAAATGGGAAGCGAGGTATATAAGCAGCTTCAATAGTAAGGGGCTAATTACAGATGCTGCTGTAAATAAAGAAAATACAGAGCTTGCACTCATTGGCTATCACAAAGGGCATCGCTATCCGTTTATCTATTTATTTAAAGATTTTATTGGAAACGACTTTTTTTCTGGCAATCATAAAAAGATCGAC
>JBBPZJ010000305.1:0-12887 GCA_038199395.1 Chitinophagales bacterium
ACTTAATACGGGCTTTATGCCATTGTAAATGCTCACTGAAATAAAGAAATAACGCACTATATTTGTCACCAACCTTAGTAGTTTCCATTAGAAGTAGATGTGGTAATTTTCTTCTAAAGAAGAACTGCTAAGGCTTTTTTTACACCCTTGTGAAATAATAATTACCTGCCTACTACTTTATTCACAACTTTTGTCATGTACTATACACATTTACAGACATTTTTGAAATTTAGACAATTTGATAAATAGCAAAGAATTTGAATAAATAAGAAGATAATAAAATACTTTAGTTGAATCAAAACTTTACAATATGAAAAGGATCTGGCCACTTTTAATTTTTATATTATTTCTCATAATCTACGGCTGTCAAACACACGAGAATAAACCAACAGCTATTCAACCGGCGCCTCCTCCACCTAAAAAACCCTCATTAGAAACTTTTGTAGATTTTTTTCTTTCGGCTCATCCAAACTATGCAAAAGACTCTTTAACCCATAAAAAAGCAGATGAGGATTTAGAGAAAGCTTTTTTGAAGAATACCCACATAATTGACGACTTCCCTTCAAAGCTCAGGACAATTGTAAGAGAGGGATCACAAAACATCGCACAACTTTATTCTCCGGGTATTGATAGTTTGAATTATGATTATACGATTGAAGTAATCGCTCCTGTTACTCAATCAGATATTTCTACATTGAAAGAAGGGAATTTATACTATGTTAAAGGTCCGTTCGGGAAGTTTTTAAAGATGTATTCTATCGACATTTTAACCGGTGCTAAAGTTTTTAATGATGTTTCTGTGAAGAAGAAGTACCACAATGACAATATAAGCCTGGGATATATTAAGTTGAAAAAAGCAACCTTTACCCCCGTGGGAAAAGATTATAAAGAAAAAACGTAAACTATTTCTTTCTTAAAATACATCTTGCTCTACACACATTGTCTACACACATTGATAGTATATGGAAATGGCCTTCAGAATAAGGGTATTATAAAATTCCAACACTTATTCCAGAGGGGAAGCGCCTTCTTCATTATGCTCTCTTTCTTTCTTAAACTCTAAATGGCCAAACTTCCAGGTAAAGTTGAGGCCAATAGACCTGAAAGGAATACTCCTCAGGCTATTAACTGCGAAATTAGGACCATATAATTCGGTGCGTTGATCGACTACATCTTTGAATGGATTGGTGGCAGTGAGTGCAAGGCTGCCGTTTTTGTTCCAGAACTGCTTGCGAACAGCAAAGCTGTAGTTGGTGAATGATGGATATTTTCCCTGTGCTTCATTTCGGGGTGAGTTGAAGTTGCCAAAAAACTCGGTCGCCAAAGTATTGGTAAACTGGTAACCTGCGTTGAGGTTGAATCTATAATTAAAACTGGAGGTATTATAGCCTTTATCAATCGCATTGATGATATCCCTGTGAAAAAAAGAGAGGTTGGTACGGATGCTCATTTTACCATTCACCCGCAAATCGCTGAAAATGTTGAAGCCCACATTTTTTTCTGTACCTATGTTCTGACGGCTCGAAACCGTTACGTGAGTATAGGTACTGTCACCAACTGTGTATTCAGGATAGTAGGTAACAAAAGGTTGAATATCATTTAAGTTAAGACGATAGAATAAGTTAACCATAAAAGAACCGGACTTACCCAAATCGCGACTGTACGCCAATTCGTACCTGTGGCTCTGCTCAGGAACAAGATTACTATTGCCGGTCGAGATGTTTTAGGATCGCTGGTATTTACAAAAGGATTTAGTTCCCTATAATCAGGACGGCCTATCCTCTTCGAATAACTTAGTTTTAATGTACCCGCATCTTCACCTAATTTTTTTGACAGGTAAATGGTAGGTACAAAAATATTGTAACCAGGCACTTTTCGTTGTACCTGTGCATTAGAATAAAACGCATCAATTTCTGTACGTTCATATCGTCCGCCCGCTTTAGCATCAAACAATTTTCCCACAGGGAAAGTAAGTTCGGAATATAGTGCATAAACTTTTTGATGATAATTAAGACTGTTGGTTAGGTATGGATCAGGAAGATAGGTACTTACAGCATTTTTAAATTTTAACACATCTGAATTACTGGTGATATCCATAAAGCTAACCTTGCTGCCCATGCCTAGTATGACGTTTCTTTGTAAAGGCTGGGTATAATCGATGATCAGTTCATTTTCATTGTTTTTACCGGGATTAGTGCTATTCGTGCCATAATAAAGTAGCCCTGCCGGCTCCAGAAATTGCATATTTGAAGCGTTGATCCTGGTATTGCCGAGGGTTGAATTGAGAGCTATATTAAGCTCCTGATCTTCCTTAGTAAATGTGCGTTTATAGTTAAGGCTTGCATCGATATCATGAATGCGAAAAGTGTTGTCTATATTATTGATGGAAGTAATGTCAGCAAGGTTTCCTGTTTCATTTTTAATGTACTGCACCTGGTTTGTAAACCCTGTACCATTGTTGCCAAAGCTGTTGTAAGAAAATGATCCGGTAAAACTATTCTTGTCATTCATTGTAAAATCAAAGCCCGCTCCTGTCTGAAAACCGTTGCGGACCACTTCGCTTACGCCGTCCTGATGCAGGTAAATCTTCGTATGGGCACTGGTATCAGTTGTTACACGGTCAGAAGATGAGGGAGTGCTGGCACGTAAACGGGTATTGCCGCTAACAAAAGCATTTACAGCAAGCTTACCCTTACGTGCATTGAAGTTGAACGAACCGTTCTCGGTACGGGTGCCGCCAGTTACCGACATGCTTCCGTTGATGCCTTGCGCATTGCTTTTCTTAAGAATAATGTTTATTATTCCACCCATTCCCTGGGCATCGTATTTAGCGCCCGGGTTTGTAATTACTTCTATACTTTTAATCTGATTTGCAGGTATTGCCTGTAGCACATCAGCAATGCTGCTTCCAAATGCTGAAGATGGTTTACCATTTATTAAAAACCTGATTCCTGCGCTGCCCGCCAACTCTACGTTTCCATCGATGCCCACGGTCACTTGTGGTACTTTTCGTAAAATGTCAGTCGCAACGCCTGTTTGTGAAGTAATGTCCTTTTCAGCGTTAAAAACAAGTTTGTCTATTTTATTTTCTATCAACTTTCCTTGCGCTGTTACGGTCACATTTTGCAATGTAGTGGCAGTGGCAAGCAAAGCAATATTATTGAGGTCTGCGACGTCGTTCTTTTTTACAATGGAAACATTATGTATGATGCGAGCTTTGTAGCCGATAAACTCTGCCTCATCATCATAAACTCCAGCCGGTAGATTAGTTAGCGTAAAAGAACCTGTACTTCCCGAGGTAGTTCCGTTTACTACTTTTTTATTAGCAGGATTAATTAGGCTAATAGTCGCATACTCAATTGAGTTTCTTGAAACAGAGTCAATAATATTACCGGTAATCTTGCCATTGCCGATACTGGCACCTTTTTCCTGAGCACTTGCAAACAACACTAAAAACATTAAAAAAAAAGAGCTGCTAAATTTCTTAAGCGCCATAGCTATTTTCATAAATGGCTGCAAAACTAAAATGGTAAACTGAAGGAAATTTGAGTTTGTGAAATAGTTTGGTTATTGATCAAACTTTTTGCCGTCTAAGCACTGCAACTTTTCCATCTTTAATAAAAAGCCTAATTAGTATGGCCATTAGAACTTTTACTTGCGTAAATATTTTTCCAACTGGTTAGCAACAGACTCAACATATGGTTTTCGAAAGATTGCATTACCCACTCCATATTCTCCCGGGACATCAAAAGTTGTAATTCCTCCTTTAACCAAATTAGTCCAACCGAGAGAAGGATCTTTATAGAGGCACGGGGACCTAAAAATGATCATCTTACCGCCATAAGCTTTAGCATCATACTGTATAAAAGCCCGGTACATTGACTCAACAATGTACCGTTTTAATATAGTATCGGGCATTGCTTTTTTTGACCTGATACAGTACTTGCAGAGTGCGCTAAAAAGGGCATTTGAAAGACTTATTCTGATCTTAGAGGACCAAAACATTTTATTTATTTGCTTCAGAGGATATAAAGCCTTTTGTTTTGTATTTAGCTTTGAAAACCGCTTTATTTCAACAGAAAGATCATGAGCTACCGCGTTGACTTTGCCCGATACAGTCCCTTTCGTTTTTATAAAATTTTTATTCTCAGCACTACTATTTTCCTCTCCTTTATCAGGCAAATAACCAGGGGAAGGACCATTGAAGTTTACTAATAAAGCAACTTCTTCGTTATTTTGAATAAGTTGATTAGCCATTTCGAAAGCTACTATTGCACCATAACAGTATCCTGCTAATTGATAAGGCCCGGTTGGCTGAACTTGTCGAATCTCCTGCACGTAATGTGCAGCCATATCTTCTAACTTGTAGAAAGGCTTGTCTATACCATTTAATCCCCTTACCTGTAACCCATACAACGGCTGGTCCGAGCCTAATTGATCGGCTAATCCCTGGTAAAAAAGAACGTGTCCCCATCCCCCATGTACACAAAACAGCGGCGGTTTAGAGCCTCCTGCTTGAATGGGAACAAGGCAAGAAAAATGTTTTTCATCTGCCCGGCTTATTACAATGGCAGCTATTTGTTCGATTGTTTTAGCGTGATGAAGAAGCCCTAAAGAAAGCTTTAAACCAAACACTTTCCTGATTTTTGAAAACATTTTAGCAGCCTGTAGTGAACTTCCTCCGATTTCAAAAAAATTATCATTAGTACTTATCCTTTCTAAACCAAGAATTTCACTACATATTTTAGCCAGCATCTTTTCAGTTTCATTAGCAGGTTCCTTAAAATCCCCCTCTTTAAACTCTTTTATTTCTTCTACTTCACTTAGTGACACACGATCAAATTTTCCATTTTGGGTCAAAGGAAAACGGGATAGTAAGATGACCTCGGCGGGTATCATAAACTCGGGAAGCCTTTCCCTTAAGTATAAAAAAATCTTCTGTCTATCCAGCGAAGCATCGTACGACATCACATATGCAGTCAATTTGTTATTGTCCTGTTGGTCTTTCCTGGCAACTACTACTGCCTGATTTATTTGCGGATTTTGTAGTAGAATACTTTCTATCTCGCCGGGCTCTATTCGATAACCACTTATTTTTACCTGGCTATCTATTCTACCGTTATACCCGATATTGCCGTCTGGCGACCACCTTCCTACATCTCCCGTTCTATATAGTCTTACTAAACTATTCGGATGAATACATTTTTCTATAAACTTTTCTGCTGTTAAATCCGGACGCTTCAAATAGCCCCTTGCTAATCCGGCACCACTTATACATATTTCACCCTCTTCTCCCACTGCCGCCAATTCATCCAGTACATTTATTATATACAACTGAACACCGTCGATCGGTTTGCCTACAGACACTTTCTGCTCTACTTTTTCAACATCAGTTAGGGTATTAAAAAAGTACGTGCTGCATCCCACTGTTGCTTCTGTAGGACCATACTCATTTATGATATCTATATCTACTCCCCTTTCAATGAAAGGTTTTAAGTAATTAAGATGTAAAGCTTCGCCACCGATAACCAGCTTATTTGTAACCCATTCATTATTTGTTTCGTTTAATGTTTCTGCCAGAAGTTCTAAATGCGCGGGAGTAGCTTTTATAAAATCGTATGGAGCATATTTCCAAAAATTCTCATCCTCGAAAGTTTCAAGAGAAGCTTGTGAGCCAATCACTACTGATTTTCCGGTAATCAGGGGGAGAAACATTGCTGTCAGAGATGCATCAAAAGTATAAGATAAATGCATGAAGCTTCCGGAAACTGACTGCCTGTCATTTAAATAATTCTCTTTGCAGTATAATAAATAATTAGCCAACGAATGGTGTTCTATCATTACCCCTTTGGGTTTGCCTGTTGAGCCAGAAGTATAGATGATGTATGCAAGGTGGTTGGGCTGAATAGAGATATCCAAATTTTCAGTTGGTCTATTTACAATGGAGGAAAGTGCCTCTTCTACTTCTATTAACTCTATATCTACTTTTCCTGCTAGCTTAGATTTATTGGCCTTATTGGTTAGTAATAATGAAGCCTCCAAATCTTCAAGAACATAGGCTATTCGGCTTACCGGACTATCAGGATCAATTGGTACATAAGCCCCTCCCGCTTTCAAAATACCTAATATCCATATCATCATTTCTACACCACGTTCAACACATATGGGCACCAGCACTTCCTGTTTTACTCCTTTACTTCGCAAAAAATGCGCAACCTGATTGGCCTTTAGGTTTAAAGTATAATAATTTACTTTCTCTTCTTTGTAGACCAGGGCCAAATTGAGCGGTTTGTTTTCTACCTGTTCTTCAACTAAGTGAATAAAATTGATATCATTTAATAAAATATTATGGCGCTCACTTTTGTAATGGTTAAGTAAAATCTCATCGGATGGCAAGAACATATGTCGGATATTGTTATTCTAAAATACAATAAAGAGATTAAAAAATACTTAAAAGGAAAGATTTAGTTTTTTATGTTAATAAGTTTATTTCGACTGCTGACATTCCCCTCGATTGGCTTGTAATAATTAAAAAGATTTCCACATTCTACTTATACAAGTCTTTTTTCTTAATATAATTTTAAGCGCTAATTCTATTAATTCGGCTTGAGAAATAGAATTGCAAACGGTAATTTTTCGACAGGTATGAGGTGCTCGCTTTAAGGAGTATTTACGGTCGTGATTTTAACGTATGTAAGTGATACAATGAATGAAGGGCTACTACGGCTTACTCGTGATTATTGTTTAAGTCCAAATCCAACTCTTAAAACAAGCTTTTATAATTCACAAAGGAGACATAAAAAAGTCCTTTTGCAGGACTTTTAAGTTTAGCTTTCCTGTAAAAACGGGTATCTGTAATCGGTGGCTGGAATAAACGTTTCTTTAATAGTTCTGGCGCTAAGCCATCGATACAGGTTAATCATACTTCCTGCTTTATCGTTGGTGCCACTTGCCCGGCCTCCGCCAAAGGGTTGCTGACCTACTACCGCACCGGTTGGTTTATCGTTTATATAAAAATTGCCAGCGCTGTGCCGTAGCCTTTTTGTTGCCAGTTCAACAGCAGATCTGTCTTGCGAAATAATGGCACCGGTAAGAGCATAAGGCGAAGTATTATCAACAAATTCAAGTGCCTCTTCAAACTTATCTGCATCGTAAGTATAAATGGTAAGAACAGGTCCGAAAATCTCTTCGCACATGGTTGCGTATTTCGGGTCCTGCGTCTCGATGATGGTCGGCTCTACAAAATATCCATTTGTTTTATCGCAGGTACCGCCAACGAGTATGCTAGCGCTGCTTTCGTCAATATTGTCGAGGTATCTTTTTATTTTATCGAAACTTTTTTCATCAATAACGGCGCCCATAAAATTGCTAAAGTCTTCCACGCTTCCCGTCTTCATCGTCTTTACTTCAGCAACGAGTTTCGATTTGATTTCCTCAGCAAGATTGCTGGGTAAATAAGCCCTTGAAGCTGCGGAACATTTCTGGCCCTGGTATTCAAAAGCTCCTCTTGCCAATGCAGTAACCACCACATCAACATCAGCCGTTTTATGTGCAATAACAAAGTCTTTGCCTCCTGTCTCACCTACAATTCTTGGATAGCCCTTGTAGCTGCCAATATTTTCGCCAATGGTCTTCCATATGTTATTGAAAACGGCGGTTGAGCCTGTAAAATGAACGCCGGCAAAATCAGGATGGGTAAAACAAACATTCCCAAGAACAGGCCCTTCAACATAAACGAGATTAATAACTCCATCTGGCAAACCTGCTTCTTTCATAATACGCATAAACATTTGCGCTGCATATACCTGTGTATCTGCGGGCTTCCAAACAACCACATTACCACACATGGCTGCACTTGCGGGAAGATTACCTGCGATTGCAGTAAAATTAAAAGGCGTAACAGCTAATACAAATCCTTCAAGCCCTCGCCACTCTGTACGGTTGTGCATACCCGGACCCGATATTGGTTGCTGCTTATATATTTCGGTAAGAAAATAAACGTTGAAACGAAGAAAATCGATGAGCTCACAAGCGCTATCTATCTCGGCCTGGTAGGCTGTTTTGCTTTGACCCAACATGGTTGTACCATTCATATAAGGCCGGTACTTTGTTGCAATTAAGTCAGCCGCTTTTAAAAATATATGAGCCCGTGCTTCCCAACTTGTGTTGCTCCACGATTCTCTTATTGCCAGTCCGGCATCTATTGCCTGCCTTACATGCTGCTCATCACCAAAATGAAAATAACCTAACGTATGCGCTTTTTCGTGTGGAGGATGAAGTGCTCTTTTGTTTCCTGTTCGCACCTCTTCTGCACCTATATACATGGGGATGTCAATCTCTTCTTTTTTCAATTCTGCCAAAGCCTTTTTCAATGCTGCTCTTTCCGGGCTTCCCGGTGCATAATTTAATACAGGTTCATTTGCCGGGGCCGGGTAACTAAAATATCCTAAGCTCATGTGTCTGAATTTTAATGAGCGAAGGTACAAAAGAAGCGGCTTTCATTAAGACCGGGGGGACTGAGAAGCACTAAGTAGGAGAAACCCCAAAACCCTAAAGGGGCTTTAAAGCCCAACAAAATGAACCCGATGATTTTTTTGCTGCAGTAAAAGTGTGCGACGCAAGGGAAGGTCAATTGAAATTCCACCGCTGGTAACAAAAAAATACCCTTGTTCATTAGTACGATGTAAAATCCTGGTTCAAATGCCGGTAACCAAAAAAGTTATTCCCTCAACAAATCATAACATTGGTTGGCGATCTCAAGCTCTTCGTTGGTAGGAACAATTAGTATTTTAACAGGAGAATTGGCTGAATTAATTTCCCTTATCCCAGGTGAACGCACTTCATTTTTTTGTTCGTCAAGTTCAATCCCAAGAAAACTTAGATTTGCGCAAACCCGCTTTCTTATGTTTGCGTCGTTCTCGCCAACTCCGGCAGTGAAAACGATTGCATCTAATCCGTTTAAGACTGCTGCATATGAACCAATGTATTTTTTTATTCGATAAGCGTACATTTCATAAGCCAGTTCTGCTTCCCGGTCACCTTTAGCAATGGCTTTTGAAATATCGCGCATGTCGCTAAATCCTGTAAGCCCCTGCATACCACTTTGCTTGTTTAGTAATGCCTTTACTTTATCCAGGTCATACCCTACTTCATCCACCAGGTGAAATATAACAGATGGATCAATATCGCCGGAACGGGTGCCCATAACCAGCCCGCTTAAGGGGCCAAAACCCATGCTTGTATCAATTGACCTGCCGGCATTTATCGCTGTCATACTGCAACCGTTGCCTAAATGAATCGTGATAATTTTCGCTTTCGGATTATTTAAATATTCAGACGCCTTTTCACTTACACACTTATGGCTTGTACCATGAAAGCCGTACGCTCGAATGCGCAAGTCTTCATAAAATGATTGAGGAATAGCATACCGGAAAGCTTCTTGGGGCATGGTTTGGTGAAAAGCCGTATCAAAAACTGCCACCTGCACTGCTTTAGTAAATATCTTTTCAGCCACTTCTATGCCCATATAATTAGCTGGATTATGAAGGGGTGCCAATGGAAACAACTTTTTAATCTCTTCTTTTACTTCTTCGGTAACAACTACCGTGGCTGCAAAACTTTCGCCTCCGTGCACTACCCTATGCCCTGCAACATCTATTTCATCAGGGTCTTTTATAACGCCTGTTTCTTTATCGGTTAGTAACCTGGCCACCTCCTTTAACCCCGTTTCGTGATCAGGTAATGGCAGTGTTTCTCTAACAACCTTTTCTTCATCGCCTATAAAAACTTTGTGTGTAATAGCCGATCCTTCCAAACCAATGCGTTCTACCAAACCACTACATACAGGCTTTTCGACAGGCATTTTAAATAACTGGTATTTGATAGAACTACTGCCGCTATTAACTACAAAAATGTTCATTCAATTATAATTTGAAAATTGAGATAATTTGAAAATTTGAAAATGAACTAAAGCGAATGTGAGACAATCCGAAGATTTAAAAATGAAGCAATTTAAAAAATATGAAAGCACATTGCGGAATGCCCCATTTTCAAATTTTCAAAATAAGCCACTTTCAAATTATTCATCCTGCGCCTGGATGGCGGTAATGATTACGGTGTTAAAAATATCGTCAACAGTGCAGCCGCGGCTGAGGTCGTTTACTGGCTTGTTTAATCCTTGTAACATAGGGCCGATGGCTAAGGCACCTGTTTCTCTCTGCACCGCTTTATAAGTATTGTTGCCTGTATTTAAATCCGGGAAAATGAGCACACTTGCCTGCCCTGCCACTTCTGAATTTGGAAGTTTCTGTTTACCTACCGTTAGGTCTACTGCCGCATCGTACTGTATTGGACCTTCCACTTTAAGATCGGGGCGTTTTTGTTTTACGATTTCCGTCGCCCTGCGCACCTTTTCAACATCTTCTCCTTCACCCGACGAACCAGATGAATAAGACAGCATTGCAATGCGTGGTTCTATACCAAAACGCTGGCTACTTGCAGCAGACGATATAGCAATCTCAGCGAGTTGCTCTGCCGTCGGATTCGGATTAACAGCACAATCACCAAAAACAGAAACCCGGTCGGGAAGACACATAAAAAAGACGGAGGAAACTATGGTAATACCTGGCTTTGTTTTTATAAACTGCAGTGCAGGACGTATAGTATGCTGAGTGGTGTGAACAGCACCTGACACCATACCGTCTGCATGCCCTTTATACACCATCATCGTTCCAAAATACGAAACGTCGGTCATTAGATCACGGGCCATTTCCTGGTTCACGCTTTTATTTTTACGCAGTTCATACAACGTATTTACATAGTCTTCATAATACTCTGATTGAACTGGATTAATGATGCGGATACGGCTGAGATCGAGACTCAAACCAAGTCGCTTAACCGACAACGCAATCTCTTTAGAATCGCCTAATAAAGTAAGCGTAACTACCTCTTCATTCACCAGCCTTGCAGTCGCTCTCAGTATTCGCTCATCGTTTCCTTCGGGTAAAACAATGTGCTTAATTTTCTTCTTAGCCCATTTGGTTAACCGGTACTGAAACATGTGTGGCGTGATACCTTCAGAGGTAAAAGTTACAATTCGCCGATCAAGCGCCAGCATATCTACGCTCTTCTCAAAAATGCTGATAGCAAGCTTTATTTTTTTACTATTATCAGAAGTGATTTTCGATTTAATTGCGCCAATCTTTTGAGAGGTTTCGAAGGTGCCTGTTTGCACAAAAATTATTGGTATCACTGTTTCCAAACCCTTCAAAAGTCGCATAATTGGTTCGTCAAGCTGGTAACCAGCAGTAAGTACAATCCCTGCCACTTTAGGATAACTGGCAGATAAATTAGCTTGTAAAGCTGCAATGATCATATCTCCCCTATCGCCGGGTGTTATTATGACGACGTTTTCCTTTAAAAAATTCAGAAAATTAGGAACGTTCATAGCCCCAATAACAAAGTTGTCAACCTGGTTATTCAATTGTTGCTCGCCAATCAGTAATTCGCCCTGGAGGTTTTCTAAAATCTCCTTCATACTTGGGCTTGCGAGAGACGTGTTTTCTGGTATAACAGCGAGAATAGTACCGTTGCTGATGGTAGTATTAAGTATTTGCCGCACATCGTCGGCCTGCTCAGGCTTTACCCTGTTTACAATTACTGCAAGTACCTGCACTTCCCTTGTGTTGAAGTTTCGCATTACACTAAGCACAGCACTCACAATTTCTGCTGTGCTTTTATTTTCTCCCGAGGTTACTACCAACACCGGCGCACCAACGTTTTTTGCAACTGATAAATTCAAATCAAACTCAAAGGCAGTTCCCTCTCCAATGAAATCGCTTCCTTCAATCACTGTAAAATCATACTCCTCCTCTATTTTTTTGTATTTCCTTATAATAGTATTCATCATACTTCCCTCGCCTTCATCTTCCATCTCTCTCATTGCTTGAGACCTGGTGAACGCATAACTATCCTCATATCTTAGGTCGAGGTTAAAATAGTCAATAATTGTTTCTATATGTATATCCTTGCCCTCAAGAGGATCTGTATTTATAATAGGCTTGAAATATCCAATCCGTTTAGTTTTTCCTAAAAGCATATTTACCAATCCAAGTGCTATTAATGACTTTCCACTATATGGTTCAGTTGTAGCTATAAATATCGATTTCGTCATTTCTTTGCTATTTATAATTTAAGGCAAAATTGGGGAAATGATTTGTTATAATAACTGACATTAATCACTTGTTTTTCTGCATAAAAAAAAACATCTTCGCTTCGCCTGGTTTTGACAACCGTCACACATTTTATACCTTTATTAACTATCTCAAACAATAACTTAATACTTCTGCTGCTTGTGTACCAACCATCTCTCTTTCAAACAAAAAGTATATGATCGTTTCAGCGAGGTGATAAGCAACAAAGTATTTTCACTTCAGAAAACTTTACAGGATTTAATAGAAAGCACAAGGAACGAAACAAAAAGCTCTGCAGGGGACAAGTATGAAACTGCCAGAGCGATGTTGCAAATAGAACAGGACAATGTTAAGAAACAATTGCAACACGCCTTTGAACAAAAAGCAGTCTATGAGAAAATAGACTTTAATACCGGCACTGAAATAATAAAAAAAGGTAGTCTCGTAACAACCGATAAAGGTTATTTTTTACTATCCACTTCACTTGGCACAATAAAAGTGGACGGTTTTTTAGTGATAGCCATATCACCACAATCTCCGTTGGGAAGCAAACTGATAGGATTAAAAATTTCAGAACAAGCTTTTGTCAATGGCATAACTTATACAATTCTAAGTATTTACTAAAAAAGGTATCGATGTTGATTAGTAGCTATCCGACAGTTGTCACTATTATTCTCCAATTACTTTAACAGCTCA
>JBBPZJ010000306.1:0-3310 GCA_038199395.1 Chitinophagales bacterium
CGGTAGATGATATATTGAAAACAGAGTTTGGTCTGGCAAATGGTTTAGCTGACACCAGTAAAACCAAAATAAAAGTAGATATACAAGGCAAAAAAGTAGAGCAGGAAGTACACAGGGTAAAGATACTCGACCCTGCCACAGGTACCGGCACTTTCTTAGCCGAAGTGGTAAAGCAAATACATAAAAGGTTTGCAGGGCAGCAAGGCATCTGGAGCAATTACGTAGAGACACATTTGCTACCTCGCCTTAATGGGTTTGAATTGCTGATGGCAAGCTATGCAATGGCACACCTGAAACTTGATTTGCTGCTAACCGAAACCGGTTATAAGCCAACCACCAACCAGCGCTTTCGTGTGTACCTCACCAATAGTTTAGAAGAACATCACCCTGACACAGGCACCTTGTTTGCCAACTGGCTCAGTTCAGAAGCCAATGAAGCAAACCAGATAAAGAGAGATACACCGGTAATGTGCGTGATTGGGAATCCGCCTTATAGTGTAAGCAGCAGCAATAAGAGTGAGTGGATAGAAAAGCTTACAGCAGATTATAAAAAAGATTTGAACGAAAGGAACATTCAACCGCTATCGGATGATTATATAAAGTTCATTCGCTTTGGTCAACATTTCATTGATAAGAATGGCAGCGGTGTGTTAGCTTATATTACCAATAATAGTTTTATTGATGGAGTAAATCATAGACAAATGCGTAAACATTTATTGGAAAGCTTTGATAAAATTTACATTCTGGATTTACATGGAAGCGGAAGAAAAAAGAAGTTTGCGAAGATGGTTCTGCTGATGAAAACGTCTTTGATATAATGCAGGGTGTAAGTATCAATATTTTTATTAAAAGTGGAAAGAATAAGAATAAAGAATTAGGACAAATATTTCATGCTGGCTTGCAGGGGAAGAGAGAATTAAAATATGACTTATTAAACCAAAATTCGTTGAAGAGTGTAAAGTGGAATTTATTAGAAGTTCAGTCACCTAACTATTTCTTCGTTAAAAAAGACTTTGTAGAGAGCAAAGAAGAAGTATTTCGAATAGATGAACTATTTCAATTTTACAACTCCGGTCTGACTACTGAATTTGATGAACTAGCGATACAAGAAACAAAAGCTAAAAGCGAATTAGTACTAAATGCTTTACAAACGAAAAATGCGATGGAAGTTGAAAGAACATTTCAACTTGGAATAAATAAAGTAAGTAAGATTGAGAATTCTATAAAAGATATTAGTTCTAATCATGCAAACATAAAATCAATTTACTATCGACCCTTTGACTATAAGTACGCCATTTACACGGGTAAAACAAATGGTTTAATGGGGCGACCACGCAATGATTTAATGCAGCATTTTTTTAGTGATAATGTTGGCATTGTAATCGGTCGACAGGGGCAAGCAGTTGGAAGTATGGAATGGAATGTAATTACAATCACCAATACAATAGTTGATTGTAATATTTTTTATCGAGGGCGTGGCACCGTCTTTCCTCTTTATGTGTATAATAAGAGCAAGCAACAGCAAAGTATTGATGAGAAAGTTAGAACGCCTAATCTTAATGCAGCGATTGTAAAAAAGTTTGCCGACAACTTAAGCTTAACATTCACTCCCGAAAAAGAACTCGAAAGCGAAGTATGTTTTGCAAACAACTCAGAACTAAGGCCAGAGTACAGGCAGAGCTTTGCACCAATTGACCTATTAGATTATATCTATGCTGTATTGCACAGCCCCACCTACAGAGAAAAATACAAAGAGTTTTTAAAAATAGATTTTCCAAGAATTCCTTTTCCAAAAGACGCAAAATTCTTTTGGCAACTGGTACAATTAGGTGGCGAATTAAGACAGGTACATTTATTAGAAAGCCCGGTGGTAGACGATTATATAACTGGCTACCCGATAGATGGCGACAACCTGGTAATCAAAGTAAGGTTTGAACCAAACTACGAGATCATCGAAGGCGACACTGTCATCCGTATGGAGCCTTTATATGAGATGGGCAGGGTTTATATAAACGAAACTCAGTTTTTTCAAAAGGTACCTAAAGTAGCGTGGGAGTTCTACATCGGTGGTTATCAGCCAGCGCAAAAGTGGCTCAAAGACCGCAAAGGCCGAAAGCTCGAGTTTGACGATATACTGCATTACCAAAAAATAATAATTGCTCTGTTTGAAACAGACAGGTTAATGCGGGAGATAGATAAGGTTGGAGTTGAGCAGAAAGAAGAGAATAAGAAGATGTAAGAATTTAAATGAAGTCCTACAATAATTGCAGGGTAAGGTGTTTCCTATGCGACAATCGCTTTACTAAGAATCCTCCGGCTGTACCAAGTCATTAAAAAGCTTCTCCCAAATTAAGAGTTACTGCCGAATGACCCCTGCTTATTCCAAAGTCGATAGCAATGTTTGTATTTGAAAGCTTATTAAATTTTACCCTCAAACCGGCTCCGATGGCAGGATGCGGTCCTGTAAATCCGGCACTTCCCGGCCCGGAAGCAAAGGTCATATTAGTAAACAGGACATAACCCAACAAACCATCGTCTCTCAAGTCTTTACGGTATTCTCCTTCCAAATACACCAGGCTTTTACCCCGATAACGGTTTTGCTCGATACCCCTGCCCGACCTTTGATATGGCTCGTAGCCTATACCAGGTAAATCAAGGTATGGAACATCGTTATTAAGTGCTGTCCATACATAACTCCATAGGGCTAAAACCTCTCTTCTTGGCCCATGTAAATCGATGTATTTACGACCGTCGATATATACAGACTTCCATGTATTGCTACCATTTCCAAGGAAATAAGGGTTTACCCTGTAAATAAAATTGAGATAAGCGCCGGGTAAAGGGTTTTGAGAATTGTTTCGGGAATCGTAGAGCAAATTGAGGGTAATGCCAGAAGAAAAAGAGTTTTTATTGGTTTCGGTACCATGAGAATAACCCAAAAACTTCGCCAGTCCCAAAGTGTCGTCGACAGGTTGTAGGTTGATATGGTAATCTAAATTATAGCCCATACCAACCAATAAATAAGGTCTGACCTGTTTCAAAACTGTCTGATAAAACCGGATGTATTTATAAGTAATTAAAATTTTATCATTGATTTTGTTGTTTCTATTGGTACGATATACATATTCGGGATATAATGAGAAACGGGTATCTCCCTGAATGTTCCACTTATTTTTGTTTGTATAAATGTTGTTTCTAAACCCCAGCGAATAGCGTCCGTTGAAGTTGAGATATGGAACAAATGTAACAGTCGACAAAAACGTATTTCTCCTGCTTCCCAGGTAAAAACTGGCAGAAGTAGAAGTAATCA
>JBBPZJ010000307.1:0-5495 GCA_038199395.1 Chitinophagales bacterium
AAGTAGTTGCTTCAACTCCTGATTTTGGGTCTGGGGTATTAAAGTGCTTTCTACAATAGAGATGACAGCCTTATGATAGCAATATCATTATTTATATAAGCTTTTTCAAATGCTTTTCCTGATTTGACTTTAAGCATTCCATTGTTGTTTTGGCCTTTGCATTGGCTTTTTACTCACAGCATTATCTTTAGGAGTAACGTGAAATTTTGTTACCAAAGCTGAAGCCTAACGAATTACTGCTTTATGATCATTGATCATTGTGTTGGCAAAATTTACGACCTCTTTATCTTTCGATTTAGTCTTTGCTAACTCACCTGCATTGATATCAATTTGGTTAGCAACTACGGCAACAGAGGCAATTTCAGGATCGTTGAGTTTAGGACTTTTTTGTGCATAGGAGGGCATGACAGTTATAATGTATATGCGGCAGTAACTGCCCTTAAAAAAGCAAAAGCCTTATTCGTTTTCATGTTATTTATTTTAGAAGAAGTAGGGTAACCCGGTTGCCAGAAGTTACAAATTGAAATCGTTTTGGCGAAAAAAGTTAGCGTGCTAAACCGAGGGTATCGTTTTTGATTGAAGATAGAATGATTTCAAAATTATTTTTAAAGTTATATCTTGATTAATTTAACAAATAAGGTAGCTTATATAACAGGCGGTTCAAAAGGAATAGGACTAGGCATAGCTAAAGCTCTTCTTGACAATGGCATGAGAGTAGCGATAACCAGTCGTCATCTTTCTGAAGCAAAAGAGGCTGCGGCCTCATTAAGTAGTGACGAATCGAAGGTACTGGCATTGCAATCCGATGTGAGTTCAATGCAATCAGAGGTAAAAGCAGTTAAAGCCGTAGCAGAGCATTTTGGGCAATTAGATGTACTGGTGGCAAATGCCGGTGTTGGTCATTTTGCTTCTATTGAAAGTCTTACCGAACAGGACTGGAAGGATACCATAGACACCAACCTGACAGGTGTTTTCAATAGCGTAAAAGCAAGTATTGAGGCTTTGAAACAATCTAAAGGATATATTATTACGATCGCTAGTCTTGCCGGCACCAACTTTTTTGAGAATGGTTCAGCTTATAACGCCAGTAAATTTGGGCTTGTTGGATTTTCGCAGGCAATTATGCTTGATTTGCGTAAGTACGGTGTAAAGGTAACTACCATTATGCCGGGATCGGTAGCTACTTATTTCAATGGTCATGTTCCTAATGATGCTGACGCATGGAAGATACAGCCGGAAGATGTAGGACAAATGGTAAGCGACCTGTTGCAAATGCATCCGAGAACCTTGCCTAGTAAGATCGAAGTAAGGCCAACAATACCTGGTAAATAAAGAGATTGTTGTTGTTGTGAAAGAGCTTTATTTTCTGCTCATTCGTTAGCCGGGTAATTAAAGCTAGGATTCCGGGCGTTTGTTTTACAAGGCCCGCTATTTCTTCAGCCTTTCATACACTTCAACGCTCTTGCTGCCATCTCCAACACTCATCGTTTGTTTAAATTTATCATTACCCATCATTTCAACATCTATGTCAAAATCATGTCCACGTACCTCGGAGAAAGTAGACGCTATCATCGATTCCTTTACTTTATTGACGGCAGGCATCGTGAACTTGCCAAAACCAATACCGGTATGAACCTTATTCAAAGAGTCCTTCCAGGTGTTGCCCCAGATACAGTATCCAGAATGATAAGTTTTATACTGTGTGGCGGGAAAACTGCTTGTATCCTTTCCTTTTATATCGTACCGTGCCAGTTGTTTCCATGCTCCATCAAGAGGAGTTGTGGCACCAGTACCAACCGAATCGTATTTTTCTTTCAGATCAAATTTTTGACCATTGTTGCCTTGCATCCCAGGGATATTTTGTTCGTACCCATTGCCTGATTTCATAATGTTCAATTTGTAAGTTCGATGGGTGCTGTCGCCTATAGAATCGTTAGCACTATAAATAACGTTCTCGGTCAGTGTATCATTACCAATACTATATGAACCTATCCCAAATCCACTTATAGAATCGGGGGAATTAACGTTGGCATACATCATAAAATCATCGGTGTAAATTTTAAGCTGATTTGCGTTAGCGAAAGTAGTGTCAGTACTGTCTGATTTTACCGACTGAGACAACATTTTATAAGCCCCGGGCATTTGAAGGCCTTCTTTTTTTTCTGAGCTTTTACAGCCAAAAACAAAAAAAATTACAATAGCAAGCACTGATCTCATGATTGTTGGTTTAATAATTATTAAGAGAAGGGAAAGTGAAGTGTCTTGCAACAGGTAAGTACAATCAATATACAACAAAAAATGTTGTAGCTATAACTTTTTAAAATTTTTCATATTTCTTTTTTAATAAATAAATTCCATTATTAATAAAGATGCACTCTAAAATGATAATTGTAAAGTAGTATACTAGTTAAGTGCTATTATTTACAACCCTGGAGCTCTTTAAATTACAGCTAATTCTGCAATAGTTAGTGAAGGACCTGACGAAAATCTCAATTGTCCTTTTAAACTTCTAGCTGGTTAACAAGTGTCCATGAATTACTTTTTGAAAACGTTTTTCTAAACGAGCCCAGAGGTACCAGTTCACGTCAGTTTAACGAGGTAGGGCAAATTTGTAAACTTTGCCGGTTCCATAAGCTAATACAAATAAATTGTGTTTGCTATCTTCACCAAAAGAAGATAGTCCGCCGGAAAGTTTGGCAATTAAATCATTTTTAACGGCTTTTTTCCCGTTGTAAGACAATGCCCAAATGTTTCCTGAAACAAAGTCTCCATATATATATTTACCAGCCAATTCAGGCAAATTCTTATCCCTGCAAACGTAACCGCCCGTTACGGAGTTACCTGTACTGCTTCCTTGTTTATAGCTAATGATCGGGTTAATTAAACCGTCTGTATTACAAGTATCCGATTTAAAGCATTCATCGGCCTCCATAATGTGCCAGCCATAATTTCCTCCCTTTTGTATGATGTCTACTTCTTCAATTTTATTTTGTCCAACATCACCTGCCCAAAGCATTCCTGTTTCCCTGTCAAAACTAAACCTCCAGGGATTACGCATGCCATAAGCATAAATTTCTTCCCTAAATCCTTCCTTACTATTAATAAAAGGGTTGTCTGCCGGTATGCTGTATTGCCAACTTCCTGAAGGTCTATTTACATCAATTCGTAAAATTTTCCCTAATAATTCTTTTTTATTTTGAGCTCTGTTTCCCGGATCACCGCCACTGCCTCCGTCTCCTGCAGCGATATAAAGGAAGCCGTCATTTCCAAATGCGACTTTGCCGCCGTTGTGATTACCGTAGGGTTGCGCATAAGTTAGAAGAATTTGTTCACTTGCAGGGTCGGCCGTATTTGGATTTGAAGTATTTACTTTGAACCTGGAAATAACAGTTTCTAAAGTTTTGCCCCGTGTGTAATTCACATAGAAATAGCCGTTGCTTTTGTAGTTAGGGTGAAAGGCAAGACCTAACAATCCCTTTTCTCCCCCGCTTTCTACTTTCTTCTCAATGTCAAGAAACACGGTAGCATTCTTTGTGTCAGCCCGATTTGGAAAAGTCTTTATGACGCCTTTTTGTTCTACAACAAAAATTCTGTTAGTAGCATCGTCAGGACTTACCAGTTCTACAGGAAGTTCGAAGGCCAGGCTTTCAAAAGCTTCGTTTAGCCGATATTTTTCCCCTTCTTTAGCTGTTTCGCTTATAGACGTGCTATTGGTAACTTCTGTGTTTTTCCCCTTTTCCGATTTGCTAAAATAACAACTTAGGAAAATGGGGATAAGCAAAAAGAAATAAAGTATTTGATTATGTTTCATACAGGTACAATGGTTAAACAAGTTAGAACGTGAAATTATTAAAATTAATGCACGATGTTACTATTAATCTGCTCTTGTCATTCCCATTGATTTGTTAAGCGTGGTCCATTGCCGATACTATTTTAATTCCGAAAAAAATTAGTCATTGCAATCTGATAATTGTTTGGAGCTTTTTTAATTTTGAAGCGTCTTCGTAAATGGAAAGGTTTTAACTTGCAGTCTTTTATAGAAAAATCCGTACAATCAGATCCGTAGCTCAGTTGGTTAGAGTGCTTCCTTGACATGGAAGAGGTCACCGGTTCGAGTCCGGTCGGGTCTACAGAAGCCCTTTCGAGCTTTACAGCACTTTACATAAATAGACAGTAATGTGCTGTTTTTCAAGCTATTATAACATTTTCTCCGATTTTTTCGATCATACCTTTACAAAGAGTAACAACATTTAACTCGACTAAAACTCGACTAATTATGTTGTTACCAATCAAACCAATTTGTAACGCCAGCAAGGTGCGGCGTGACGGCACAAGCCTCATTTTTATCCAGTATTGTGAACGTGCAGGTAAAAAGACGCTGCTTAATACTGAAATTTCGATCCCACCAAACTATTGGAACAAAAAGCTGAAAAGAATTTCGGATACGCTTCCACAAGTTATTGGAAATGCAGAGGAGCTTAATATCGAACTTCAGAGACAAATTAGGTTGGCCGAAGATATTTCATTTATGCCTTAGCGAAAAAGTTTCCTGATCCTGTTGAATTTGCTAAAAACATTTTCAAACCTTGCTTTGATATAAATGAACTTGAAAAGGCTGCTAAGGAAAATAAAGCTGCGAAACTTGAAGTCAACAACGATTTCTTTTTTCAGTTTGACGACTATATAAAATCGAAAGAGAAGAGTGTTGCTCTTGGAACTTTACATGTTTTCCATAATCTCAAATCAACCTTACAGTCATTTCAGTTATACCGAAATAAACCTATAGGATTTTACGAGATAGATTTAAACTTTTATGAGGAGTTTTTAAATTATCTATCGTTTGAACATGTTCATCAAAATAGAAAGGAAGTACTAAAGGGATTAAAAACCAACTCGGTAGGCAAGAACATCAAACAGTTAATTATCTTTTTAAAAAACCGAAAACAAAAAAAATAGTTCCCGATTTGGATACAACCGGATTTAAAATACCAGAGGAGGAAACAGATGCTATTTATTTAACGCCGGAAGAAATCAACCAAATCTTATCCGTTGACTTATCTGAATTATCTCACCTTCAAAAGTCTCGAGACCTTTTAGTATTTGGCTGTTTAACCGGTCTACGCTTTTCAGATTTTTCTGTTGTTCGCGCTGATGATGTTAGAGATGGAATGCTGTATAAAAAGCAGTTCAAGACGAAGCATTGGGTAGTTATCCCCTTAAGGGACGAGGCTAATTACATTTTTGTCAACAACTTTAATAAGAATATTCCGACAATCAGTAATCCTGATTTCAACTATAAAATAAAGGGGGTAGGCAGAGTTGCCGGACTTCTTCAGCCGGTTAAACATTCTTACTTAATTCTACTTTAACAAAGTTGAATTTAGTTCTTTAATAGTTTGGAAGACATTGCTTGTGTCATTATTTTTACTAAAATTTTCCAGACTTTCACTCGTATGACAAATCAAACACCCCAGCCGAAAGAGAACGGCTTAAAA
>JBBPZJ010000308.1:0-4307 GCA_038199395.1 Chitinophagales bacterium
CATGTCGTCTTTAACCGTTACCGTTATACAAACCCAACTGCACTGGGAGGATAAAGCGGCCAACCTGCAGATGCTCGAGAGTAAAATTGCAGGCATCAAAGAAAAAACAGAAGTTGTTATTCTCCCCGAAATGTTTAGTACCGGTTTTAGTATGCAGCCAGGTCAATTTGCCGAAGGTATGGATGGAGAAGCCGTAGCGTGGATGAAGCGTATCTCGGCTGAAAGAAAGATTATTTTAACAGGCAGCCTGATGACAAGGGAAAATGACAAATACTTCAACAGGCTTGTATGGATGCTGCCGAATGGACAAATGGGCCTGTACGATAAGCGGCACCTGTTTGCATATGCGGGCGAAAACCAATATTATACGGCAGGGAATAAGCGAATAATTGCTTCTGTAAAAGGCTGGAAAATAAATTTACAGGTTTGCTACGATTTGCGTTTTCCAGTATGGTCTCGTCAGGCGCAACAGGGCGCAGGTAATGAAGGGCTGGAGTACGACGTATTGATTTACGTTGCCAACTGGCCTGAAAGACGAAGCCACATGTGGAAGACTTTGCTGCAAGCCCGGGCAATAGAAAACCAATGTTATTGTATTGGTGTCAACAGGGTGGGCAATGATGGAAACAACATTTACCATAGTGGAGACAGCATGGTGGTAAATGCTTTAGGTGAGGTACTGTACCATAAACCTAACGATGAGGATATTCACACCATTACTTTACAAAAAGTGGAACTCTCAGTTATTCGTGAGAAGATGCCATTTTGGAAGGACGCAGATCCTTTTCTAATTATTAAAGACTAATACCTTTTTTTATGATTCATGCATTTGAAACAATCAGAATGTTTACAGGTAATGAATGGTTGATGGACCATGCTATCCTGGTAGAAAATGGTATTATACAAAGCATTGTGCCAAACAGCCAAATTCCTTCCGATGCAATTCTTACCAGTTATATAAGCGGTTTTGTTGCTCCTGGTTTTATCGACCTGCAGATTTATGGCGCCAAAGGATCGTTACTGGCTGTTGATACTACCGCAGCAAGCCTGCAAAAAACATATGAATATTGTAAAGCCGGTGGCACCCCTTTTTTCCAGCCCACAGTTGCCACAAATTCTTACGATGTTTTTTATAAAAGCGTAGATGCAGTTAAAGACTACTGGCAGCACCACGGCAAAGGTGTTATAGGTTTACACGTAGAGGGTCCGTGGATAAATAAGGCAAAAAAAGGCGCTCACATAGAAGAGTTTATTCATTCGCCAAAAGTAGAGGAGGCAAAGACCCTCTTAGAATATGGGAAGGGAGTTATTACCATGCTCACTCTTGCGCCTGAAGTATGCAGCACGGAGGTGATTGAGCTAATTCAATCGTATGGAGTAATTATTTCTGCGGGTCATAGCAATGCAACATTTGAAGAGGCTAATGAAGGTTTTGCAAAAGGCATACATACTGCAACTCATTTATACAATGCTATGAGTCCGTTGCAACACCGTGCCCCAGGTATCGTTGGTGCCATAATGAATCACAAATCAGTCAGGTCAAGTATTGTTGCCGATGGTTATCATGTTGACTTTGCTGCCATCAGCATTGCAAAAAAAATAATGCAGGAGAAATTATTCTTTATTACTGATGCGGTTACCGAAACAAGTGAAGGGTATTATCCGCATCAACTTGTTGGAGATAAATATGAATCAAACGGAATTTTAAGCGGTTCAGCTTTAACCATGGGAAAGTGTGTTAAGAACGGGGTTGAAGAAGCCGGAATTGAATTATCTGAAGCGTTGCGAATGGCCGGTTTATACCCGGCACAGGTAATGAAATTAGATAATCGTTTGGGAAGAATCGCCCCCGGACAACAAGGCTGTTTCGTGGCAATGAACGACAACCTGGAAGTTTTGCATGTAGTAGATTAATTTTTTTGTCCCGGCATTTGTTCCCCGGTTTTGTCATTGTTGCGACGCTTCGTTTAACAGCAGTAATACTATATCTTTTCATGTTTTTGTTTTCAACACATTTACCCAGACAGAGGCAAAAAGGCTGTTTTTCGCAACTGGCACTAACGGCTAAGCACCTTGAGTCTCAGCAGCGGCTCAACCTCCACCGTTCCAATTTTGCTGAGGCATAGTTATTTTGTCTTAATTCTCACTTTTAACAGAAAATACCTTTTGACAAAATGAAATACAGAAAACTCGCCGAAAATGAACAGCTATCAGCAGTTGGTTTAGGATGTATGAGCATGAGCCATGCATATGGCATACCCGACGATGCCGAATCCATTGCAACACTTAACTATGCACTCGACCTTGGTATTAACTTTTGGGATACTGCCGATTTTTATGGCAATGGTACGAACGAAGAACTCATCTCAAAAGTGCTTACTACAAACAGAAATAAAATTTTTATAGCGACAAAATTCGGCTTCAGAGCCACAGAAGATGGCAAAGGAAGTTATTTGGATGGCTCACCCGCCTATATGCAGCAGGCCGTTGAAGCGAGTTTAAAAAGGTTAAAAGTTGACGTAATTGATCTTTATTACGCTCATCGCGTAGATCAAAATATTTCTGTCGAGGAAATGGTCGGCGCTATGGCAGACCTGGTAAAACAGGGTAAAGTTCGCTATCTGGGTTTGTCTGAAGCTTCGGCAAATTCAATCAGGAGAGCACACGCGGTTCATCCTATAGCTGCTTTGCAAAGTGAGTACTCTGTGCTAACCAGAGGTGTTGAAAAAGAGATACTGCCTCTTTGCAAAGAACTAGGGATAGCCTTCGTTCCCTACAGTCCGTTAGCCCGCGGTCTAATGACCAATACTCTTAACGTTGACGATCTTCCTGAAAATGACTTTCGCCGTACACTTCCCCGGTACCAGAAGGAGTACCAGGAAAACAACGAAAATCTGGCAAGGGCTTTTGCTGAATTAGCTGCACAGAAAGGATGTACACCCGCTCAACTTGCATTGGCATGGGTGTTAGCCCAGGGTGATAATGTTATACCTATACCGGGAACAAAAAAGCGGGATAAACTAAAAGACAACGCAGGAAGCGTAAACATTCAATTAACGAACGAAGACATACAAGAGATTGAATCCGTTTTAGCGAAATATCCGAATGTAGGCGACCGGTATAGCGAGGCTAATTATAAATGGGCAGATAAGAACTAAAATGCAATAATATGCAGGGAAAAAGAGAAAATTACAATGAAAAGAATTTTTTCAACAGCAATCAATAACAACGCAGTAAATGTTTGGCTTCTTGCAGCTCGTATAGCGATCGGTGCTTTTATTTTTACTCACGGCCTTCCTAAGGCGCAAAATCTACTTACCGGTAATATACAGTTTGCAGACCCTATTGGTATTGGATCCACTCCTTCATTTATATTGGTTATTTTTGCGGAAGCGGTGTGTTCAATATTATTAATGCTCGGACTTGCTACCCGGTTCGCCAGCATTGTTTTGATCATAAGTATGTCGGTAGCCGCTTTTGTCGCACTTGCTGATCAGCCTTTTGCTAAAAAAGAACTATCGCTCCTTTACTTAGTTTTTCTTATAGGATTCTTTCTTGTAGGTGGGGGTAAGTACAGTCTCGATAGCCTGATTGGCAGGAAGGGCAGAAGCAGGTATTAATCTGAAAGCTCAACCTAAGGTTATTGAATAAATAAAAGGGTAAAGAGTTACTATGACAGCTAGTGTCCATCTTTACCCTTTTGCATTTTAATGATGGTCTTTATCTTTATCGCCAACATATTTCCGTGATTTGAATTGCTGTCTCCTCAAAATCTTCGACCAAAATTCTTAGACGGTTGATCAGTTCTTCACCTTCCATGGCTGAAGCGTGCCCCGGTACCACTAATTGTTGTAAAGCGTATAATTTCTTTACAGAACCACCAGGCAGCTTGCCAATCTGTTGTCTCATAAACCGAGCGGCAAAAGCGGAGACGAGCTTGTTTGGTTGCAGAAGACGGTTTATAAAGTCTTTATTCAGATGTTGGGCTGCGTGTCGCTACTCTTCGCTCTCCTTTTATCCTTTCTTTTTACCGCCCATCATTTTTATAAAAGAATATTTTTTATCGTGATTCTTCTAAAACCCTTACTGGTATTAGCTCTCATGCTATAACTACTAATGTCCTCTGCCTACTACTAAAAGAAATATGGTACTTTATATTGCATAGTACTAAAATTTGTTGCATCTTTGTGTTGTTGATAGAAGATGATGGAGTTTGGAGGGGCGGGGGAGATGGGAAATCGGGAGGATCGGAGAACGCGAGTCGAAAGGACGGAATCGCAAGTGTGAAGACTGGTAGAAACTAGCGA
>JBBPZJ010000309.1:0-5884 GCA_038199395.1 Chitinophagales bacterium
CGACAATTTTGGCTTGACATGACACTAGATTGAATATATTTAAGTATTGGCATTAATACTATTTCTAGATAAATTATTTCATCGGATAATTTTTTTATTATTTTGGTTTTAATAAAATTAAATTTGTTTGCATTAAAGTGTAAAACAGTTAATTTCTTATGCAAAAATATTTGATCGTATTCGTTTTGACGCTCGGTCTATTATCTTCCTGTGTTAACCCCAAAAGAGCTACTTATTTTATCAATTTAAAAGATTCTTCTGTTTTTAAGGAAGTGGAGGCACCGGAACATATTATTGAAAAAAATGACATATTAAGTATAAAGGTTAATAGTATTAATCCCGAGGCTTCTAAAACATTTAATATGCCAAATTATTCAGAAGTTAGAAATACCACTACCACCGGCTATATATTGGAAACAGGAGGATATTTAGTGAACAAGGATGGGTCGATACGGTTTTTAATGATTGGTAATATAATGTCTGAGGGGTTAACAAAGGAACAATTACAAACAAATATCAGGAATGCAATTGTTGAAAGAAAATTATTATTGGACCCTGTTGTTGAAGTAAGGCTTTTGAATTTTAGAGTAACTGTTTTAGGAGAAGTGGCCCGACCAACAGTTATTACTGTACCAAACGAAAAAATTTCGCTTTTAGAGGCTTTGGGCATTGCGGGTGATTTAACTATTTTTGGGGAACGTAATAATGTGTTGGTCATAAGAACAGAGGAGGGAAAAAGGATTTCTAGGAGGATTAACCTAAATTCAAATGAACTTCTCATTTCTCCTTATTATTTTTTGAAGGCGAACGATGTAGTTTATGTTGAACCTAATAAAGCCAAAGTTATGAGTGGTTCACGATTAACTCAACTACTGCCAGCACTAGTAAGTGGACTATCAGTATTGGTTGTTGTATTAGATCGATTAACACGGCATTAAATGAAATATGGCAATCTCCGAAATTTCAAATACCGTGAGTGTAAAGTTTGGAAACGGTGCAACTGTTGCTACACTGCATTTTAAGAAATCTGACCAAACCGACATGTACTCTTTTAATAGATATAATCTAAGCTTGAAGCAGCGACAAAGCTTGGATGAGTTGAGCAAACATTCTATGTAAATAAAGGTAATAATATTACGATATGAGTGGAAGAGCTATCAATAAAGACTTGACTAATAAAGAGGGGTAGATATATAATGTCTGGATGCAAATGGATTTTAAACAAACAGATAATAGCGGCAATTATAGGATAGCAGTTTCACCAGAACTATAGCTTTGATCTGGAAAAGGTTTTGACAAAGCATCCTATAAAAGAGCTTAAAAATGAGCAAGATAAGGATAGACTAATTGAATCGCTTCAAAGAGGCAACAAACAATCAATCACCTTTATTGAGAATGGCAATAAGCAAAGCGTTTTATTGAGGCTAGTCCTCAATTTAAAATTATCAACTTTTATAATGGCAATTGCAACGGGTTGCAAACAAACAATCAAAAGGAGCATAAAACTATCAGTAACAAAAATATCTAAAAACCTAATTGAATGTTACTTCAATAAATGAATACGGCTTACCTTTTAATCTTCAATTAGCATAGCTGCTTTTACAAAATTTAAAAAGCTTTCTTATGCTGAGAGTAGAGTTTTATGAATTTAGAGTATGGCAATTTAAAATTACAATTGAAGAACTTGTTTACTGGCTTCATCAATCACGCTATTTTCAAAACTTTCTAAATAAATTTGGGTTGTTTTTTCACTGTCATGCCCTAATGCCTGACTTATTACTGAAGTTGAAATTCCATTTTTCTTCAAAATTGTTGCATAGCTATGTCTTGCAACGTATGTAGTTAAGATGCTTTTTATTCCAACAATTCTGCAATCTCTTTTAGACCTTCATTTGTTTTACGCAACATTTTCAATTTTCTGTTATATATCATAGTCGGAGTAATATGAGTTTTGTTTATTAATGGAAAAACAAAGTTCTCCTTATTCGTTAAATTTTGGTCTTTGTAATAATTTAAAATTTCCTGGGCTGGGGGCAATAATTGAATATTAAAAAGTTCCTTAGTTTTTCTTCTAGTATAGACAAGTCTATCTTTTCTGATGTCAGTCCATGATAGAAAAGCAATGTCAATGAAATTCATACCACGGCAATAAAAGCTAAACAAGAAGATATTCTTTGCATCAGCAAGGTGTGGAAAGTCATTGGTATTTAAAAGTATAATCCGTCCAATTTCTTCTTTAGATAAAGCTCTTTTTGCTGTTTTAATTTTTGAATATTTAGATAGGCTAAACTTTTTGAAAGCATAAAATTTTTCTGAACACACATCTTCTTTAATAGCCTTATTAATAAGTGCACGAAGCGTGCGTAAATAAATATAAATTGTATTTCCTCCTTTACCTTTTACAATTAAATGTTCTTCAAACCCACTTAGAAACTGCACGTCTATGTCAGAAAAGCGAATTTTTTTAAAGGTGTAATATTTTAAATTTTTTTGTGTGTCTTTATATACCTCCGCTGTTTTAATTTGACCCTTAATAGTAAGGCGCTTAATAATATTTTCAAAATAATCAAAGACACACGGATTGCTCACCTTGTTTTTTGTAAGCTTTGTTTTTATTTCATAAGCTGAGACGTCCTTATCTTCATTTTCAAACTCGTAGAGCAGTTTTTCTGCATTTAGTTTCTTTTTACCTAACAATATTCCAATTTCTCTATAAAGTGGATGTTTCTTTTTAGGAAGATTTGAGTTAGCATCCCATAATTCGACAGGGCAAGAAAAACCTGTTGATAGATATTTGGTTCTTCTATCCTTGATTATTCTAAGCATTACCGGATGTTCTCCGTTAGATAGTTTTTTTGAAGTGTAAAGAACAGTTTTAATAGAAGTATTCATAGTCTGGTTTAAACATGGTTAAACAAATTTAATAAATAACACTAAAAATTGAACGAGTTATAAAACTATTTTATTTGTATTGAACTGATTTATAACAAAACCACTATTAACGCAAAGTATCGCAAAAGTAGAAGCAACTGCCTTCTAAGCAGTAGGTCATTGGTTCGAATCCAATCCGGATCACTTGGAATGAATGAGTTAGATGAAAATCTAGCTCATTTTAATTTAATACTCTACATCATCTCCTTTTTGTTTAAAGCTTTTTTATTAGTTTGTCACTATAAATTGAGCTATGCAGCTACCCGACCACTGTAGATGCTCAGAGTCTAAAGTTTTTTCTTCCAACTGGCAAAATAAAAAAGCGATTTATCTAAGCGGTGGTATATAACCTACAGGTTTTATGATGCACACGATACCCACAAACAAGTTAGTGTTCCTGGAATGAACAGATCTTCAATTTGGAAAGAACGAAAACTTGATACTGAAATTTTTTGAGTGCCTTTATTTCCGAGTTAGAAAACGGTAATAATCCTATCACCAATAATACACTAATAATTATTGCCAACAAAACTGCTAATGAAATTACACAAATAGCCTTTTAATTGACGCTGTAGATTCCGGAATATTCTGACCCCCTCATTCCGGGGAAGCTGACCCCTCTATTCCTGGTCAAAACTGACCCCACTTCAAAGTGATCTTTTCTCCATAAAATTCCGGACCATATTGACCCCTCTTAAGGCAATCATTCCGGGTCAGTCTGACCCCCTCTCCTACAAACCTATCCTCTGTCATTCCGGCGCATTCTGACCTCCTCTTTGGTGTAGATAATTGATTTGCCTTGGGGTTATGGCTGCTTACCCTGTACTTGCACACCTTAAAAAATAATAAGGGAACATGGCAGCTAAAACTATCGAAATGGAACAGCTTAAAAAAATTATTGGATTGCATAAGAAGGGACAATCTATTAAATCTATTGCCCGGCTTACAGGTGTTGCACGTAATACGGTAAAGCAGTATTTAAAACGTGCTGAAGATGCTTTATATATAAGCACTATAAGCACAGCATCATCTGAACAACCAAAAAAATCAATGCTTTTTAATACCGATGAGACTTTTTTTAAAGGCCCCCGTTTTAAAGCTTTAATGGCTCACTTCGAACAGTGGAGCCGGGATCTGCACAAGAAGGGTGTGACACGTCAGTTGCTGTGGCAGGAGTATATGGACCAGCACAAAGATGGTTATGGCTACAGTCAGTATTGCTATTATTTGCAGCAGTTTTTCCTTCCAAAGGATGTCGTAATGCACCTGGAATATACAGCCGCAGAAATGATTATGATAGACTTTGCAGGCACTAAGTTTCCTTATGCAGATGTTGATACCGCAGAGTTATTACACGCTGAAGTGTTTGTAGCCACATTGCCATATAGCGGGTTAATATTTTTTTATGCTGTACTTACCCAACAACCGCCGACTTCGCAGACGCTGTCAATGCTATGCTAAAATATTTTGGTGGTGTAAGCAGTACCATACTTTGCGACAACCTCAAAACAGCCGTAAAACGTTCTGACCGGTACGAACCGCTCTTTACCGACCTGTGCTATCAGTTAAGCGACCATTACAGCACCACCTTTAGCGCTGCCCGTCCGTATAAACCAAGAGATAAGGCTTTGGTAGAAAAGGCTGTAAACCTGCTGTATAAAACAGCGTATGCTCCTGTCAGAAATAAAACGTTTACCTCTATAAAACAAATCAATCTTCACCTGAGCGAGCAGTCTGATATACTCAATGCAAAGCCGTATAAAGGCAGCACATATAGCCGCAGAAACCTTTTTGACCAGGAAGAAAAATTGCTGTTACGTCCCCTTCCCAACGAACCCTTTATGTTGAAAAAAGGAGTAGTGCTCACCGTACAGCGCAACTACCATATACAGCTTAGCGAAGACCATCTGTATTACAGTGTCCCATATCAATATACCGGTAAGAAGGTGCAGGTATGGTACAACAGTAAGACCGTAGAGATATACTACGACCACCAGCGCATAGCCCTTCATCAGCGCAGCAAAAAAGGGTACAATACCATTGATGCACACATGCCGCCTAATCATCAGCAGGCCCAACAGGTAAAAGGATGGACACGCGAACAACTGCTGTCAACAGCTAAACGAACAGGCCCTTGTACCCATCAGGCAGCATCAGGCAGCCGAAGTGATACTGTCCGGCTCAGTGTACATGGAGCAGAATTATAAAACCTGCTTTGGTATGCTGCAACTGGCAAAACGCTATAGCCACCAAAAGCTCGAAGCTGCGTGCAAACGTGCCCTTAGCGGTACAAGGGTCAGTTACACAATGATATGCAACATACTCAAAAACGGGCTCGACAAACAAACCGAAACAGCCGTTCAGCAATCATTACCACTGCTCGATAACATACGCGGGGCCCAACACTATATCTAAAAATTTTACTCTTCACATTAAATATCAATTGAACCAATGAACACAAACGCAACTCCTGAGCAAATGAACAATTGCGGCTTGCAGGCATGGCCCTGGCTTACCACGAACAGCTACAACAACCCGTGCACCAACAACTCGACGGGCACGAACTGATAGCTCATCTCATACAAACCGAACAACTAAGCCGGCAACAGGAAAAAACAGATTACTATCTAAAGCTTGCCAAACTACGCTTACCTGCCATCCCCGGGCAGGTAAGCTGCTCACCAACACGCAACCTTACAAAACAACAACTGGCTACTCTGTTGCAGGGGCAGTATTTGCACGACGGCGAGAACGTCCTCATAACCGGGGCTACCGAATGTGGTAAAAGCTATCTTGCCTGTGCTCTTGGTTACCAGGCATGTCAGCAAGGATATAAAACTACTTATCTCAACATGAACCGGTTTATAGAAAAAGTAACCCTTGCAAAACTCGATGGCACATACATCAAACTGCTCAACCACCTGGAAAGACAAACATTAATAATCCTTGATGA
>JBBPZJ010000310.1:0-7565 GCA_038199395.1 Chitinophagales bacterium
ACATAACAGCAAAGGCCAGCGAATTTATAAATGACAATGTAAAAAGTGGCGATGAGGCTTTACAGGGCGCACGAGATATTATTGCAGAAGTGGTGAATGAAGATGCAGAAGTGCGGGCAAAAGTGAGAAAGTTGTTTGAAGGCAAAGCAACACTGCAAAGCAAAGTGGTTTCTGAAAAAGAAACAGCGGGTATTAAATACAAAGACTACTTCGATTTCTCCGAGTTAATATCTAAAATACCCTCGCATAGAATTCTTGCCATACTTCGCGGCTTTTTGGAAGGTTATCTGCGTATCGGTATTTCTCCCGATGAAGAAACTGCTATTGAGTTGATAGAAAACAAATACATAAAAGGACTCAGTAATAGCAACGAGCACATAAAGAAAGCGATTAAAGACGCTTATAGGCGCCTGTTGCAGCCAAGTCTAGAGGGTGAGTTTAGAACGCTTTTGAAGCAAAAAGGCGACGAAGATGCAATTAATGTATTTGCAGAAAATCTTCGTCAGCTATTGTTGAGTTCGCCACTAGGAAGCAAAAGAATTCTGGCGATTGATCCCGGCTATCGCACGGGTTGCAAAGTCGTTTGCCTCGATGAAAAAGGTGAATTGAAAAAGACAAGTCTAATCTATATTCATGAAGGAAACAAACAATACGAAGCGGAGCACATTATAAAAGAACTGGTCTCAAAATATGAAATTGAGGTATTTGCGATAGGCGATGGAACAGCCGGAAGAGAGACAGAACAGTTTATAAAAAAGCTACATCTTGGCTTACCGGTATTTATGGTAAACGAAGATGGCGCATCGGTATATAGTGCTTCGGAGATAGCGAGGGAAGAATTTCCGAACGAAGATGTTACAGTGAGAGGTTCCGTAAGTATTGGCAGAAGACTGATGGACCCGCTGGCTGAGTTGGTAAAGATTGATCCAAAAAGCATTGGAGTAGGTCAGTACCAGCATGATGTAAACCAGTTTAGGTTAAAGGAAAAACTCGACCAGACAGTTGAGAGTTGTGTAAATGCGGTTGGCGTGAATTTGAATACGGCAAGCAAACATTTGCTTAGTTATGTGAGTGGAATTGGCGGTACACTTGCCGACAACATTGTAAAATACAGAAGTGAGATTGGCAGGTTTAACAGCAGGAAAGAATTGATGAAAGTGCCTCGTTTGGGCGGAAAAGCTTTTGAGCAATGTGCAGGTTTCTTACGAATAAAAGAAGGAGATAATCCATTAGATGCAAGTTCTGTGCATCCTGAAGCTTATCCTCTAGTGCAACAAATGTCAGTAGACTTAAATGTAGATGTGAAAAACCTCATCGGTAACGAGGAGTTGATTAAACAAATCAATCCGAAAAAATACATAACCGAGCAGTTTGGCGAGCTTACCATAAAAGACATTCTGAAAGAACTGCAAAAGCCAGGATTGGATCCCCGTAGTGAAGTACAGCAGTTCGAATTTGCAAATATTTACAAATTAGAAGATGTTACTGTCGGAATGATCGTGCCTGGAGTAGTGACCAATATTACCAGGTTTGGTGCATTCATAGACATTGGTGTAAAACAAGACGGCTTGGTACATGTATCTGAAATATCTCATAAATATATCACTGACCCAAACGAAGCACTAAAGCTTAATCAGCATGTGCAAGTGATGGTGCTCGAAGTAGATGTAGCAAGGAAACGAATTGCTTTATCAATCAAACAAACGGAGGAAGCGCCCGCCCGAACACAAAAGCAACACCCATTCAGGGGTTCTAATAATAACCAAAACCCGGGTTTAAAAAATAAGCAACCTGAAGAGGCTTTGCCGATGAACGACGCTTTAGCGATGTTGAAGAAGAAGTTTGGCAAATAATGGCCATTAAAAATATTAGGACAAAAGGATTAGACCGATGATCTTTATTCGTTTATGATGATCGTTCCAATTCTTTGGTCAACCTTATTTTAGTTGTTATAATCCTTTCAATTCGTGCGTAAATTCTTGCCTTTTAATCATTCTTGCGCCTAAGCTTTCAAGGTGTTCGGTGTAGACCTGGCAATCGATCAATTGAACTCCTTCTTGTTTAAGTTGATGTACATATTTTATAAAAGCATACTTGCTGGCATTGCTTACATGGCTAAACATACTTTCGCCAAAAAAAACATTGTTTAAACGAACACCGTAAAGCCCGCCCACTAGTTCATTATCAACCCACACCTCTGCACTGCTTGCATAGCCCTGCCTGTGAAGTTCTAGGTATGCTGCTTCTACGTCGTCGGTTATCCAGGAGCCATCCTGCCCTTCACGTTCTTTTTCTTTGCAGGCCCTTATAACGCGGGGAAAAGTTTTGTTTGTGGTAAATTCGAAAGCCTGGCGTTTCAAGAGCACTTTCATGCTTTTGCTCACTTTCAGTTCATCTGGAAATAATACAAACCTCGGGTCAGGGCTCCACCACATTGGTACGTCTCCGTCAAACCAGGGGAAGATGCCTTTTTGGTAAGCGAGTAATAATCTCTCAACCGATAAGTCGCCCCCTATGGCAAGCAGACCATCATTCAGCGCTTCATTTACAGGTGGAAACCAAAGGTTATTATCAAGTACGTATAAGGGCATCTTTTCTGTAACCTTGTTTAATTATTTATAGTTCAAATCCACGCAGATATATAATAATATGTGATAAAATAACGGTACTTGTCTTTGAAAGCGCAAGTTAATGCAAGTACAATGTGCAGCAATAGGGTAGAAAAATGCATCCATTGCTCTGTAACGGGAAGTTGCTAACAAATAGTAAACATATATTTCTTGCTGCTATTCTTTTATATGTGCATCTCTATTTCTATTTGCTCAAAACCCTAAGTTTGTGCTTTAAATCAGGAAAGAGAATGCCGGCAGTGAAAGTTGAAACCAAAGTTGCAGTAGTAATATCACCGCATGAGTTAGGTACTAAATACAGATTACTTGAGTCTTTGCATATTGAGAAATCTGACAAAGGAATTAACTACCAGCTTTTTGACTTACATAATAAAGAACTAAACAAATTTTATTCTCATCTTCCCACATTTGCAAGGGATTTGCTTTTTCACTTTAGTCCCGAAGCTTTTGGCACATTTCAATATAAATTAAAACAACCGCTTTTTAGTAACAAGGCGACACCGTCACAAGCGGCTTTAATAAGAACTGCTACATTGCGCCATTTTCACCAGTTATTCGACAGGCTAAAGCCTTTCAGCAGTGTTATTAAATGGTATCACAAAACGAGGGTTGCAAACGGGAAAAATGTTAAAACCTCACCTGCATCTTTCAGTACATATAAGCCTCAGTTGAATTTTCATGTGGCAAGTGAAAAAGGGAAACTGACTTTGAAAACAGAAGTTTTGCTAAACGGGGCATCCTATAATTTAAACGAATTTAACCGCGACCATTTTTTGCTCGAAAGCAGTAATGAATATTTTTTACTCTCCTATAAAGACTATCAAACGTTAGAATGGATTGCCGAGAACAACCGCGGCCAATACGGAACAGATCCGTCAGCATTTTCTCAAAAAATTCTTACCAAACTTGAACTGGACTATAAAGTAAACCGGAACAATTTCTTTGCTAAAAAAGAAATTAATTCTTTGCCCGTTAACCGTGTTTTGCTTAGCGAGTTAAATGGTGCTTTTTTAATGCTTACTCCTCAATGGGTGTATGATGGATTTGTACTTGAAAATCCGTGGAAAGAAACTTATGAAACAGTCATTGATGGTGAGACAATTGAAATTATACGTAACAAAGAAGCAGAAGATGAATTTGTAAAACTGCTGGTGGCGCTTCACCCAAATTTTGCTAACCATCGCAACGGCTACTTTTACCTTTCTTTTGCAGATGCCCAGAAAAAGCAATGGTTCTTAAAAGCTTACCACAATTTGCTGGAGCAGGGAATTCAGTTGGTAGGTATGGATATGCTAAACCACTTCAGGTACTCACCCTTCAAGATAGAAACAACCGCAGAGGTGAAGCAGGAATCAAACGGGAAAGTATTAATGCAAATGAAGGTATCATTTGGCAAAGAAGAATTGCGGTTAAGTGAACTTCAGAAAATGCTACTGGCAGGCCAAAAAGCAGTACTGTTAAAAGATGGAAGCATTGGCATTTTGCATGAAGATTGGTTACAGCAATACGCTGCCATTATAAAACACGGAAAAATAAATATAGATGAAATAGCGGTTGCGAAGGCGATGGCAATAAGCGAGCAACAAGTAACGAAAGAAAAGCAGGTTCTAAAACCACTTATAAGAGAGCAGTGGTGGCAGAAGTGGCAGCAATGGCAGAATGGAAGCGGGGATATTTACCCCCTGCCCGATTTGGTAAAGGCAACTTTAAGACCGTATCAGCAAAAAGGATTTGAATGGCTAACCCTGCTCGCTGAAGCGGGCGCAGGCGGATGTCTTGCTGATGACATGGGTTTGGGTAAAACCTTGCAGACAATCTGTTATCTCGCACATTATATTCATCATAATCCTCATTCTGTAAATATTATTGTTTGTCCTTCGTCGCTGATATTTAACTGGCAACAAGAGCTTCAGAAATTTACGCCCGGCATATCTTCAATGGTGTATCATGGAGCATCGAGAAATGCAGAAGATGTTACCAACGCTAACAGCCAGGTTATCATTACCAGTTATGGAACAGTGAGGGCAGATGCAGGTACTTTGCTTGCAAATAATTACGGTGTTGCCGTAATTGATGAAAGTCATAATATTAAAAATCCTTCTGCCCAGATTACCACTGTCGTCAATATGATTCCTGCTAATATCAGGATAGCTCTCAGCGGTACACCGGTCGTTAATAACACTTTCGATTTGTATGCTCAATTAAACTTTGCTTTACCGGGAATGTTTGGAAGCCGTGAATTTTTTAAACGTGAGTATGCCGATGCAATTGACAGAAACCATGATCAGGACAAGATTAAGGCTCTTCAAAAGCTGACCGCTCCCTTCATTTTGAGGCGAACAAAAGAGCAGGTTGCAAAAGATCTTCCCGATAAAACAGAGATGATTTTGTGGTGCAAGATGAATAGTAAGCAGCAAATTTTATACAACAATGTAAAGGACCAGATCCGCAGCAATATATTCCTCGATATAAAAAACAATGGCTTAAACAAAAGCAAGCTTGCGGTATTACAGGGCATGCTTAAACTAAGACAAATCTGCAATTCACCTTTATTATTGCCACCCGATGAGCAGGAAGCGTGCACTGATTCGGTTAAAACTGAAGTGCTCATAGGGGAGTTGAAGAATATTTTGAAAGAACACAAGGCTCTTGTTTTTTCTCAGTTCAGCAGTATGCTCAATTTGCTGGCCGCAGATTGTGATTCGCAAGGTATTGGTTATTTTCATTTTGATGGACAGACTCCCCCTGCCAAGCGAATTGAAATGGTAAATGCATTTCAGGAAAAAGATAACACAACGAATTTGTTCTTAATCAGCCTCAAAGCTGGTAACACAGGTCTTACCCTTACTGCTGCAGATTATGTCTTCCTGTTTGATCCCTGGTGGAATACAGCCGTAGAGCAGCAGGCAATCGACCGGACACACCGTATCGGGCAAACAAAAAATGTTTTCGCTTATAAAATCATTTGCAAAGATACAATTGAAGAAAAAATTATTCAGCTACAACAGCGGAAGAAAAAACTGGCAGAAGAACTTATTGGCGAAGATGATGGCTTTATTAAAACACTCAATGAAGAAGACATTGCTTATTTGTTTAGTTAACTAAATAAAACGGATAACATAGACTTCTTCTGCCACGAGGCTTTATAAACAATTAGTAGAAATGTATTTGTAATTAGTTAAACTATTTTTACGAACTAAGAAATTTGACAAAACATCTTTTTGCTATCGGCAGCAAAGTTTCTTCAAGTGGGTAAGCCAGCTCGGTCTGTATATTGTAAACTGCAGGATTTGGTAGTTGTCTTCGATTTTTAATTAATTCACCTTTTATACTTTCCGGCGAATTGCTGACTGTTCTTTCCCATTTATGAATGAAATCGGTGCGGATGCCACGATATTTTTCATCATGTTTTTCAAAAAAGGTAAGGCGATATTGATATACAACGGTAGTATTATACTTGCCGTCCTTCAAAAATAAGTATCCTTCGTTTACATCTAATGGTACTAGGCCAACAGGTTCTATACTTAGTTTAGTTTCCACGAACTCATAAATTTCAGCACCCGTTTTTATTGTATTTTTAATCTTATTTGCTGAGTATCTTATGATGTCTTCCAGTTCTTTCATCAGTTCATCATCTTCAATCATTTTTTCATAAGCAAATTGAAGTTTCTGAATATTTATATCTGTTAACTGCTTCGGAAAGTGCTCTTGTAGAAATTTCTTATTTTCCCGAAAGGAGATAATGTTGTTATAATGAAAAATAATATCAGCAAGTTGAGGATACAACTTATTCTCATTAAAGTATTTACTTACCTCATTTAAATACGCCAGTAAAGTATACTTCTTTAATTCAAAATCTATATATCCTTCAGTAAACCAGGTTTCAGATAGCGTTTTCATGTCCTGTTAATTTCGTTTTCTAATCTATATAATCTGACGTCCAAATTGTACAAAAGGTTAATGTCAATTCCGGGTTTAACAGTCTTTATTTAAAATAAAATTCTATGCCGGATGATACTTTTTGTTAGGGCTAAAGTAAGATAGAATATTATTAGAAACGAATGACTTCAGCAATCGTTAAAATAGTCAAAACGCGATAACAATAACAGAATTGTCTTATTGATAAATATTCTTTTTAAAGTGAACGGAAGTGTTTATAAAGCTCAAAAACATGATGTTTCGGCCAGTTTAAATAATCTGGTAAGAGCTTCAACTGAGCCTGATAATTACTTCGCTAGATTGTTTCTTCAAAAGAAAAACTATCTCCATTAAAAAGGCCTTTGTCGCTTAGTTTAAGATGGGGTATTACTAAAAGTGCCATAAATGAAAGGGTCATAAAAGGCGCCGATAATGCTGATCCCAGATTTTTAACCATCTTATCAATTTGCGTGTATTGTCGGGCTACCTCATAACCGTCTTTAGTACTCATTAATCCTGCAACAGGCAGGCCTATAATCATAGACGTTGTTTTAGAAACACAGCTAATTCCACCTTGTTCTTCAATAATAAGATTAACTGCTTTACACATGCTCTTATCATCAACTCCTGTTACAATAATGTTATGACTGTCATGTGCAACTGACGATGCAATCGCTCCTTCTTTTAAACCAAAATTTTTTATCCAGGCCTTTGCAAGGGGGGCGGCATTGTATCGATTTATTACCGCTATTTTCAAAATGTCCTCACCTGTGTTACTCACCAGCTTGCCTCCATCTTTTAGTAGCAAGGCCGATACCTTAAGTTTGTTAGTAATGAGTTGACCATCTAATGCTTCTATAACTGCTATTTCTTGTTCCTGATTAGCCGGTACTTCGAAATCTGCCGGAGAAGACAACGGACATTGAAAATGATTAATGGAATCAGAAGCTACGGAGGTTATTCTTGAAACTCCGTTTTCAGCTACAAGTATTCCATTTGTGTAAGTTGCAATAATAT
>JBBPZJ010000311.1:0-4173 GCA_038199395.1 Chitinophagales bacterium
GAATTTCTGAGACCTGGAAATTATTCAGCAATTGAAGGATGATCTAAAACCATGAGTAAGATGGTAATAAGAGCCGTGCTATAACTCTAATAGCATTCTAATCTTAAATATTGTAATCGGTTCTGTTTTTGTGACTGAAAAAAGATAAAACCATTTTTTATTATGAATTACAATTATGCCGGAACCCCGCTTTCAAAATCTTTGTTAGCCGGGCTGGCAACAGGTATTATAGCTACTATCATCAATCTTATATACAATTTTGTTTACCGCGGTATAACCAGGCTTTCCTTATCCTTTTCAGTTATCAGCGTACCCACAATAATTTTTGCTATTGTGCTTTTATGTACAGTGGCAGGTTTAGTTTATTATTCTATAGTCTATTATTTTAAGAAAAGCCCGAAACTTTATACAGCAGTTTTTATTGGTATAATTATTTTAGCAGTGCTGCTTGGACTCAATTATCACAGATCAACCGATATAGTCATATCGCATCAGTTTGAAGGACTTTACCTGGAAATATTAGCTATCACCGCTCTTTTTGGTGTGTTTTTTATACCATGGCTGGTGAAGCATAAGAACGTATTCTTTGATTAACAACCTCTATTAACTGTGAGAGTAATAACAGATCAAATCAAGCAATCGACTGAATAAAAACCATTGATAAAAGATAAGTAAACAATAACTTGTGAACCTGGCAACTTTTAATAAAACAATTTTGCCATTAAAAAATAACCAAATGAACAACGATAAAAATCCAACCAACAGAGACAACAGTGTTACTAATAATGATGAGAGCAGGGGACTAAACGAAAATTCAGTTTATGAAAATGCCAGAAATGATTACAAAAACGACGAGCCCACAGTAGATGAGAAGGACAACACCACAAACCCTGCAACCATTAAAAATGAGGTTGATGAGGACATTAGAGCCTTAGAGGGCGGTCCGCAAAAACATCCCGGTTCAAGTGGTGCTTTTCCCGTGGGCGCTTTTGATACAAGCAAGGATATTTAAAGGGGATGTAGTTTAATTGGCAACGTAATAGAGTAAGAAAGTTTATGAGTAATTCAAGCGAAATCCCACCCGGTTGGGATTACAATCCTTCCACCTGGCCGCAACGGCTACCTCTGGTATTTGTGGCTCTAGCAGGAGTAGGAATTGCCAGTTATCTTTCTTTGTACCAGTTTAAGTTAATTGGAAGTGTTTGGGATCCTTTTTTCGGCAATCAAACAGAAAAAATTTTAACCTCGCCTGTTTCTAAACTGCTGCCGGTACCTGATGCATTATTAGGTGCCTTTGGTTATGTAGTTGACGCCCTTACTGGGGTAATAGGAGGGACTGAAAGATGGAAAACAAAGCCATGGATAGTTATTGTTTTTGGTGTGGCTGTAGGTCCACTCGGACTAGTAAGTATTTTACTGGTAATATCACAGCCCGTTTTATTTGGTGCATGGTGTACATTATGTTTATGCAGCGCAGTTATTTCTGTCGTAATGATTAGCCCTGCAATGGATGAGATGCTCGCCAGCCTTCAATTTTTACAAAGGGTTAAAAGAAGTGGCAATTCGTTATGGAAAGCCTTTTGGGGCGACAAAGAAATTATAAAAAGGATTCAATAAACACAGGATGTTATGTGGGCTCAAATAATAAATATAGTTATAGGCTTAGGTTTAATGGTTGCTCCATCTATTTTAAAGTTTAATAAAGTTGATGCCGATAACAACCATATTGTTGGGCCTTTAGTTATCACCTTTGCCGTTATTTCGCTTTGGGAAATTAACCGTAATGCCAGGTGGTTTAATATAGTAACTGGTAGCTGGCTACTAATTGCCCCTTTTGTTTTAGCCTTTACTTTTTCCGCAAAGATTGTCGATCTAATAGCGGGTGTACTTATAATAATTTTTTCATTCTTCAGTGGAAAAGTAAAAAGAAAGTATGGAGGAGGCTGGAGATCTTTATTTCAGAAGCACCCACTGCACATGCAGGCTGTTAAATCCTCATCTTTTAAATAAGACCGGATATACGTTTTTCGTACTTTTTAATAAGCCAGAGAGATGCCCGCTGTAAAATAACCAACAGGATAAGAAGAATAATTGCTAAAAAGAAAAGCAATAAAACATCTGGCTTTTTTACCTGAAAAGCAAAAATTAGAGCAGATGAAACAGCAGGCGGATGCATTGCATCAGCAAGAATCATTACGGCAATAGAGATAATCATAGAAATGGAAGCGGCGAGATACCCGGCACCTGCGATAAGATAAATAAGATACCCTATAACTGCCGCCGATGTCTGTGCAATGATAATGGTACGGATACGGTTTGCTGGAAGCCTGGGATCTAAATAAATTAAAAACGCACTTGATGCAAGCGAAGAAAATAGTAACTGTTGTTTACTAAAAGCCTGCAATAACATTAATACTGCTGTTACTGTAACCGCAGGCATTACAGCCAAAGCTATCTCTGTTTTTAAGTTTGCTCTCTTCCTCATCAATTTCCATCAGTTAAAGAAATCATTTTTCTACATAGATCACGTTGTCATCTAGATATCCCCCATTTCTTGTTGACTGATTTTATTGCGGCCGCTAATCTATACAGCTCCGGTTGAGTTAAAGGCGCAGATACAACCGGAGTAGATCCTATACACTTTTATGTTGCTTTCCTCACTTCAATCTGACCGTTATTGATTCGTACATCAAACTTCGGTTGTGGTTCTGTTGCAGGTCCATTTATTACACTTCCGTCCTCTAACGAAAAAACCGACCCATGCCAGGGGCAGCGTACACTGCAATCTTCCAGCAAGTCACCTTTAGACAGAGGGCCGCCAAGATGTGAACAAGTGTGTGCAATGGCAAAAATTTTATTATTTTTTCGAGCCAGCAAAACCGGAATTTCTCCGGCCTGAACACACCGCATAGAATTGTCGGACAATTCATGTTCAGGAAGAACAGCAACAAAATCAGAGGGATACTCTGCGGAGGTAGCGGTATGGTCAACGCCAACTTGCTCGTTAAAAACAAGTTCACCACCAAGATAGGCCGCTACGGCACTAACGCCGTAACCCACCATGGCAAGGGCAATGGCAGTGCTACGTGAGCCTTTACGCCGCCGCAGGAAAAAAGAAGTAGTGTAAAGGGCCGTCGCTCCGACATTTAATAAGCCGTGAGCCAATCCTACCCTGCGCTTCTTGCCGGTTGTTCCGCTCCAGTCGGTTAAGCCGGTTACAGCAGAGCCGAACGCGCCAACAAGCCCTACTGCCAATGCAACGTCGGCACCGGGTGAATATTTGTTATGGCCTGCAAGTTCTAGCCCGTCTAACACTGCAGTTGCTGTATAAGCACCTACCGGCACATCTGTTATTACAGGATGCAGCGGATGACCAAGCCATGTTCCGTGCATAAAGTTTTTTATCTTTTGGCCAGTTTCGCCACCTGCTTCATAAGCGTTTATAACAGCAGGCTGCAACGCAGCACCGGCATCATCCAGCCATTGCTGTTCATCAATAAAGTTGGTTATCGTTTTCTCATTCATGTTTCTTTATTTAATTGATCGTGATAATATTTTCTACTTAAAATTTATGCCACATCTACTACCCCTTTTTTTAACGGGTCTTTTGTTAATGTAATTAATATTAAAGCTCGTCTTTTTCTTCTACTCCGAAATCCTTTTTTATGTTTTAGTTCTTGAAACAATAGTTCGGTAATTTTTCAGGCTGCCGATGGTCCTATGTTCAAGCATTGATTATAAAGCATTTTATCTTTTTTACAATTCAGGTCTAAAGCTAGTTTGAAAAAGTTCTTTCCGTAATTAATTTGTTAGAACATTAGTTTGTTGTTGCCCATCGAGAACGCTTCTCTTTTTTCTTTCGGTAACGGAAACCATAGCGCTGCTTTAGCGATACTGCACTTAATGCCATATTAAAATGAAAGTATAGTTTGTTCTCACTTCTTGCGGGCGTGAAGCAGCCAAAATAAGCCGATCGCCAAACCGGCTTATTAAGATATATGCAATTGAGGATTCTAGCATCGAATAATGCTACCCCACCATATTTTACTCAATTAAGGTTAATTGTAGCTTGCTTTTAAAACAGTGCCATCACCCATACTTGTTATATACCACGTGTAAGGGTTGACCTGCTTAAGGGCGACAGGCATATTAAGTGAGCTGGTCAGCACTTGC
>JBBPZJ010000312.1:0-13898 GCA_038199395.1 Chitinophagales bacterium
TAATATTTTTAGAAGGCATTAAAAAAAGTATGCTGACTTATAAGGATAACGGATTTGGTACATTTCTTTCACTTTGTTTAAGATCGTTTGTCTTAGTTCATCAATATTTTTTCGTTCAAGCGCAGATACAAAAACACAGTTTCCTCTTGTGATATTCTCCCATCGCTGCTTCAGGTCATGCAAAATCTCCTGCTTTACATCATCTTCGAGCCATTCATCAAACGTCTGTTTTTCGTATAAATCCATCTTGTTAAAGATAGTAAGTATGGGCTTCTCAAACGCCTTTAAATCCTGCAATGTCTTGTTGACCACCCCAATCTGATCCTCGTACTGAGGGTGTGAAATGTCGACAACATGCAGTAAAATATCAGCTTCCCGAACTTCATCCAGCGTACTTTTAAAACTCTCTACCAGGTGGTGCGGAAGCTTTCTTATAAAACCTACAGTGTCGCTTAAAAGAAATGGAGTATTTTCAAAAACTACTTTTCGGGTAGTAGTGTCAAGTGTCGCAAAAAGTTTGTTTTCGGCAAACACCTCGCTTTTACTTAAAAGATTCATAATCGTGCTTTTGCCGACGTTAGTATAACCGACAAGGGCAACACGAACAAATTCTCCACGGTCTTTGCGCTGGGTAAACGATTGCTTGTCTATCTCACTCAATCTTTTGCGCAGCAAACTAATTTTATCTTTTACAATACGACGGTCTGTTTCTATTTCTGTTTCACCGGGTCCTCTGGAACCAATACCACCTCCCTGTCTTTCAAGGTGACTCCACATGCCTCGTAGCCGGGGAAGTATGTACTGATATTGCGCCAGTTCTACCTGTACCTTTGCCTGGGCAGTACGCGCTCGACTAGCAAAAATATAGAGAATAAGATCGCTTCTGTCGATCACTTTTATGTCCAGTTCTTTTTGAATATTTGAAATTTGCGATCCGGTAAGCTCGTCGTCAAATATGGCCAGGTGTATTTCTTTTTCCCACACATAATCTTTAATTTCCTCTAGCTTTCCCTTTCCGACAAAGGTTTTGCTATCAGGATGTGCAAGCTTTTGATAGAATGTTTTTACTGCAACTGCACCTGCCGTCTCCGCCAGGAATGCTAACTCATTGAGGTATTCTTTTACCTCAGCTTCTGACTGGTCTTTATGAACCAACCCAATTAAAATAGCTTTTTGTTCCTTCTCAACTTTATTATTCTTATCAATCAATGTGATCTTTGTTTTTAATACAATATTAAAAAAAGAAAGCCATCAGCGTTATGCCGATGGCTGCCAGAGAAAGGGTTTCAAATTACAGGCCACTTATACAAAGTCCGATTGAATAGGGTCTTATTTCGGTTGGTCCTGCTATATCTTTTAAAAATGACGTTATCTGGTAAGCCCCATAAATACTAAATATGCCAAATCCTACACGTCCAGTAACAGCTAGCCTGGTAGTATTTATAAACTTTTTGCTGCTCTCTTTTTGTATGTAAGGATTTAATGTATTACCATTTTTATCCTGAAGTGTCTTTCCTTTTGTATAAGCAGAAAGCAAAGTACCCACCTTTACACCAATGGCGGCCTTGAATGACGAATTACTGTTTTCAGGGTCAGATGAATATCTTAACTCTACAGGCGCTTCGAGAAAAACAGTCGTTAATTTAAATTTCTTGAAGTGGTTTAGTGAGTCAACTTTTCTAAAGGGTAGGGCGCTGGATGTAGACTTAAGATCTACATACCTTTTATTAAAAAAGATGTTGCTGCTACCGACGCCGATACCTAAGCCTACGCTTAATCTTGGGTTGGTTTTAAAAGGCTTATCGAGCATTATATATGCATTAAAAAAACGGGAAAAGCCACTTGGCTTCGTACTGTCACTTGTACCGCTCCAATTGTCAAAGCCGTACTGTAGCATAAAATGATCGTTAGAGCGATTACTCAAATCAATTTTTGACCATTGTTTTTTGGCAGGACTATTAACCGGAGCAGTTTGTACAGGAGCAACAACATTACTATCGTTTACAGGGGTTGCAGGTACTGTTTGGGAGCGAACAACCTGCAGGCAAATGATGCAAACTACAGTAAAGAGAAATTTCTTCATAAAGTGTTTCTATTGATAATGTTTTGGTGCACATGTGTTTGTCGTTCTGCATGGCATTAGTTAAAGTGGAGCAAAAATAACTGAATTGCAAGCATTTAATTGGTTAAAATAAAGTCAAAAGAAAAATCATTTCTCCATTACTTGCGCCTGCAATTACATTGCCTGAACAAGCTAAACAGGGGCGAAATACCTTCTTGTTTATAGCAAAAAAACCGTTTTACTGAGAAATATTTTCAAAGTAAAATTTATTGTCTCATATTTAGCCCTAAATCAATCCGTATTCTAGTTTCCAGTGTTTGACTGTAGAAAACCCAATATGAGTAATAATATTTTACTGAATAAAAATGTGTTGGTAGCAGAGGACAATGCGATTAGCCAGATGGTTGTCAACCACACATTATTAAAATTAGGTGCAAGTAATGTTGACATTGCCGGTAACGGAGCTGAAGCGTTAGAAAAATTTACCCAAAAAAAGTATGACCTTATACTCGCAGATCTGCAAATGCCTGTGATGGACGGATACGAATTTGCCCGGCATATAAGAACCAATTTAAAAGGCAGCGTACCTATAATTGCCATGACTGCTTCTCTCTTACATGAAGAAAATGAAAAGTATTATGAATGTGGGATGAATGAGTGTGTACCGAAGCCTATCACAATAGAAAATCTTAGCAGCGCTATTCAAAAAGTTTTAGCGGCACTTCCGGAAACAAGCGATGACCCTCATATTCTTGTTAGTAGTAACGTCTCTGTAGATTTAACTATGGTGTACGAGATCTCCGGAAACGACGAAAGTTATATCGCACTAATGGTGCAAACTTTCCTTGACAACATGCCAAATACCCTTACAAATATGAGGCAATGTTTATCTGATGATAATTGGGAAGGATTGTATCAAAACGCACACCGTGCCAAATCAACTCTTTCTGTAATTAAAGTAAATGAAATGTTTGATGCGGTTTTCGCAATAGAAGGATACGCAAAAAACAAATCGCACTTAGATCTATTGCCTGATCTTGTACAAGAAGTGGAACGATTTTTTTTAATTGCTAAAGAGCTTCTTACAAAGAAATTTAATGGACGTTCAACTGATATGATTGATAAGTAAGTTTAGCTTTGATTGCTTGTACTTTATCTTTGCAAACAATATTTTGCCTTTACACAGAAAAAATTCCAACTTTTATGAAGATTTTAGTAGCAGAAGATGAGCCGCTGATGTTAATGGCAATAGAGGCTAAATTAAAAAATGAAGGTTTTGAAGTGATTGGAGTACAAGACGGTAGAGAGGCTCTGAAGATTCTTGAAACGACCACTCCTGATCTTATCATAACCGATATATTAATGCCTTATACTTCCGGACTGGAGTTGATAAGCATAGTGAAGTCTGGACAAAATAGAAAGCTGCCTATTATTGTTTTATCAGGATTAGGACAGGAAGATACAGTTATGGAAGCGTTTCAACTAGGCGCCGATGATTTTATAACTAAGCCCTTTAACCCAACTGAATTATCGGTAAGAGTCAAACGCCTGATGAAAATCTCCTCAGGCTCCATTAAACGGAAATAATAGTGCTTTAAGCAATTTAGGTAACCCGAAAAGACTTCCTGACAATAAAAGGAAGTCTTTTTAGTTTAGGATGGCGGTTATTATCCAATTTTCAATCCTATTTAAAGTCAAAATTTTTATGAAAGTTCTTTTCGTGCAGGAAAAGCCATTTCTTGCCGCAGCCTTACAACTTACCATGCGGTCAAAAGGGTTCGAACTCATTCTTTCTGAAGACACTTTACCTGCTAATCTTATTATTAATAAAGTAAGGCCAGGCGTTGTTATAGCAGATATAAGTCAGGAAAACGCTTTATCGTATGTTGAAGAAGCTAAAAAAAATCACCTTCCGGTCATCGTCATTAGCGCAAACGGTAAAGAAAATGAATTGCAGCGAGCTTTTGATAAAGGTGCCGATGACTATATCTGTCTACCTTTATCTTTATCGGAGCTGGCGTTAAGGGTTAGGATATTAGCCAATTCAATGGTGGCGTAACTGTATTTTGAATAGTGACAAAGGTGGAACAAACTAATCAGACTTTAATATACTCATTAAAATCCTTTCTTCTTTAGCCAGGCTTGTTTTGTCATCATCTTCTTCGATCTGATCTAAATTTTTTAAGTATTTAGTCAGGCCCTTGGTTTCATAAAGACCAATAATAAGAGGATGAACGTAGTATTTCTTACAAACCGTCCGGGTGTTTCCTAACGCTTTAGATACCATATCAAGAGCTTGTACAATGTTTCGCTTAGTTTGCGTTTGAGTATCGCTTAATCCAAGTTCTTTAAAAGCAAGCAGTGCCTGTACCGTTCCTGACCAGGTTCTCAGATCTTTAGCTGTAAAATTTCCGCTGGTCAAATTTTTAATATAGTCGTTTACCATTCCAGAGTCCACATCGCGTCTTCGTCCGTTATCATCGTAGTATTGAAACAGTTCTTTGCCGGGTATATCCTGGCACTTTTTCACAATACTTGCCAGCTTTTTACTTTTTATATTAATATCGTGATAAACCCCTTTTTTGCCCTTAAAAGAAAACTTTATACTTGTACCCTGTACTTGTACGTGCATATCTTTTAGGGTGGTAATACCATAAGAGCCGTTAGCCTTTTCATAAGAACAATTTCCAACCCTTATATTGGTTCTTTCCATTACACTTACCACAGTTGCCAGAACTTTTGGAAGTGGCAAACCGGGAAGTGAAAGGTCCTTTTCCATCTGCAATCTTAAAGAAGGTAAAACGGTGCCAAACTGGTAAAGGCGGTAAAACTTTGTATGGTTACGCAAAGCATTCCAGGATGTATGATATTTATATTGCTTACGGTTTTTTGCATCTATGCCTGTTACCTGCAAATGACCATTGTCTAAGGAACAAATCCAAACGTTCTCCCAGGCAGGAGGTATAACGAGATGCTTTATTCTCAGTAATGTTTCATCATCGGTTACCTTTTTGTCCTCGTAATAATACTCGAAAGCGCTATCTTTCATCACGCGGATAATTCCGGGTTTTGTGTCGCTCATGTACACAAGATTTACTGCCTCGGCAGTTTTTTCGGGATCTTTTAAGAGCGATTTTATTCTTCTTTTCGGAATTAAAGAAATTGGATTAATTTGCTGATCTGTTGACATATTTTTTTCTCCTGGCTAAAAGACTTTAAAATCGTACCTGATTCTAACTCTTTGTTAGAGAATTAATTAAAAAATAGATTTCTTTTTTTGTTTAGAAATACGAGGAAGTGTCTCTACAAACCTTCTATGCGCTCGCATGACAATCTCTAATGAAGTGCCCTCTATTCTGCTCAGCAGTAGGAGGAATAGTAAGAGCAGAAGATCCTTTTGGCGGAATAAAAGAAAATGTAATTGGCCGAGAGGGCAGTAATAAGAATAGAGGAATACCTCGAAATAAAATACGTGTGCTTAGGAGGCGCAAGCTAGTTTTAAGACTTACAACGATAACAGAGTGGATCCGAGAGCGTTTGCATTTATTAACATGCTAAGAATAAATTCTATCAATGGCTGATTTGTACTTTTCGAGAACAACTTTTCTTTTCAGGCTCATTTTAGGTGTCATTTCGCCGGTTTCTATTCCCCACTCGCACGGTAACAGCTCAAATTTTTTAATTTGCTCTACATGATTAAAATATTTGTTGAAGCTATTCACCAAATCGTTAAAAAGGTCTAACACTTTAGGATGTTTTATTGCAGCTTCATTTGTAGTAAAAGGCACGTTATTATCTCTCATCCATTCTCGCAGCATTGTAAAAGAAGGAACTATGAGAGCTCCGACAAATTTATACCCAGAACCTACTACCATTACTTGTTCTACATAAGTACTTTCTTTTAGTTTATTTTCAATAGGTTGAGGCGCTACGTATTTACCTCCGCTTGTTTTAAAAAGTTCTTTCTTACGGTCAGTTATTTTTAAAAACCTATCAGAAACCCACATGCCTATGTCTCCTGTGTGAAGCCAGCCGTCAATGAGAACTTCAGCAGTCAGATCGGGGCGTTTATAGTAACCTGCCATTACGCATGGGCCCTTAACCAATATTTCTCCATCTTCAGCCAGTTTTACTTCAATTCCCTTAATCGGCGGTCCGACTGTGCCAAACTTTGTATCAGTTTTCGGAATTTTCCTGTTGACACTTATAACCGGACTATTTTCGGTAGGTCCGTAACCCTCATATACAGGAATTTTTGCAGCGCTGAATATTCTTAGCAATTTAACCTGGCATGCAGCGCCGCCGGTAATCACGAAAGACACATTACCTCCTAATGCTTCTCTCCACTTGGTAAAAACTAATTTATTTGCCAGTGCAAGCTGTGCGTTGTACCACAGCCCTCCACTTTCCTGCTTGTCATACTTTTCTGCGAGACTAACTGCCCAAAAAAACAACTTTCGTTTTATGCCTTGCAGATCATTTCCTTTCGACATGATTTTCTCAAATACCTTTTCCAACAATCTGGGTACAGTGGTAAATCCATCGGGTTTTATTTCCCTCAAATTTTCTGCTATCGTGTCTAAGCTTTCAGCGTAATAAATACTAATACCACTGTACAAAAAAATGTAAGTAGCCATCTTTTCGAAAATATGGTTAAGTGGCAAAAAGCTTAGCACCTTCTGCTGTGGAGCATCAGGAAAAGGAAAACTTTCTCTGCTAAACTGAACATTAGTATAAATATTTTCGTGACTAAGCATAACGCCTTTAGGTGTACCGGTTGTGCCAGATGTATAAATAATAGTAGCTACTTGTTTGGCTGAGATCGTCGTTTTTAGATCATCTACTTTTTTTAACGAACTGGCGTCAGATACCAGCACACTTTTCCAATGATCCGCATTTTTCATTTCATCAAAAGTGTATATTTTTTTTAAAGAAGGAACCTTTTCTGCTACTATTAAAATTTTCTCAAGTAATTCTTTACTGCTTACAAAAATTATTTTAACTGCCGCATCTTTAAAAATAAATTCAAGCTCCAGCGCATTAGTCGTGGGATAAACAGGGACAAGAATAGCACCTATTTGTTGTACCGCAAGGTCCACGCAAATCCATTCGGGTCTGTTATTGCTAATAATGGCTACTTTATCTGCCTCTTCTACAGACATGTTGTTTCCACTTATGCCTGTATCTAAAAGTCCTGCACTTAGAGCATTTACTGTTTTCTGTATTTCGGCCGTACTAAAAGTCTGCCAGTTACCATTGGTTTTGGCAGCAAGCATGTCTTCTTTCGGAAATTTCGACAATTGGTAATCTAAGCAGTCAAACAATCTTTTTACTTCCATATTGCAATCGCCAGATTTTATTTCTTTGATCTAAACTAAAGTAATTTTATCAATCATTCTTGCCTTTAAACTTGTTGTTTCTTCGAAAAGCGCTCAAATTTCTCTTTTCTCCTCCTGCTCCCTTTTCAGTTTTTTATATTCTTCGTCTGCAAGATTTTTCTTACTTCCCTTGTATGCTTTTAAATATTGCATAATAATACTTACTCCCCATCCTAACATTACCCATACAGGCCATGGATATCCTGTAAATCCGGTTGTTCTACCGGTTGTCATCCACCAAATAATCCACATAAAAGCAATCACACCAATATAAGAATATAAACTTTTTCTGAAGTTCACTCTTCTCATCGCTATCCTGCGCAGGTTTTCGTCATTTGTTTCTGTCATTATTAATGCATTTAGGCTATTAAATTAACAATATTGAGACAAACTAAGAGACAAACTAAAAAGTTGCTACAAAACAGGTAAAAATGATCAAATGAATTACACAAGCCTATCGCCAATCGCTACAGTTTGCAATGAGACCTAAAAAAATAGTACTTTAGAAAAATACAAATCAAAACTTTAAAAAGAACTAGCAAAAGCGAAACCTCTCCAAGACTGCCCATGCAACTATTCTCACCTCATAAATCTTCTAATACTGACCATCATATACTGACAACTTCTTCTGAAAGATGAAATACATTAAAGCGCTGGATAGTTTAAGGGCAATCGCTGTAGTCTTCGTGATTATTTCCCATTATTTAACTAATTCCTTCACTTATCCCAAACTCATCGGAAGGACTGGTGTAGTGATATTTTTTGTCTTAAGCGGATTCTTAATAACAAGAATTTTGTTAGAAGGTAGAATTAAAACGGAAAGTACCGGTGGCAGCAAAAAGACATTCTTGAAAAATTTTTATATCCGCCGTTCCCTAAGAATTTTTCCTATTTACTACTTAGTAATAGTGCCGACATTTCTATTTTTTCTCGTTACACACCAACCTGCGCGCAAGTTCTTATACTTTTTAACTTACACGGCCAATATATATTACTTCAAAATACAACAGTTTGATGACTATTTCTCTCATCTCTGGACGCTTGCGATTGAAGAGCAGTTTTACCTTATTTGGCCTTTTATCATTCTTTTTATCAACAAAAAATATCTTCTTACCTGTATTGCAGGTTTTATTGCTATAGGAATAATCACTCAATGTATAGTAGGTCTAAGTTTCGGAATGTATTTAACCTATACCTGTTTTGACTCTTTGGGAATGGGAGCTTTGCTCGCATGGATCAATGTTTGTAAGCCGGAGTTAATGCCAAAATTTTGTCGAATAGTTGGAATATTTGGCTCGATTATGCTGATTCTGCTATTGCTTGAGTTTTTTGCACTCAAAAAAATGGTTTTTCCATCTCGCATACAAATCTCTGTAATCGCTTTATATATTGTAACCTACATCACACAAGCTTCGTACTATCACAAAAAATTGTTTTCGTTTTCTGATGTTTTATTAAACAACAACTTGCTTGCATCTATTGGCAAAATTAGTTATGGGCTATACTTATATCACACTTTTGTTTTATACGCAGTTGATGCATTTACGCCTGCTTTTGTTTATGACGCTCTTCCTCAATTTGTAGGAGACCATGTTGCCGGTTTTTTCTTCGTTCTAAGATGCACTCTTCTATTATTAGTAGCGACATTATCGTGGAACTATATTGAAAAGCCTTTGTTGAGGCTAAAAAAATATTTTGAAGCTAGCGATCCCAGGATAAGGAGTTCGGTTAACAAATAAAAGAACGGGCTAAATTATCGACTCATTTAATTTAACTATTAAAAAACTGCCCCCGATTTACGGAGGCGGTAATTGTCTTATTTGCCATATCTACGAAAAATCTTCATTAGATCATTACAATTACATAGGATAATATTGTTGTCCTTCCGGAATTTTAAAAACCTTGCTCCTGATAAAAGCGAGAAACGTATTTAATTCCTGCTGATGAAATTGCTGCCAGGTCTGGTAGGTCCTCAAATTTGCCGCAGGTCCGAACAACCAGAAATTGTACGCTTCGAACATGCCTTCCTGCAGAAGCTGCTTCTGATGCTCAAATAATTTAAACGGAAATTTTGCTCCGTATTTCTCATACCAATCAAGAATAAACCTTGTTCTGATAACTGTCAGCGTTTCAGGAGTAATTCCATAAGAGACTTGTGCTTGCTGCTTATTCAGTATTTCTGCCACTGCATTTGAGAAAAGAACGGTATTATTTTTCTTTTTCTTGTTAGCAGATTCCGGCTCCGGCACTTTATATCCTGATATGTAAAACTTCTTATACTGATCGAGCAAAAGATTTTTTATTTCAGTGCTACGGGCAGTAAAACTCTCCATATTCAGGAACATCTCGGCATATAAAATAGACCAGATGAGGTTACCTTTTTCAGCATATTGTCTTGATAGAAAATAATAATTGCTACTGTTGTTAGGATCTACAGCTATACCTTTTTCCCAAAGTTTCTCAGCCCTATCGGGTTCTTTAGCTGCGATCAAATCTCCATACTCGCTGTAAAGAATTCCTTCATTCGGAAACTTTAACAAGCCTGCTTTATATAGCTTTTCTGCCTCTTTATCTTCAGCAACTGCTTTGTAAGACATTCCAAGCATCTGAAAACTTTGTACATCTGCATCGGGCCTCGTCACTATAGACTTACCAGCTTCCATTGCCTTTGCAAAATCTCTTTTCAGATAATATGCAAAAAGGAGGTCCTTATTTATCTGCAAATCATTAGGCAGAATTTCACGTGCCTTTGTTAACACTAATATGGCATTTTCGTAATCTCCCTGCCGCAAAAAAGTTTGTGCAGTTTCATGAAGTTTTCCCGGATCCTGCTCTGATTGAGCAGAACCGAATGAAGCGATAAAAAGAAAAACTATACCACAGAATTTTTTCATAAAATATATTTCTATAAACAAAGAGAGACGAACTGGTCGTCTCCTATTTAAACTTTTAACTTATCAGATGTGTCAGCAATCCATCACGAAGCTTTGGCTCGAACCACGTACTTTTCGGTGGCATTACATTTCCACTATCCGCAATATCAAACAACTGCTGTATGCTTACCGGGTACAAGCTAAATGCCGCTGCCATTTCACGCGCATCTACTTTTTTAACCAATTCGCTTAAACCCCTGATACCTCCAATAAAATCGATCCTTTTATCAGTTCTAGGATCTATGATATCTAATATTTTATTTAAGATATTGTTTTGTAAAATGGTTACATCTAAAACACCGATCGGATCATTTGAAAAGGTCCCTTCTTTTGCTGTTAACGAATACCAGTTTTTGTCGAGGTATAGACCGAACTGATGAAGATGAGCGGGTTTTACTTCATTTTCACCGCATTTCTCTATGTCAAAATCCTTACCAACCTTTTCTAAAAAAGCTTCTACCGACAAATTATTCAAGTCCATAACGACCCGATTATAATCCATTATGTGCAACTGGCTGGCAGGAAACAAGGTGGTTAGAAAGTAATTTGCTTCATCATCCGCCTTACCATTCATCGCTATACGAACTTTTGCAGCAGATGCTGCCCGGTGATGCCCATCGGCTATGTAAGTATTAGGTACCTCTTCTTCAAAAAGAGAGGTTATATATCCTATTGAAGCAGAGTCGTTGATAACCCAAATGGAATGCTGAATATTATCGTCTGCGGTAAAGTTGTAAACAGCATTGCGGTCTCTTTTCCATTGGCTAAGAAGGTTATCGATAGCTTCCACATTTTTGTATGTTAAAAATACATTCCCCGTTTGCGCACCCGTTGTTTTAATATGATTTATTCTGTCTTCTTCTTTCTCAGGACGCGTAAACTCATGTTTTTTTATAATGTCATTTTCATAATCATCCAGAGAACTGGCACACACAAGCCCCGTCTGGCTCTGCCCATTCATCACCAATTCATAAATGTAATAGCATGGCTTACTCTCCCTAAAAAGTACATTTCGCTGAATGAATGCACTCAAGTTCTGTTTTGCCTTGTCATAAACATCCTTACTATGTATATCCACTGTTTCAGGAAGGTCAATCTCGCTTTTGGTTATGTGTAAAAATGAATATGAATTGCCTTGAGCCTCAACTTTTGCTTCTTTACTATTGAGCACGTCGTACGGTCGTGAAGCGACTTTAGGAGCTAGTTCTGCAGCGGGCCTGAGCGCCTTAAAGGGTAAAATTTTTGCCATTAATTAAAAAAAATTTAAATGCAAGATAAGGAATGTTACCAGTTGCTATGATAAGATGATCGATTAAGGTTACAAGTTGCAGATTTAAAGTAGCGAGGCCTGCAGTTGCATCGCAAGGGTGCAAGCGGGCAGGGACGAATTGTGTCCTACCCGGCTTTGTTTGCGAAATCCTTCATTACATCTACCAAAACCTGTACGCTGCTTAGGGGTAAAGCATTGTAGAAGGATGCTCTGCATCCACCAACAGAACGATGACCTTTTACGCCGTACAAATTTTCCTTTTTACAAACTTCGAGAAATTGCTTTTCTAATTCCTGGTCTTTCATTACAAAAACTGCATTCATTTTACTTCTGTCTTCTTTTGCAACAGTACCTTTAAACAAAGGCAGGCTATCAAGAGTCGAATAAAACAAATCTGCTTTTTGATTATTTAATTTTTCAATACCCTCAACTCCACCCATTTTCTTAAGCCACCGTAGTGTAAGCAGGCTGACATAGATAGCAAAAACAGGAGGAGTATTCAACATTGATCCATTGTCAATATGGTTACGATAATCGAGAATGGTAGGTATCTTACGGCTAACTTTTCCAAGTATGTTTTTGTTTACTACCAACAGATTTACACCTGCAATCCCCATGTTTTTCTGCGCGCCCGCATATATCAACACATGCTTATTAAAATCAAGCTTTCTACTTAGAATATCGCTGCTCATGTCAGCAACTAAAGGAGCGCTAGTCTCAGGTGTTGCCTGCCACTGTGTGCCTTCTACTGTATTATTAGTGGTATAATGAAGATAGACAGCGTCGGTTGGTGTAGTAAATTTTTTAGGAAGGTAAGTGTGGTTTTTATCCTTTGATGAGGCAACGACTTCTACATTACCAAAAAGCTTTGCTTCCTTAATAGCCTTACTTCCCCAGATACCATTATCAATATAGGCTGCTGTTTGTCCTTCATCAAGCAAATTGTATGGCACCTGCATAAACTGAGTACTTGCCCCGCCGTGCAGGAATAAAACTTCATGGTCAGAATCAAGCTGCATTAGTTCTTTAACCAACGATATAGCCTCATTCAAAACCTCTTCGAACAAGGCTGTTCGATGACCTATTTCTAATATTGATAAACCACTACTGCTAAAATTGAGAAGACTCTCACTTGCCTGTTTTAGCACTTCCTGCGGAAGTATACTAGGACCTGCATTAAAATTATGAACCATAAAAAAAATTGAAGTGCAAAGTAAACGAAAGCAATAAAAAGCGCAATCATTATCTTTTTAGGTCTTTAGCGCAACAAAAGCTATTATTATCAGCTTATTCGCTCGACGTTTTTAAATATTTTCTTCGTCCTTTGCCTGCGACTCCAATCCTTTGTTAAGCTCTGTATCCCCGAATGGTTTTCTTTCCGCTGTGCCTGCCCTGTCTGTTCCTGCCGCACCATCGCTGTTGGATTGCAAATCACCCACTTCTGAAGCACTGACGCTATTGTCCTCACCTGAATAATTCCTGTTTTTATCTTTCTCAAATTCCTGCGGTGTCTGCAATGAGCTATCACCAAGAAAAACCCCATTCTCATCCGTCTTGTTGTTGCCCGCCTTTGCACTGCTATTTGTATTTACAGAAACACTATTGTTATCGTTCGATTGATTTGCCATAATAATTCTTTTTGTAAAGCGTACTAATGTTATGCCATACCAAGCATTAGAAGTAAATATAACTAACTGTTGTCCGATAAAATTTTTGAAAAAAGTAGTATAAAGGGAGCAAGTTGGCCCCTTTTGTTGTTAGTTTCTTCTTACCACAGAAAAAATCAACAACATGAACAAAACGACCACATTTGTCGGACAGCACATCATGTCTCAAATACTGGGATTGTCCTCTAAGACAGTCTTGCTCGGTATTCAAATCTACCCAAGGGCAATAAATGGTATAAGTTCTATCAAGATTTGGGAGCATTATGAACCATGATGTTTGGCGTCCTGTCGGGCTGCACAATCTAAAAGGAATATCGCATTCTCAGAGCTTAAATCTTCGATTGTTTGCCCATTTATACGATTTTTGAATTTGCTTACTTTTTGTCTCGGACAGTAGTGGTTTTTGAAGATACTTCTGTTCCGTCACGATGTTGCAACCAATTGCGCCTTGCAATAGTAGTAATCACTTTTCCACCAAATCTCCCAATCCTGCATCATCTAGTCCGGGCTTCTTCAAAGCAGTAGGTTTTATACTTTTTTTCGCTTTCATGTTCAATAGTTCGACGCCAAATGAAAATGCCATTCCGA
>JBBPZJ010000313.1:0-18555 GCA_038199395.1 Chitinophagales bacterium
AAGCGTTATAAAACTACAACAAAGGGGGTGCTGTGGGCTTTTCTGATAGGATGTCTTGTAACTGGTTTTGTACAAAAAGCAGTCATACAATATACGATAGACGGTGCGGGCTACTTTGATATTTTTATGGTCAATAGCATCGGCCTTCCTCTATTCAGTGGTTTTATTATTTTCTTTTTGCTCTTGGGTGTTGCTATATGGTACGGGTTAAGGGTAGCCAGGAAGAATAAATGGGGATTTCTAAGTCTTGGTTTATGGTCCATTGCTTTTATGCTGATAGGTTACAGTACTTACATCACCACCATGATCAGAAGCAATGCCGATCCTGCTGTAGATATGTATAATGTGGATAATCCTATGAGTTTGGTCGGTTATCTGGGCCGTGAACAGTACGGAGATTTTCCGCTGCTTTATGGTCAGAAGTTTACGGCTCAGCCAGTTGATTACAAAGAAACTTCAACCAAATACATAAAGGCGAACGGCCATTACATCGAAAATGGCAAAGACGGACACTATGTATATGAGCCTGAGAAAATGATGCTTTTTCCCCGGGTTTGGGATGCAAGTAATGACCAGGGACATGGCGACTATTATGCGCAGTTCCTCGGCATAGGCAAGCAGCAGGATGGAACGTATGAGAGAGATCCTGATTTTGGTGATAATATTAAGTTCTTTATTTCATACCAGACATACTGGATGTACTTCCGCTATTTTATGTGGAATTTCTCGGGCAAGCAAAATGACGTGCAGGGTGTGTGGAATGGTAATCTGAGAGATGGTAACTGGATAAGCGGCATTCCATTTATTGACAACGCACTATATGGCGATCAAAGTCTGATGCCGGATAGCAGCAAAGAAAATAAGGCACATAATAAATTGTTCCTGCTTCCTTTAATACTGGGAATTTTAGGTGTTATCTATCAAAACAGAACCGATAAGCGTGATACATTCATTGTGTTTCTTTTGTTCTTCTTCACAGGTATAGCCGTTGTTTTGTACCTAAATCAGGCAGGTAACCAACCTCGTGAAAGGGACTATGCTTATGTCGGCTCTTTCTACGCTTTTGCCATCTGGATAGGGCTGGGTGTATTACAGGTAAGGGAATGGCTCTCGAAATCCCTTAGCAGAAGCATAGCTGCCAACCTCGCCACCGTCATCTGCTTACTTGCAGTCCCGGTACTTATGGCGGCACAGGAATGGGATGATCACGACCGCAGCAAAAAGTTGTTAGCGAGAGACCTTGCAAAAGATTACCTGGAAAGTTGTGCTCCTAATGCCATTCTTTTCACCTTTGGAGACAACGATACCTATCCTCTATGGTATGCCCAGGAAGTTGAAGGCATACGGCCCGATATACGGGTGATTAATTATAGTTTACTTGGCATCGATTGGTACATCAATCAATTGCGTTACAAGGTAAACCAGAGCGATCCTATAGACGTGATCTGGACGGCCGACCAGATACAGGGCCGTAAAAGAGACTACATTCGATACAATGAGAAGTCGGGATTGCCAACAAACCAATATTTCGACTTGTATGACCTGATGAAAAATTACGTTGGTAGTGATGACCCTGCTAAAATGGCTTCTGCAGGTGGAAACGATATGATTAATACTTTTCCTGTTAAAAAGGTTTCTGTGCCTGTTGATGCAAAGCTTGTAAAACAAAATGGCACAGTTAATCTTACTGACAGTGTTGTTAGCGAGGTGAGGTTCGACATTCCGAAAGCAACCCTTATGAAAAACGACCTTGCTGTTCTGAATGTGATTGCTGCAAACAAATGGAAGAGACCCATTTATTTCACCTCGCCCTTTGATGAGTTGGGTTTTGCACCGTACCTCCGCAAAGACGGGTTGAGTTACCGGTTGGTGCCGGTAACGGGGCAACAGTTAAATACCGATTGGATGGTCGATAAGCTGATGAATAAATTTGCCTTTGGTAATGCAAATGTCCCCGGGGTTTATTTCGACGAAGAGAATCGCCGGCACCTCAATACGATCCGTAGCGCTTATGCTGAATTAGCGATAGATTTATCTGCAAAAAGCAGAAAGGATGAGGCACGTAAGGTGTTGCAAAAAGCAGACAAAATGATGCTGCAGGAAAACTTTCCTTACGGCATGATCAGCCGTGGCAATATGCACAACCGTTACAGTATTGCTTTTCTTGAAGCATGCTACCGTTCTGATGATAGGGCTTTAGCCGCTAAAGTTTCCGGTTCTGTACGAAAGGATCTGCAACAACAAATCAAATTCTATAATTCGCTTAGTGAAGCTAAAGCTGAATGGATGGCTTATGACAGAAAAACTGCCGAGGATTATTTACAGGCGTTAGGCAGCCTTGAACAGATGTTTAACGGCAAAACAGCCCCTGCCGAAGGCGGTGGAAATCTGATTAACCCCGTTATTCCGGCTCCCAAAATTGACGCAACAAGTACCGACACCAATGCTGCAAAAAAGATGGCACAGTAAAGCTTGTACGTTTACAATATTTCCCCGTCCTGCTGTAATGTACGACGGGGATTTATTTTATAAGGCTGAACCTCTTACCTCCAACAAAGTTGTCTAAAATGTATGGTGTTTCTCTCTCTGTGCTTCTCAGAGTTACCTTCTATCTGCCCTTTCTTTGCGGTTAAACCAGTGCTTAAGGTGGTTACAATCATTTGTATCAGTGGCATCTTCGTTGCGACGCATTCCGTTCGTCCGCAAATCTTTGTGCCACTTTTGCTTTATGTGTTACCGCTGCCAATATCTACGCACACGTTTACGTAATTACTTATTGATGGCAAGCGGTTTTGAACTTACCTTCACGCCGCTTTTAAAAAAGATATTCTTATTATCAAGCACCCGCTTGTGTCATTTTAATTAAACCACTGCTAATGAATTTTACAGAACAACTTGAGAAAATTTTCGTGACAGAAGAGGAGATACCAAAAGAGTTTGCGCTGCCTTCTGAGGTTCACCAGAAAACTTATCTTTCCAATGGAGAAATGCTTCATTGGAATGGGGCAGTACACGAGGTGTATTCCCCCGTTTGTGTTCGCACTCCCGAAGGGTTAAAAAGGAAACTAATAGGCACTTATCCTGTGTGTACGCCTGTGGAAGCAATGGCTGCATTAGATGCTGCGGTGGCAGCTTACGAAAACGGCCGTGGAGAATGGCCGACCATGGCTGTTGCAGACCGGATAGCTTGTGTAGAAAACTTTACAAGAAAGATGATCGAGCAAAAAGACATCGTAGTAAAGTTGATCATGTGGGAGATAGGTAAGTCTTTTGCAGATTCAGTTAAAGAGTTTGATCGTACTGTAGAATATATTTACTCGACCATCGATGCGTTGAAAGACATAGACAGAGACTCTTCCCGTTTTGTAATTGAACAAGGTATAGTTGCACAGGTACGTCGTTCGCCTTTAGGTGTAGTACTTTGCATGGGGCCTTTCAACTATCCCTTAAATGAAACTTTTACAACACTTATTCCTGCTATCATCATGGGCAACACTCTTTTGTTCAAACCTCCGAAGCATGGAACTTTGTTACACTATCCTTTGCTAGAGGCCTTTAGAAGTTGTTTTCCCAGGGGAGTTGTAAATACTATTTATGGCCGTGGAAATGCCATTATTCCAGACCTGATGAAATCCGGTAAAATAAATGTGCTCACCCTGATCGGTTCGAGCAAAGTAGCAAACGAACTAAAAAAACTTCATCCTAAAATAAACAGGCTCAGGGCTATTTTAGGTCTTGATGCAAAAAATGCCGCTATTATTACCAATCATGCTGATATGAAATTAGCTGTTCAGGAAACTGTTCTTGGCTCGCTTTCTTTTAACGGTCAGCGTTGTACTGCATTGAAGATCATTTTTGTTCATAAAAACATTGCTGACGAGTTTCTAAAGCAACTAACTGAGGAAGTATCAAAACTAAAATTTGGCATGCCGTGGGAAAAAGGTGTTTCACTTACGCCGTTGCCCGAACCAAACAAGCCAGCTTATTTAAAAGAATGTATTGAGGATGCCATACAAAACGGCGCTTCGGTAATTAATGAAAACGGTGGTGCAACTAATGAATCCTTTTTTTACCCGGCTATTGTCTATCCCGTAAACGCTAAAATGAAGTTGTATAGAGAAGAACAATTCGGTCCCATTATACCTGTAATCCCTTATGAGAGCATGGAAGAGCCGATTGAATACCTCATCGAGTCTACTCACGGCCAGCAGGTAAGCATATTTAGCAATGACAGTCATGAAGTTGCTTCTTCCATTGACATTTTAGTTAACCAGGTAAGCCGGGTAAACATAAATGCCCAATGTCAGCGTGGGCCTGATGTTTTTCCTTTTACAGGGCGAAAAGACAGTGCAGAAGGCACATTGTCGGTGGTAGATGCTTTGCGGTCATTCTCTATTCGTTCACTCGTGGCAACGAAGTTGAATGAAAACAATAAACACTTGCTAAATGAAATAGTGTCTGATGAAGATTCTAACTTTTTAAGCACAAAGTTTATTTTTTAAAAACATGAATGCTGTTGTTGTTTATTTACTACAGCAACGGCATTCATAAACTGCATTCAGGCTAACACTCTTTTATAAGTGTCTATTCAATTTAGTTCGGTTGCCGCTCTGGCAACCCTTATTATTTTCAGCATATAAAATCAGTAGAATTATTTTTAGAGACAGATAAATTTAGTGTAGTCATGGCTTCGGCAGTTATACTGCTTCTAAACCGATTTAAGGAGTGGGTTCGCCGACTTTTAGAATTTTAAATTAAAATTTGCAATGTTCATTTGGTTCCGTAAACCAATAAATGTTAGTTTTAACAGCGATAATGTTACGATAGTGTCTTGAACTATTTTTGTAAATAGCCTGCAATGACAATAAAAACGATTGATGCAAAAGCACCTGATGAAAAAAATCTTCTGTTCAATTTTCAATAATTGTTTGGCACTACTCATCCGAAACCTTTTTCCTTTTCTTTTGTTTTCTTCATTTGACGATGGTAAATGATTAATCGATTGGCATCGAATAAATAGAAAACACGTAAACATTATTAGTAACAATATTGACAAATTTTAATTATTTCCTTTATGCGGCCTTCTGAACACCTTTCTTTAGAGTTAATTAATAGAGCTAAACAGACATTTCAAATTAAAAAAGCAATTTATTTTTTTCCTGCTTTACTTTTAATAGCTGGTCTCGCAGCTTCTGTGAAATACCGGAATCAACGAAACAAAGAACAGAACACGAATAGCTTTCTGCCTTTGAAAGATAGTCTTACGTCGCCCGTGCTGACCGCTGAGGAAGGAATTAAAAAAATGCACGTGGAAGACGGTTTTATGGTAAAGCTGGTAGCGGCAGAACCGTTAACGACAGCACCCGTTGCTTTAAACTTCGACGAAAAGGGACGCATTTGGGTAGTTGAAATGAAAGATTACATGCCTGATACCGTTGGAACAGGTGAAGATCAGCCTTTGGGTAAAGTGGTAGTGTTGTCCGATAAAAATGGTGATGGCATCATGGACGACCGAAAAGTAGTGATTGACTCCCTGGTTTTACCTCGTGCAATTTGTTTGATTGGAAATGGAATTCTGGTAGCCGAATCTCCTAACCTTTGGTATTATGATCTTAAAAATGACCGTGCTGTAAACAAAACACTGGTAGATGCAAAATATGCGGAAGGTGGTAACGTAGAACACCAGCCCAATGGTTTATTTCGTGCTTTAGACAACTGGATATATAGTGCAAAGTCTGCTAAAAGGTATAGAAAGAAGGGCGACAAGTGGATTATAGAAAAGACACATTTTCGCGGACAATGGGGCATTACTCAGGATGACCAGGGGCGCTTGTTTTACAATACCAACTCAGAAAATCTCTTAGGCGATTATTTTAGCCCGGGCTTAGGAGCCACCAATGAAAACCAAAGAGCTGTGTCAGGATATATTAAAAAAATAGTTGCTGACAACAGAGTGTATCCTGCACGACCCACACCTGGAGTAAATCGTGGTTATATGGAAGGGGTTCTTGATGACAGTCTTCGTTTGGTGAACTTTACCGCAGCTTGCGGACCCGTCATTTATAATGGTGACTTGTTTGATAAAGAGTATTACGGCAATGCGTTTGTAGCAGAACCTTCTGCAAATCTTATTAAAAGAAATATTCTGACGGAAAATGGTTATAAAATAGACGGTCGTGAAGCTTATACAAAAAAGGAATTTTTAGCCAGTGAAGATGAAAGATTTAGACCGGTCAGTTTGTATGTTGGCCCCGATGGAGCTATGTACATCGTAGATATGTACCGTGGCATTATACAGCATAAAACTTATTTAACGCCTTATTTGAAAAATCAGATTAAAAAGCGTGATTTAACTCAGCCACTCTCTTGCGGGCGCATATATAAAGTAGTTCCGGCAAATAAGAATGGGGAAGCAGTAAAATTTACGAAAGATCCTAATCAGTTAGTATCGCTTCTAAAGCATCCAAATGGCTGGGTTAGAAACAAAGCACAGCAATTATTGTTAGATGGAAAATACACAACTGTCGCACCCGCTTTGCGTAAAAATCTAACTGCTGCCAATAACCCTCTTGGAGTTATTCATTCTTTATGGACAATGGAAGGTCTCGGTCTTTTGCAATCGGCCGATGTGTTACCGTTACTAAAACAATCTGATAATAATCTTCGCACACAGGCTTTGTGTGTATTGCCATCTATTTTAAATAAAGCAAATTACCAGGTGTATATGCCGGTGCTGCAAAAGATGATTAATCAGGATGACTCACTTCCTGCACCCTATATTGCTTTTTTAGCGAGCTCAATTAGACCTCTTAATCCCGTAGCAGCAAAGCAGTTACTAATGTCTCTGACAAAAAAATATGGGGCAAATCAATACGTGGCTGATGCTGTTATTAGTACCCTTCACAATCAGGAAGCAGCTTTTTATAAAGAGGCACTGCGTGTTAGCCCAGACTCTGGCGTAGCTATTTTCACTCAATTGAAAAGAGTAATGAGTGATGTAGCAAAATCAAGAAACAATAGCAATGCAGGTGACATAGCCAAAATGTATCCGAAAGGGGCAAAATTGTTTGGTACTATTTGTCAGACTTGTCATGGTAAAGATGGTAACGGTGTTCCATCTCTTGCGCCGCCATTAAATAATTCAGAATGGGTTGTAGGTGATAAGAATAAATTAGTCTCGATCATATTGTATGGCTTAACCGGTCCGATTAAGGTAGCCGGAAAAGTATATAAAGCACCTGAAATAAATGGTGACATGCCAAGCATAGGAGCCAGCAAAGAATTTACAGATGAAGACATTGCACAGGTAGCTAATTTCATCCGTAGCTCATGGCTTAATAAAGCAACTGATAAGGTTAATGCTGCTGATGTAACAGATGCCCGTAAGAAGTTTAAAAGTCGTGAGAAAACTTTTACGATGGAGGAACTTACTAAGATGTAATTAAGTATATAAGCTTTAAAATATAAATACCACTACTTTCACTTTCAACGGTTATTGCTTGCAATTAAAAGATCCCCTGCATAATGCCAAGGGATTTTTTTTTACCTGTAAGCAAGTCTTTGTACTACCAACAGGTTATAGGTTCATAAATTCTTTTTTGTACTCCAGCGGAGTTTTAGACATCACATCTTTAAATTGATTATTAAAATTTGAAACGGTATTAAAACCGGCTTCGTAGCAAACCGCAGAAATAGAGCAATTGTTTTCGAGCAACATCTTACAGGCATGTTTAATTCTTATTTCTGACAGAAATCGTGAAAAGGGTTTGTTATTGATGATTGAAAAATATCGGCTGAAAGAAGTAGGAGTCATGTGAAGTAAAGAGGCTACCTCCTCAAGCGTTACTTTGTTTCGAAAGTTTTTAAGAACGTATTCATACACCAAATTCATTCTGTCTGTTTCTGACTTTTTTAAAGGGTTGTCATAAGTTACAGGTGATATATAATGATACTCTTTTGATGTGGCAAGAATGGTAAGAATTTGAAGTAAATGAATGAAACTTTCTATTCCATCTAAATGAACCAGTTCATGCATTAGTTGCACGACCTCTTCTTTTTTCTCGCCAAAAAATTCAAGACCACGCATTGATTTTGTAAAGAGCTTTTTTAGCTGTAAAAATTCCTCTTTGGCTAATATTGCTTCACCTAAAAAATGTTCATTTAAATAAATAACAATACCTCTCGACTGGGGGTCGCTGTTTCTTTCAAAATAAATTTCTTCACTCCGCCAGAGGTGTGGTAAGTTCGGTCCTGTAAAAACCAATTCTCCCGGCTTAAATAGTTTTATGCTATCTCCTATAAAGCGTGTACCTGTACCTTCTTCAACAAAAAAAAGCTGGTATTCAGAATGCGAATGCCAGGTGGGGTCGAAGTGCTTTTCCTGAAGATTTTTTACTACAAATATTTTAGATTCCGGAATGGATGATTTATGAAGAGCCGTCTTCATGTTTGCTTTGTTTCTTTTATTTTAATTAATTCCATGACAAGATACAGTCAGTATTTGATATAATCAGCTTGTCTTTTATAAAACATTCTACCGATATTCGCTATGTAATTTGTAACGAACTAAGTTTTGCTATGCCTAATAAGAAAAATTTTCTCATCGGTTTTATCTGCATTTTATCTTTCTGTTTTATAGCTGCAACAAATAAAGTTGCTGATCCGGCCCGAAGGCTTGAAATTTTGTTTCTAGGCCATAAAAGCAAGCACCATGACTCGCAGCTATTGGCTGATATTCTAAACAAAGAATACTTTAAGGATGGCATTAATATCACTTATACGAATGATCCGAATGACATGAATGAAGCCAACCTTAAAAACTTCGACGGACTTGTTTTATATGCCAATTACGACGAAATAACTAAAGACCAGGAAAAAGCCCTTCTAAATTTTGTAAAAGGTGGAAAGGGATTTATTCCGCTGCATTGTGCCTCGTATTGCTTCCGTAATTCAGATGAAGTTGTTGAAATGATTGGCGGCCAATTTTCTACGCATAAAGTCGATTCATTTCCTGCGGTTATTATAAAGCCCGAGCATCCGGTAATGAAAGGTGTCAACGCTTTTGTTACAAAAGATGAAACCTATGTGCATACTAAGATCAGTAAAATTATAGAGGTACTTACTGAAAGAGTGGAAGGTGATCATCACGAGCCTTATACCTGGGTGAGGCCTTTTGGAGACGGAAGGGTTTTTTATACTGCTTACGGTCATGATGAAACAACGTTTAATAATCCTGGTTTTCTCAAACTTGTAGAAAATGGAATACTTTGGGCGGTGGGAGATAAGGCGAGAGCTAGCCTTGCTGCTTTCAAAATAGCACAGCCGACCTATACAGAAGCAGTCATTCCAAATTACGAAAACCGCCATCCTGCCCCTAAATTCCAGGCACCGTTAACCCCTGCAGAGTCGATGTCTCTTATGCAGGTACCTCCCGGTTTTGAGCTTCAGTTGTTTGCTTCTGAACCAGATGTAGTTAATCCTATTTTTATGAATTGGGATGAAAAGGGAAGATTGTGGGTTATCGAAACTGTGGATTATCCTAATGAAGTAAAAGAAGGAGAGACCGGAGATGACCGTATTAAAATATTGGAAGACACAAACGGAGATGGCAAGGCTGATAAAGTAACTGTCTTTGCTGATAAACTCAACATTCCGACCAGCTTCGTATTTGTAAACGGCGGAATTATTGTTAGTGAGGCTCCTTCCTTTTTATTTTTAAAAGATACAGATGGTGATGGTAAAGCTGATGTAAGACAAACAGTTTTAACAGGGTGGGGTAAAGATGATACCCACGCCCAGGCATCTAACCTTCGGTATGGTTTAGATAATAAAATTTGGGGCGTTGTTGGTTACTCAGGATTTAATGGCAAGGTTGGCGATAGCACTATAAAGTTTAGCTCAGGCGTTTACCGCTTTACGCCGGATGGAAAAAAATTGGAGTATTTATCTACAACCAGTAACAATACATGGGGCCTCGGTTTTTCTGAAGACTTTGATGTATTTGTATCAACCGCAAATAATACACATACTGCATTTTATGGTTTGGATAAGAAGTATTTATCCATGGGTAAAATTGATGAATCAGGAGTTCAAAAACTGGATGCTCACTATGAGATGCACGTGGCAACAAAAAATCTGCGCCAGGTAGATGTGCAGGGTGGTTTTACTGCAGCAGCCGGTCATAGTTTATATACGGCAAGAAATTTTCCTAAGGAATACTGGAACCGGGTTGCTTTTGTAAATGAGCCTACCGGCCGTGTCATTCATAAAGCAATAATGAAGCAGGATGGTGCAGGTTTTAAAGAAGACGGCGATGGATGGAATATACTCACCAGCGCTGATGAATGGGCGGGACCAATACAGGCAGAAGTAGGCCCCGATGGTGCTTTATGGGTAGTTGACTGGTATAATTTCATTATTCAACACAATCCAACTCCTTCTCCTGAAAGAGGCGGCTACCAGGCAAAGAACGGCAAGGGTAATGCTTATATAAATCCCCTCAGAGACCATGAACATGGACGCATTTACCGGATTGTAAATAAAAGCAACAGCCAATTAAATAAACTTTCTTTAACCAAAAGCGATTCAAAAGGTCTTTTAAGTGCGCTTACCAACAGCAACATGTTCTGGCGCACCACAGCTCAAAGGTTATTGGTTGAGAACGGCGATAAAACCGTATTGCCTGCATTATATAAATTGGTTAGAAACGAGAAAGCGGATGAAATAGGTATTAACCCTTCCGCTATTCATGCTCTTTGGACGATGCACGGTTTAAAAGCATTGGATGGAACAAATAAGGAAGCACTCGATGTGGCAATTAAAGCCTTGTCTCATCCTGTAGCAGGGGTACGTCGGGCTGCCATTCAGGTATTACCTAAAACTCCGGCAACGCTGCTGGCAATGCAAAAAGCCCGGGTATTAGATGATACAGACGGAAGGGTTAAGTTAGCTGCAATACTTGCTTTGGCAGATATGAAACCTTCTTCAGAAATAGGCGAAGCTTTGGTAAATGTGGCACAAAAGCCCGAAAATGAAAAGGATAACTGGTTGAAGTGGGCTATTACCGCCGCTGCTGCAAACAATCAGACTTACTTTGCCAATGCTTTCAATAAAAAAGGAGCTGTAGCTACAACAAGCAATATTGGTGAAGCTTCTTTGGCTCAACGGCTTGCGATGCTTAACAGGATTACATCCATTCCTTTGCCTGCCCGCAGACCCGCCGGATCTCCTCCGTTAGAAGCACCGGACGTAGCAAATAAAGAAATAAATATTTCAGGCGACCTTCAGCGCTTTGGTACCGCACCTTACAATGGATTGATTGTGGCTCATGGTGATATTTTAAACGGCTACGGTGTTTTTCTAAAAGAAAACAAGCTGTTTTTCCAGGTAAACCAGGACAGTAAATCATATTACATCAGCAGCGAACCTTTACCTGCAACCGGTAAGGTTAGTTTTCGTGCAACTTTACTGAAAGATGGTGCAATGGCACTTTTAGTTAATAACAAACAGGTGGCAAACACCCTCGCTTCAGGCTTGTTTACAGCGCCTTTAAAAACAGGTCTTCGGGTGGCTATAGAAGATAAACAAGGCAGCGATAAGGTGGCCGATTACCCGGATACTTTCAGAATACGTGCTGCACTTACCGGCGCAAAGATGGAAGTATTTACTCCTGGTTCGCCAAAAAGCGTGGCGGCCTCAGAAAAGCAGACACCTTCAAAAGTGATCGTGGTAAATGTGGTAAAAGATGTAATGAAATTTGATAAGACTTTAATTACAGCGGCAGCCGGTTCAGTAGTACAAATCGTATTTAAAAACCCTGATCACATGCAGCACAATTTTGTTTTAATTCAACAGAAAACGTTGGAGAAGGTGGGTGCTGCCGCTGATAAGTTAGCGATGGATCCAAACGGAACCAAGCTTAATTATGTACCGAGAATACCGGAAGTATTACAGGCAACGCCGCTCATAAATCCAGGTGGTAGCTTTACGCTTACTTTTACTGTACCTGATGCGCCAGGCGATTATCCTTTCATTTGTACTTTCCCCGGTCACTGGCGGATTATGAGAGGTATTATGAGGGTAGCGAAGGCTAACCCCAAACCACTATAGGGGCTTTAGAAAGAGAGTTAAAGGAGTTGTGCCGTTGTTGTGGCTTGGGCAACAACGATTAACAGATCAGGTACGACAAATAAAAAAATCAAAAGAACTATGGCTTTACAAATAAAATTCGGGGTAAGCACATGGCTATGGACTTCGCCTTTTTCAACCGAATCTATTCCTGTTCTGTTTAAAAAGATCAAACAAATGGGATTTGATGCAGTTGAAATTGCTGTTGAATATCCTGAGTTAATTGATGCAAATGCAGTAAAGCGAGGATTGCATGAGTATCAGTTACACCCTGTTATCTGTGGAGCTTTTGGTCCCTCCCGTGATCTTACCAGTACCGATCCTGCTATTCATCAGAATTGTTTCGATTATATCCGTTCATGTTTCGATTTGTGTAATCATCTTGATGCTACTTTTTTTGCTGGTCCTATGTATTCTGCTGTTGGTAAAACCCGGATGTTGCCCGACGAACAAAGAAAACAGGAGTGGGACCTGGCAGTTAAAAACCTTCGCACCGTTTGCGAAATGGCAGGTGAAAGAAATCTCCAAATAGCCTTAGAGCCTTTAAATCGATTCGAGTCCGACCTGGTAAATACAGCCGCAGATGTCATTAGGTTGGTGAATAATATTGATCATCCGGCAGCCAAAATAATGCTCGATGGATTTCATATGAACATAGAAGAACCGGATGTTGAAAAAGCAATCATCGGTGCAGGTGATAAGCTCATCCATTTCCAGGTTTCAGAAAACTACAGGGGCACGCCGGGCACAGGTCAAACCCGGTGGGATGCTTATAAACGAGGATTGGGAGCCATCAATTACAACGGTGTAGTTTCAATTGAAAGTTTTACGCCTGAAAATAAAGAGCTTGCCGGAGCAGTGTGTTTTTGGCATCCTATGGCCGAAAGCCAGGACGGATTTGCAACAGAAGGATTGAAGTTTTTACGGGATCTGTTTTTAGAGCGCTTGTAAAGATCGATAAATCTAATATATTTTTTGCTGTATTCACTTTCCCTTAGCCTATCCCTCTCTAATAAATAATTCGTTATTCCGTAGCGGGGCTATTCTTTAAGTCAATAAATTATCGTACGTATATGATCAGTGTTTTATCAATAATACATTTACTTCTATGAATAGTTTTTTTACATGAATAATAGTTATGGCTAAAAAAAGATTCTTGACAAAAACGATGATTCGATCTAAAATAACAACTGCAGGGCTTTTTATACTCTCAGGCTTTGTTTTCTTTGGCGCAATCTCCTGTAGTAGTTCTACTGAAAAGTATAAAAATTGGGGTATTTATGGAGGCAGCAGTGAAAATATTAAATACTCGGCCTTAACCCAGATCAATACCAGCAACGTTAAGAAGCTTAAGGTAGCATGGATTTATTCTTCCGGCCAGGCTTCCGCAACAAACACAACGGATATGAAAACAAATCCTATCATTGTGGATGGAATTCTCTATGGACTTAATCCACAACTTAGGCTCTTTGCTTTGGATGCGGGTACGGGAAAAGAGAAATGGGTATATGACCCGGGAACGGTTCCGGAAAAAGGTAAAAACATTGGCCGCGGACCTTTTGCTTCTTCAACAAAAATCTCAAGAGGAGTAGCATTTTACAAGGGTTCTAATGATGATCAGCGTATTTTATACACGCCGGGAGGCGGGCATGTTTTATACTGCATAAATGCCCTTACTGGAAAAATTATCCCATCCTTCGGAAATAACGGAATGGTTGACCTCCATGAAGGACTGGAAATGGTAAATGCTTATGATTTACATATCTCCAATACCAGTCCTGGTATTATTTATAAAGATTTGATCATTTTAGGTTCCCGTTTATCAGAATCCGCAAAGGCTGCACCGGGACACATCAGGGCGTATGACGTACACACCGGAAAACAGCGTTGGATCTTTCATACGATCCCTCATCCCGGCGAACCGGGCTATGACACATGGGAGAATCCGAAAGCATATACTTATGTTGGAGGAGCTAACGCTTGGGGCGGATTTAGTTTAGATGAAGCAAGAGGAATGGTCTTCTGCGGAACCGGCTCAGCCACACCCGATTTTTATGGCGGCAACCGAAAGGGTAATAACCTGTATGCAAATTCTGTATTAGCCTTAGATGCGGCGACAGGCAAGCTCATTTGGCATTACCAAACGGTACATCATGATCTGTGGGATTGGGACATTCCAACTCATCCTATCCTGGCTACCATTACAAAAGATGGGAAAAAGGTAGATGTGGCGGTTCAGGTAGGTAAAAGCGGGTTCATTTTTATGTTTGACAGGGTAACAGGTAAACCAATTCATCCGATACAGGAAGTGCCGGTTCCGCAATCGGAACTTATGGGAGAAAAAACTTCACCTACTCAGCCCGTTCCAACATTTTTTAAACCTTTTGTAAGGCAGGCACTTACAGAAGCTGATCTGCTGCAGGAAGGAATACCTGATTCTTCTTACCAGGATATTTTAAAAAAGTTTAGATCTTACAAAACCGGTAATATGTGGAATCCTCCTTCTACACAAGGGACCTTGCAAAGTCCCGGATGGAACGGAGGCACAGAATGGGGAGGTCCGTCTTATGATCCCACTACCGGCATCATGTATGTAAATGCAAATGAATCGCCGTGGGTCGTGCGTATGACAGATGTAAACAAACCTGATACATCTACCGCTAACATAAGAACAAACTTACAGGTTGGTAAAGCTTTGTTTGATGCCCAATGTAGTGGTTGTCACGGCTTAGACCGGAGAGGAGGGCAGACTAACCCGGCATTAGCTGCTAATCCTTCGTTAGTAGGCATCGAGAAAAGAAGCAATTTAAATCCTGGAGTAAAATATGATGAAACTTCTTTTAAGAGCTTAATTACTACCGGAAGGAATAACATGCCTCCGTTCGGTCATTTAGCTGAAGAACAAAAAACGGCTATAGCTTCTTATGTGCTTAATATCAAATCGAAACAAAATCTACGGTTCAGTATTTCAGATAAAGAAGAGCTGCCTCCATATTTCAAGACTCCATACCGCATGGACGGAGGCAAGTTTCTGACGAAAGAAGGTTATCCTGGTGTTAAGCCGCCCTGGGGACATTTGTCTGCTATTAACCTGAATACAGGCGAAGTGTTATGGAAGCAAACCATTGGCGACTACCCTGAATTGAAAGCAAAAGGGATACATGCAGGAAGTGAAAATTTCGGTTCATCTGCAGTGACAGCGGGAGGAGTAATTTTTATCGGGGCAACAAGAGACGAAAAAATCAGGGCTTTCAATAAAAAAACAGGAGAACTTTTATGGGAAGCAGATTTGCCCGCGGCCGGCATTGCTACCCCTACCGTGTACGAGGCAAACGGTAAGCAATTCGTTGTGATAGCCTGTGGAGGGGGAGGTAAGCAAAGAACTAAATCAGGCGATAAGTATGTGGCTTTTGCCCTTTTTGATTAAAGTTAAGTGATGGATATTTCAAAGAGCTTAAAAGATTTTATGAAATGATGCAATTAAAATTTGAGGTTATACTCATCGCAATAATACTCCTTTTTGTAAATGCAAATGTTGTAGCCCAATCAGCAGAAAAAGGGTGGCAGATTCTCTTTAATGGTAAAGACCTGACAGGATGGAGGGAATTGAATGGCAAACATAAATGGGAAGTAAAAGATGGAGTGATAGTAGGAACGGATGTGCATGACCAGCCGAACGGATTTTTATGTACAGAAAAAGACTTTAGTGATTTTATCCTTGAGCTTGAAGTTTCGATTGATACTTTGATGAATAATTCCGGCGTGCAATTTCGTTCCCGCAGCACTGCAGATTATATGAACGGACGTGTACATGGATACCAAATGGAAGTTGATCCGAAGCCGCAAAGGTGGAGTGGCAGTATCTATGATGAAGGTGGCCGGAGGAATTGGTTGTATACCACCGAGCTTAATGTGCCTGGTAAGAGAGCTTTTAAAAATAATCAATGGAATAAATATAGGATTGAGTGTTTTGGAACTACTATGAGGACCTGGGTGAATGGGATTCCCATCTCGCACTTGGTGGACGCCGAATCGCAAAAAGGATTTATCGGGCTGCAGCTTCATGCTAATAACCCAACAGATCCTCCCGGTGGCAACCAGGTGCGTTTTCGTAATATTCGAATAAAAACCGCTGATATTAAGCCTTCGCCTCTCGACGATATATACGTTGTTAACACCATTCCTAATGATCTTTCATCACAGGAGAAAAAAACAGGCTATTCATTATTATGGGATGGTAAGACGACAAAGGGTTGGAGGGATGCTTACACACCTCGTTTTCCCGAAAAAGCCTGGGAGATAAAAGACAGTTCATTAAATGTTGCCGCTGATTCTAAAGCATTAGGAACCGGCCGCGACATTATGACAATAGATCAGTTCGGCGCATTCATTTTGAAATTTGATTTCAAACTTACTCCAGGCGCTAATAGCGGGATTAAATATTTTGTAGGAGAACTTACAGAAAACAAGGACCCGGCTAAAGGAAATGCAGTTGCCGCATTGGAATACCAAATCGTGGATGACTCGGTACCAGGGTTAGCGCCTAACCGTATGCTTGGATCACTTGCCGATATTTTGCCTTCACAAAAAACACGCACCTCTTTTAAAAAAACAGGTGAGTGGAACCAGGCGATCATTAAAGCCTTTCCTGACAACAACGTGGAATATTGGTTAAACGGCTACAAGATCCTGGAATACAAACGCGGATCGGCGGAATACCTTGACCTGGTTTCAAAAAGTAAGTACAAAGATTTACCGGCTTTTGGCATGGCGGTCAAAGGTCATATTTTACTGGAAGGCCGTGGCGGAACGGTATCCTACCGAAGTATAAAAATTAAGAAACTGGATAAAAAATAAGTATGCTCAAATCAATTGTATTATTCATAGCCGTGGCCGTTTATAGTTATGGATGCAGTACAATGCATAATAACAGCGGTACAGGTGGCGACTCCAACAAGGTCTTTGACGTCAGGCAAGACGAGGCTACCGGAACCATTTCTGTATTCAGGGCTAACGGTAAAGAAGCAATGCTTACACAAATTGCAAAACCGGATGAACGGCCTTATATCCATCCTATCATTGCCCCGGATGGTAATGGTGTGCTTACTGAATATCGTCCGGAACATCATCCACACCAGACCGGCATTTATTGGGGTTTGAAGCTTGTGAATGGAAGGGACTATTTTATGAAATGGCAAAGCGACTACTGGCGCCGTGTTTCGGCTAACGTCATTACAACTAAAGGACAACAGGTTAAATGGCAGACAGTGTACGACTTGATTGATGAAAAAGGCAACATTACACTAACGGAAACAGCTATATGGTCATTGCAGGAACAAAACGGTAAATATTTGCTCGATCTTGATTGGAAGGGCGAGGCAAAAACAGACATTACCTTTGGGAAATTTTACGTAGGAGGTTTGTTTATAAGAATGCCCTGGCATAAAGGTACCAAGGCTGACATAGTGAATGCTGTTGGGCAACACAATGCTGAAATAGAGGCGCAGCGGGCCATATGGGCCGATGTGGGAGTAGAGGTGGAAGGCCGCAATGATTGGGGGCATATGGCCGTTTTTGATCATCCTGATAATAAAGGTTTCCCAATACCCTGGAGAACAGATACCCAGTTTGGCCTGGGTCCTTCACGGCAGATTTTGGGCGACTGGAAGTTAAACAAAGGGGAAATTGAAAACGTCCGTTACAGGATAGTAGTTTATACTGGCAACCGGAATGATGCTGACCTCAACCGTTTATGGAAAGAATTTATCTGTGGTCAATAAAACCCTTTAAACTAAAAAAACAAATAAGCGTTTTAAATAATTGCTTCTTCTCTATCAAAAATTATTTCACTAAAAAAAATTAAATGAATCAAGGAAAGAAAAATGTAGCCGTCGTAGGACTGGGGTTCGGTGCTGAATTTATTCCTATTTACCAAAGACATCCTTACGCAAACATGTATGCAATATGCCAGAGGAATATAGAGAAACTAAATGAAGTAGGCGACGCATTTGGTATTGACAAAAGGTATAGCGATTATAATGAATTGTTGAAAGATCCTAATGTTGATGTTGTTCATATCAATACGCCCATTCAAAGTCATGCGGAACAATCTATTGCTGCATTGCGAGCAGGTAAACACGTTGCGTGCACAGTACCCATGGCAACTACTGTAGAAGAATGCCGCCAGATAGTTGAAGCCGTTAAAGAAACCGGTTTAACCTATATGATGATGGAAACCGTTGTGTATAGCCGTGAGTTTCTGTTTGTGAAGGAGATGTACGAAAAAGGTGAAATGGGCAAACTGCAGTTCCTGCGTGCATCTCACCAGCAGGAAATGGCAGGATGGCCCGGCTACTGGGAAGGTTTACCGCCTATGCATTACGCCACCCATTGCGTTGGACCTGTAGTCGCATTGGCAAAAGCTGATGC